>CACHNP010000003.1 GCA_902581285.1 uncultured Gammaproteobacteria bacterium | reverse complement strand
TCATGCGACAGCATCACTACCCACAGGTAACCTACACGGCACTGATGCAGTGTTTGGCGACTTCTTCTCTCTTGGTTACAAGACTAAAATTTAATGGTGTACTCACTCTAGAGTATAAATGTTGTAGAAGCATTAATTTGCTAGTCACGACGTGTAATGAGAAGTTAGAAGTAAGGGGATGGCGAGATGAGAAGATATTGCTGATCAGCAAAAAGTTGACTGTAGATTTTTATAGCGGTAGACTGGTTGTCACTATTTCACTTGATATTTCTAGCTCACAGTATCAAAGTATTGTTGATTTGGCTTCAGGTAGTCTATCTAAAGCATTAGAAGATTACCTCCTTCAGTCTGAGGTACTGTCAACAGTTGTTACCATAGATATGAGCAAGCTTGCAGCTAATGCCTCTCTACTGCAACGGATACCTAATGCTGATATGGATAATTTATTTTGGAATTAAAGCAAGAAAAAGCTGGAATGAATAGGGGAGGATCTATTTAAGAACTCAGAGCGTTTGCTGAAGCTTTATTTTTCTCAGGAGAACATACAGCTATTCGAGTCTAAGGTTGTTGAGTTTACGCGTCATTGTAGTTTTAATAAAATGGAAAAAGCAGTGCTTTCAATGAGTAAGGTTGAGGCAGACTCTATTTTAGTTGAAAAGCCGGTTATCGCTATTACTTGTGAGAACTACAATCAAGAATACACGCTTGATCGGAATCAAGTAGATAAATTATTTTATAAAGGTTAGAGACTGAATTATTAATAAAGAGTGAGTATGTTAAAGCAGTTGTATAAACACTGGCGTTTAGGTTTAGGTAATGTGATGGAGTGGTATGACTTCAGTCTCTTCTCTTATCTGCCCAGTTATATGTCTAAGAGTTTTTTCCCCAATAACAAGCATGGCTTGGTTTATGTTTTTTTAATTTTCGCCGGTGGTATTGTGACGCGCTTTGTCGGCGGGATTATCTTTGGGCATATGGGCGATAAGCATGGCCACACGAGGTCACTTCGAATAGCCATTATTTGTATGGTTTTCCCTACTTTCTGTATTGGCCTCATCCCTTCTTATCACGATATTGGTATGTTCGCTCCTATTATTCTGCTATTATTACGTATCGCTCAGGGGGTATCAGCGGGTGGTCAGTATAGTGGCTCGTTGACTGTTCTAGGTGACTTACAAAAAGGTGGACGAGCTGAAGGTTGTGCCTTGGCTTATGTTTATTCTATATCGGGATATATACTGGCAAGTGTAATTGTGATGCTCTGCTTTAAATGGATCCCCACGCGATATCACCTGGATTTTGCATGGCGCGTTCCTTTTCTGCTTTCAGCTTTACTCGCAGTACTGGTTTTCTTAAGCGGTAAGCCAATTCAAGAGGATAATAAAGCTGTTGGCAAGAATAATGAAGCACCGATAACAACGTTATTTAAAT
The DNA here is from genome assembly GCA_902581285.1 of uncultured Gammaproteobacteria bacterium. Lineage (GTDB taxonomy): Bacteria > Pseudomonadota > Gammaproteobacteria > Coxiellales > Coxiellaceae > CACHNP01. The sequence goes on along the minus strand of CACHNP010000003.1, from coordinate 88,244 downwards.
ACCATTATAAATCATTTTTGCTATCTTTTATGTTGGCCTGTATTGGTGGGGTCTATTACTATACGGGATCTGTTTATTTGATTACCTTTATGCTACATAATTTACGTTATTCTACTCAGCAGGTGTTTTTACTTAATGCGATAGCGTTGATGTTATCATGTTTATCAATGATGTTGTTTGCAAAACTAAGTGATAAACACGGACGGTTACAAGGGTTGGCATGGAGCTTTATTCTTTATATTTTATTGATTTACCCTATCATGTTAGTATTAACCTGGCATATTTACATACTCACAATGATAAGCTATATTTTATTACTCGTTGTGAATTCCTTGTTTGTGAGTAATTCTGCTGCCTTATTTTGTGAGCTATTCCCTAAACGGGTTCGTTACTCCGGTTGTGCGTTAAGTTATAATCTGGGCAATGCCATTGTTGGATCGATAGTTCCTGCGCTACTCGCCATGATACATATTCATATGCCAGCATTGATTTATTTATGTGTGCCTATATATCTAGCAAGCGCGGTTGGGTTATTGATATTAATTCTATTTCGTGAAAGGTATGTATCATTTTTATAAAGTTTAATGAGATGATGTTTTGGATAAAGAAAATTGAATCGATTGTCATACATAAAGAAAACATCCGTCTTGAAAAAAACTAAAGAAATCGGGTAATTTTTACAAAAAAACGCGCAAAAGAAATAATAGGAAACTATTAATCTGATAGACGAAAAAAGCAAGGCCAAAATGCTTTTTTTTAGCAAGAGGGTAAAATAATAAATAATGAAATCATTATCGCTAGGTACCTGCGATGGGGCCTTCTCTTAATACTGATCAGCCAGGCACCTACCGTGCTGGTAAGAGACGGCGTGACTGGTATATCAGTAAAAAATGATTTTCGACCCGCTTAACTCATAAAACCTACAACAGTTTGTAAGTTGTAAGTTTCATTCGGCTGCGCTGCTCGCAAGCTCGGGATCGAAAATCATACTTTTGGTCAGACATCATCAAGAATGTTGCTTTCCAAATAATTCCGTCGAAAGAATTATTTCCTTGATTGATAATGACTTAGCTGCTTTGATTTTCTCTCTGAACACACTACTTTTTTTTACCTCTATATGCTAAACTAAAATACAGATTTGTTTGATAGGAGTGCATGCCGTCAAACCTATTATTAAGGGTTTTCTCTTAATGCCTAGAAGCGACTCACGTTAAATGCCGGTAAGAGAGGGTGTGATTCGTATATAGGTGTAATTGAAGTTTCATGTCATCGAAGATGCATGAAGCGTTATCTGGTAGGCACTCCACCTTTCTTGAGAGACAAATGGATGGAGTTTTTCGAACAACCTGAAAACCTAGCGATCATAGTTGCGATCCTCATTGTTGCTTATTTTATCTTTAGACCCAGAAAAAAGGTATCCACATTCAATTCCATTGAAAACACCACACCCAACCCCCATTCGTATTCACCGATTGGTGAGAGTGTCGATATACACTACACCAACTGGAAAAACGAACCTAAAGTATTCAAAATTGATGCACTCTCCATGCTCCACAAAGGCTTATTTATCTCAGCAGCAACCCTCCCCAGCGGCAGCCGCATCAGTTTCCGGATTTCGAATATCACCAATAAAGACAATATCCAGCCTCACATTGACCGTGCAAAATACGAAGCATCCTTATCAGCCGGAGAACGTCGCCAATTAGCTTACCACCGAAAACGTGGCACCACCTCTGAAAAGTACCAACACCTACTGACCAAGATTGCCACAAATACGCGCTCCAATTAACCAACTAAACCCTATCAACTGGTTGTCACTTCACTAACCGAATCAGGCTGTATATCCAAATAACGTAAGGCTCCCGACATCACCTTAGAAAAAACTGGCGCTGATACTATCCCACCAAAATGCTGCCCCTGTGGATCACGAATCACCACCGCGACAACCAGCCTCGGATCAGCAGCTGGTGCCACACCCACAAATGACGCGATAAATTTGTGTTTATTGTATCCGCCAGGACCTGCAATGTAAGCGGTACCCGTCTTTCCCGCGACAACGTAACCAGGTACTCGTGCTCGCCAACCAGTACCTCCTTTTGATACCACCGTCTTAAGCATAGCAACCACCTCGTCCGCCACCGTCGATGACAACACTCGTGAACCACTTGGCAGCTCTGTTCGTTTCAAAAAAGTAACAGGCTCTTTCACCCCATGATCAGCTAAAACCTGATAGCCTTGTGCCAGTTGCAAGGTACTAACCGCAATTCCATAACCATAAGCCAAAGTCGCCACAACACTAGGATACCAATGAGAACGCCCCAAAATCGAACCACTGGCTTCACCTGGAAAACCGGTTCCAGTTGGACTACCAAAACCGATCTTCTTTAATAAGGTAGTATAATCCTCAGGCGATAAGGACAACATAATTTTTGCCGCACCAATGTTACTGGATTTTTTTAAAACCTGGGTCAAATTGATAACACCGTAATTTAGCCCATCATCTTTAATGGTGTAACCACCGATTTGCAGTCGACCAGGGTTTGTATCTATGGTTGAGTCAGGCGTATACTTACCACTACTTAACGCCAACGCAATAGTAAACGGCTTAATTGTTGATCCAGGCTCGAAAATATCAGTAACAGCACGATTTCGAAAACGGCCATCATGATCTTTTGGGCGATCATTGGGATTATAAGAGGGCTGATTAACATCAGCCAAAATCTCCCCCGTCTTGGCATCCAGCACCACAACCGAACCAGACGCAGCATGGTATTTATCCACTTGCCATTTCAATGCTCGATAAGCCAAGTATTGAATTCGATGATCAACACTCAACCTCACATTTTTCCCTTGCTGAGGTAGCTGAATCCAACTCATATCTTTGATAACGTGCCCCAGACGATCTTTAATAACACGCCGAACACCATCTTGACCGGACAGTTGCTTGTTATATGCCAATTCCAAACCTTCCTGGCCTTGATCATCAACATTGGTTAGCCCAACCACGTGTGCCATGACCTCACCTTCAGGGTAAAAACGTTTGTATTCTTTCTGTAAAAACACACCTTTCAATTGCAAGCTTGCAACTTCCTGTCCAATTGCAGGCGAATTCATTCGCTTTAGATAAAGGAATTCCTTACCTTTTGATTTTGCAGAGGCAATTCTTTTTTCCATCGCAGCCTGATCTAGGGACAAGTCTCTTGCTAGTGCGGCCTCAGATTCTTCACTCGCTTGAAATATTTTTGGATTCACCCACACAGACTGCAGAGGCGTACTAATTGCTAATGGAACGCCTAATCGATCCTCAATCATGCCTCGATAAGCTGGAACTATCTGATGACGCAGTATTCTAGCCCGACTCTGTTGCAATAAAAAATGCCTATCGACCACATTCAAAATATACAGTCGAATAATCAAACCCAACATCAGTGTGGCTAGAATTATTAGTAAAAAAACATCACGCCAGAAAGTGGATTTAAAGTAACTCATTCAGCTCTTTACCTTGATTAAAGTACAGTTGCAACGTTATTTTTTTTTAACTTATCACGAGATAATGATAAGGTCTCGTCTCTCCAACTAGGACAATTGCAACATAACAACATCATGCGCAGAAGGCAAGATCATACCCAATTTTGTCTGCGCGATACTTTCCACCCGTGATTGGGATGACAGCGCACTCTGCTCTAAGAGATACTGCCCCGACTTAACTTTCTCCAAATGCATTTGCTGCACAGCTGCCTGCTCCTGCAAAAAATAACGACGATTTAAATCTTTGAAATAAACAATAGCAAACAAAGTGATTAAGACCGCAAAAAAAACTGGAAAAAACGCGCTCAACCCCACCTCTGCTCTTAAACCAGAGCGAGCCATCGAGCGTCTTGCCCCAAGACCAATGACCGATATATTCATCTTAACTTCTCCGCTATTCTTAATCGCGCACTTCTCGCGCGCGGATTTCCAGCCACTTCAACTTGATTAGCACGAATCAATGAACCCACCTTTTTCATCAATGGCTGTACTTCAAAACTTCTTACCGGAATATGAGACGGAAAATTGTCCACATTCACCTGTTCCGCAATAAATTTTTTAACAATGCGATCCTCGAGCGAATGGAAACTGATCACACACAATCGCCCCCCCACCTTCAGAACATCCAACACTTGAGCCAAAACTTGCTTTAACTCATCCAACTCTCTATTAATAAAAATGCGAATCGCCTGAAAGGTCCTAGTAGCAGGGTGTATTCTCTTTTCTTTCACCGGCACAATTTCCTCAATCAATGAGGCCAACTGTAGTGTTGTTTCAAACGGCTTTTCTCGCCGCGCCTCGACAATGCCACGAGCGATACGAAAATGAAACTTTTCCTCACCAAAATCTCGAATCACCATCGAAATTTCCTCCAATTGCGCCCTATTAAGCCACTCCGCTGCAGACTCTCCTTCCCCAGGATTCATTCGCATATCTAATGGGCCTTCCCGCATAAAACTAAAACCCCTCTCAGGGTCATCCAACTGAGGAGACGAAACACCCACATCCAACAGTATTCCATCCACTTTTCCTCGTAACCCCCGCTCATTAATCACCGTCTTCAACTCTGAAAATTGACCATGAACAATACTAAAACGGGGGTCTTTTTGAAAATCAGGCTTTTCTTTTGCTGTAAAAACCGCGACGGGGTCCCTGTCCATCGCTATCAACCGACCTTGCGGCCCGATTTTCTTTAACACCTCTGCACTGTGCCCACCTCTCCCAAAAGTAAGATCACAATACACTCCTTCCGACTTGATATCTAAACCTGTTAGTACCTCCTCTAATAAAACGGGACGATGTTGATGCATACGTATTATCCTATAATGATAAACTTAGTAGCTCCGGCGGGGTGCCCCCTTCATCACTGAAGTCCTCCGCCAACCAACTGTCGCGCCCCAATTCCCATTGCGACTCGCCCCAAACCTCAAATCTTTTTCCCTGACCAACCAACATGATATTTTTATCGAGACCGGCATATTCACGTAAAATTGCTGGAATCAATATTCGACCGTTTTTATCCAGCACAAGGTCATTTGCATGACCAATCAACAAACGTTGTATTCTACGTGTAACTGGATTAAATGTTGGCAGAGCAGCCAGAGTGTCTTCAATTTCTTGCCATTGTGGTTGCGTGTAAAGCATGAGGCAACGATCTTCAGTATCAATGGTAACCACCATAGCACCATCAGCTTCCTCCAATATCGGCTCACGATATTGGGTCGGAATGGCCATCCGTCCTTTGGAATCCAATGATATGGCATTAATGCCCCTGAACATGGTAAATCCTTTTTTCCCACAACTTCCCACATTATACCACCTAAGAACACAATATGTACATTTTTATCCACTTTTATCATGAAATTATCAAAAGAAGAGAAATAAAAGCCGGCAAAAGGTTTATTTAAAAAAAATATGACCACTTAGTGGTTATTATATCGTTTCACAAAAATAAATCAGCGCAAAAAACAGTGATGCAAGCCTGTTTAAAATAACAACAAAAACAGCCTGATAAAATAACCTAGCCAAAAGCGCATCAATTCAAACTAAGTACAAAATTCCAGCAGAACAGCGAGCAACTGAACAATATCATGGAAAAGCGTTGCCAGTGAGCACGCCTAAAACTCAAGTAACCCTACTTTGATTCAACGAATAAAGGTATACTGATTGCATATTTTTGTGAATAAGGAACCAGAATGGACCAACAAACAACCACTAAAAACAACGCTATTAGTAACATGCTCATCATTTTCATCATCGCCTGCTTTATTTACATTGCCTCTGTTTATATCAAACCATTCGCATGGGCAAGCATCATCGCTATATCCACCTGGCCCTTTTACCAGGTCATTAGACAACGAGTATTTTTTGGTCATTCAACTGTAGCATCACTATTTTGCACCACCATAATCGCCATTTGTATCGCCACCCCGGTTGCCATTATCGTCGTACAACTAGTGAATGAAATTCACTACCTAATTAGCTTTTTAAACGATCATAAAAATATTGGCGTAACAGAACCCAGTGGACTTGCTCAATTACCACTGGTTGGTCATAAACTCGATTCACTGTGGCACGATTACTTATCCAAGCCGGAATCCATACGAAACATAAACACGACATTAAATAATTTCATACACACTCACATACCCACGCTTTTTGGTTCACTAAAAGTAATCAGCAAAACCATTCTTTCACACAGCCTTAGTATATTTTTCTGCTTCATGACATTGTTCTTCTTCTATCGCGACGGTGACAAGTTAGCCAATAAAACACAAGAAATTGGTTCAAAAGTTTTCGCGTCACAGTGGAGAACCTATTTCCGAAATCTCCCCTATTCAATCAGGGCCGTAGTAAACAGCACTGTCTTTGTGGGACTGGGAGTCGGCTTTGTTATGGGTATCGTTTACGTGCTGACCGGTGTCCCAGTACCCGTTTTGTTTGGCTTCATAACAGCAATACTTTCAATGATACCTTTCGGGGTTTCTATTGCCATCGTTATGTCAGCAGCAACGTTGGTTCTCAAAGCAAAACTCCTTACTGCCATTTTTATTATTATTTTTGGATCAGTTCTAACCTTCGTCACTGACAGTTTTGTCAAACCAACACTAATAGGTAACTCAACAGAACTCCCCTTCCTCATTATTTTTATTGGAATCCTAGGAGGAATTGAAAAATTTCACTTTCTCGGCCTCTTCATTGGCCCCATCGTGATGCTATTACTCATGACACTGGTTCAAGAAATAACCCGAAAAGAAAATGACGAATTAACACAAACAACAGAAGAGTCTCATCAATAATCATGCACAGATACATACACGACTTAAGCCCAGCAGCAGCCGCAAACAAAAAATTGACAACATCGCTCCACCGCAATCCTTCTCGCAGGCCCAAAATCTCAGAACAACAACAGGCATTTAGAAAAAAAGCCATAACGCTTTTAGAATCTGCAACAAAAAAAACATATATCAGTAAACAAACGCCATACGAAGACCAAGTCGCAGTTAATCAACATATCAAAAAATTAGCTAGAAAAATCACTCTTTCGCAAGCACAACACAAGCCATCACCGAGTATGCAAACCATGCTTGCAAGTCACTTTGAACAAGAGAGAAAGCACATAAGAAATCTATCGACTGAACATCAAATAATCATTCATGAAATAAGACTCAACGCAATCAAGTCAGCACGGCGACTTGACCACTGCACCGCCACAATAAAATTTCAGCCGATAAATAGCAAACCACCTATTGAGAGAGTAAGAGATCAACAACAAAAAAATGTTCTCTCTATCATCCAGCAACTTATGAAACTCTATGAGGATAAACAACACTTCACTCAAATTAAATCGAAAATCCAAAGATACCGCAATCTTCCTTACACTAAAAATTACGGAAAAAAAATTCGCTCGATCATTGTCGATGAGACTGAGAACATTCTCAATATGCAAATACAACAAGATTTATCAAATCATGTAAACATAACGGAAGATTTGTTACAGGCTCACAGCGATATACTTTCTCTCTTTAGAATAGACACTCAATTTATTTCAACCGCATTTTCAATCGAGAGCATTATTCATGAAATTGAAAAAAAAATACAATCCAGCTATTTAACATCGGGCCAAAGGCAATTAGAAGAAACACGCCACTACCTTCACGATCAACAAGCCACATGTTACTTCAGAAAAAAAATAACAGATGCAACCTATATGCTGTCTATTGATTCACCTTTATTTATACGCCTACACTTTTTAGCAAGAGAACACTCACCACTACTGAAACAACAAGATCTACGCTCTGCTGGCATAAACCTACCTACTCATGAGCTAAATGACGCACTAGAATATCTACATATTCAGGATATTCATTCATGCGAAGAACTGATCTTCTCAACGTTGAACCACCAAAAAAATCAAAAAAAGTCAATCGCCAAGCTTTACAAACAGGTGGCAATCCAGATACTAAAGAACGCGTTAAAAGTCTCTCAGCGTCATGAATTTTTAGACCACCTTATATCACAGAATATCACATCTATTGCGAATCTACTGAGCACCCCCACACAAAGCTTAGTAACAATGATAAAAGACGCACAGCCAAGCACCAGTGATAACAACGCACTTCTCACTGCACAACACATCCTTGATAATGCTCATAATTACTATGAAGACATGCTCCTTCGACGATCTACTTCTTCAAAATTACAGGCTCGAAACTTACCGTTAAAAGGACTCATCCGCCTAGGTTTAACCACTCATGCAATGGAAAAGAAAAGACTACTCGAAAAACTAATCAAAGAAGGCGAAATACATTTCACTTCAAAAAAACAAATACAACGGTTTTTTCAATCAATTATTCCAGCCTTATCAGCACGAATAGACATCCCAGTGCAGAAACGCTTGACTGCTGTGATCAGCATACTAGAAAAATTGAAAATCAAACTAGAAGCCATAACTGACAAACGGTATCTCGACGTAAAAAATCAGTTCGCAAGAGCTGTCGACGCTTTTAAATCTGACTGGACCTCAAAAAATCAACAGACACCGCCATGTGAAAATTCACTAAGCATGTTATTAAACTGGCTTAAAAAAGCAAAAAACCCGCATACTCTTTGCAACCAACTAGAACGAAACAAGTTTGCTTTTTTGAGAGACTTCCCAACTGACCACTTAATAAGGGAAGAGTCCAACTATTGCGAACACTACATCCGCCCCACTCATAGCCCCTCATCGCCTTCGTGCTCAAATAGCAGCCCACTCACACTTCGCACCGGTAACCCGTATACTTAATTCTCCTAATTGACTTTATCCTTGTATTCGCATAGCTGACGGACTGAACAGTTGGCGCATTTAGGTAATCGAGCAGTACAAACATATCGCCCATGTAAAATTAACCAATGATGAGCATCCTTTAAGTAAGGTTCTGGAATCGCCTTTAGCAAACCTTTTTCCACCTCAAGCGGTGTCTTACCACGCGCCAAACCAGTCCGATTTGCAACGCGAAACAAATGCGTATCAACGGCTATCGTAGGCTCACCAAACGCAGTATTGAGAACCACGTTAGCTGTTTTACGCCCAACCCCGGGCAGCGATTCCAACTGTTCACGCTGCCGCGGCACTCTGCCCTTGTATTTCTCAATCAGCATAGCTGATGTCTTAATGACATTCTTAGCTTTAGAATTAAATAAACCAATTGTTTTAATGTATTTTTTTAAATTCACCTCCCCCAGCTCCAACATGGCAGCGGCGTTAGGGGCTACACGAAACAAATCTTTTGTTGCCTTATTCACAGCGATATCTGTTGTTTGTGCTGACATGATAACAGCTATCAATAGCTGGTAATGCGATCGATAATTTAACTCCGTTGTGGGACTGGGATTTTGTTCTTGTAAAGTTTTGAAAAACAGCTCACACTTTTTTTTATTCATCCTTATCTGCTCGCTTTTTTTTCACTCGCTCCATCGCTTCCTGTATTGCCAATTGCCGAGCTTTAACAGTTTGTTTCTTTTCCGCCTTTTTTGCTTTTGCGATTTTATGCTTTTCTTTATCTTCTCTCTTCTTACGTTCTTTTCGTGCACCTTTACGTTCAAACCGTTCTCGAGACTGAGTGAACAAGTGTATTTCATCTTCCTCACTTCGCACGGGTAACTCAACCAAATCAATGCAATCTACCGGACAAGGTGACAAGCAAAGTTCACATCCATTGCACGCATCCGTCAGAACTGTATGCATTTTTTTTGAAGACCCAATAATTGCATCCACCGGGCAAGCTTTGATGCACTTTGTACAACCGATACATTCTTCTTCCCGAATTTTTGCGGTGTATGGTGGCTTAAGCCGACGCTTTACACCCGCTCGCAAAGACTCAATCTCTTGGCCCAACAATTGCCCAAGCTCTTCCAACACGCGCTCACCACCTGGAACGCATTTATCAATAGTTTCACCCTCCTCCACGATAGCACGGGCATAGGGCAAACACCCCTTATACGTGCACTGTTCGCACTGAGTTTGAGGCAAAATCGCATCCACACTACACACATCCACTTGAGCCATGCTGAGTCCATCATCAATGAGGTTAAAAATACGCTTACTATACCGTGATTGATCCGGATTTAATAGCGCAGCAATCGCTCCCTAAGATTATAAAAAAAACATAATCAATATATTTAATATTTATTTAATAATATACCCGTATAATTCAAAATAAAATTCTTTAGAGGTTAAATTATGTCAATTAAAGTTGTGGTCTGGGATCTAGATAAAACCCTATTTTCAGAGCGAAAGGGTAAGGCACCTTGGTACGTGAACAGAGATTATATCCTCAGCCAAATTAAAGCTTTATTTGAAACATTAACCGCAGATGGCAGTCAGGCATACCTCGGCGTTGTTACGGCAAAATTTCAAGTTGATTCACTCGTGCTAGAGATGGTAAAAGAATTCAATTCACTCTTTTTTTCCACTGCCACGGAGAGTCACAAAGTCAATATCAATAAGCATTTCGATAACCACATACAAAAAACAAATAAAAGCGCAGCCGTAACAGCATTTGGTGCCGACACCCTGCCACTGCCTTTAATGACCAGTGAAACAACGTTCTTAATCAACCACCCAAGATACCCCAGATTTAATCTTGAGTATAAAAAAGACACATCGTTATGCTCTTCTTTTTATATCTCAGGATATAAAAAAGAAAACACCCGTGAAAATAGGCAACAAGCGCCGTGGCACAAAGTGAAATGCCTTCTAGAAATGTCACAAAATATTCATGCTTACCACAATAAAAACATAGAAATGATATTTATCGATGATTCCAAAAGTAACATTCAAGCCATCAATATCTACAATAAGAGTAAGAAAAAGCTCGATTACCTTAAACTGAGCAGTTACACAGCAGACTGGTGGAGGGATTCCGAAGACACCGTCATTCAGACGAAAATGCAGTGCTGTTTTGACCATATAACTCAATTTTTCTTCCCAGTAATTAGAAAAACAAGCCCAGCAGCAGGAACTGAAGCTAGATTGGGGCTTATGCACAATGCCGCAAACACGGCCGGCACTAAGCGCCCAAGATTAACAATAAAAATACCCCCACAAGGCCACCCAAGCTCGCAATCAACCGTACCAGCATTAAAAAGACTTAAAAAAGATGATCAAGGACGCTCTTCTACGTTATTTAAGCAAGCGAGTTCAGCTGGTTCACCAGAGCAAGCGAGTTTCTCGACATCAAACAGAATAAAATGACAATAAATAAAAAAACAGACACTTACAAGTGTTTCAAAAAACTTCCCACACCCATAAAATCATTTCTTGTATTAAAGTTAATTTATTTAATCTTATTTTAACTTGAATAACAGCTAATTGTGAGGCAACATGTCGTCGATTAAATAATTTCTTGTTAAAAAATCGGAGAAAAAATGAAAAAAATCAATCTACTTTTAAGTGGTGCCATCCTATGCACGGCATTCATTTCACAAACAGAAGCACAAACAGGAGCTTATATCGCAATCGATGGCGGCATTGGTGGTATGGCTAGCAACCTTAATAACAGCGGGATAAACACGCCAGGTTATCAAGAATCAAAGATCAGTGCTGACGGCGGAACATTTGGCGTGCATGCAGGGTTCACGTTTGCCAATATTGATCGACTCAGCCTAGGCGTAGAAGGTGGGTACCAAGGCTATGCCAACAACACACTAACTCGAACCTTATTAGATTATGACAACGCATACGAAACGCTGACCTACAGTGGTCACTACACTGATATCATGGGTGTGGCACAACTGCAATTGACACCGAAATGGGGCGTCATTCTCAAATCTGGAACAGCCCACGTCAGTCAAACCACGTCTTTTGGTGGCACCATCCCGGCCGGTAATGACAATCAGCTTGCAGGGCATAACGAAAGCGACCTACCGGTAGTGGAACTAGGTTCCACATACAAACTGAGCAAAAACCACCAGTTGAACATTTTAGCAACTGCGGTTATAAGCCCAAACGAGCCTTCAACATTCCCAAGTCAAGCTGCCACACGCGAGAGCATCAATAGAATTGCATCTATCGCGATGATCAAAGCAAGTTACGAGATTTCACTTTAACAAACGTAACGGCAATTCAAACCCGAGCTTCTAACACTCGGGTTTTTTTTATCATAAAATAAGTAACAGGCCATACCTGGCTTGCGTGATCACAATTAAGTTAAACCCAATTGAGAAACCCAATCCATCACCGAGTTTTGTAACTCAATCAATCGCCCATGAAAAAAGTGACCGCAGTTGACAAACTGTCGATATTCCATTTCTGATTGACGAGACTTTACCCAACTCACAACCTCATTCAACGGCACAACCTCATCTTGATCTCCCATCAACACCAACCACGGGCATGGAGGGGGCAGTAGTGCATCAAAATCATAATGGTGGGTGGGCGGAGCCACACTAATCAAGGCACAACAATCAGTAAGCTGATGAGAAATAGAAGCGGCCACGTAGGATCCAAAAGAAAAACCAGCAAGCACAATTTGATAACCCGGTAGAGTAATTTTAATCCAATCGATAACGGCCAGAGCATCTGCTTGCTCACCCACCGCGTGATCGAAAACCCCGTCACTGTCACCCACCCCACGAAAATTAAAACGCACAGAAGGCATCCCCATCTTATCTGCAGAACGACATAGTGTGGTTACCACTTTATTGTTCATTGTACCTAAGTGCAATGGGTGCGGATGACACACCAACATCACACATCGGTGCTTGAGTTCTGAAGGCCACGACGTAGCCACTTCTATCGCCCCTGCTGGCCCAGCGATCTTTAACACCTCTGATTTTTTTGCAAAACCACTCTGATTCATGAATTCACTCACCTGACACTGTCGAGGTCGATGACACTCGCCCATAAACATCATCGATTCTCTCAATGTCATCTTCCCCCAAATAATCTCCAACTTGAACTTCAATCAAAACACAGCGCTGTTCAGTTAAATTTTCAATCCGATGCAAACATTCCAACGGAATATAAACAGCTTGATCACGTGTATACTGTTTTTTCATATCACCTAACGTAATCGTTGGAGCTCCGTCCACCACGACCCAATGCTCACTTCGCTTAAAATGACGCTGCAGTGATAGTCGACCACCAGGCAACACCGTTAGTATTTTCACTTGGTAACCTGACTCAAGAACCATGGTTTGATAGGTTCCCCACGGTCGCGTGTACACTTGCCCAACTTCATTTTGACTACTCATATCAACACCTCTCTTTTTTTAAAAACCTGCTGCGCCAACGCGAACCCTCCGGCAGCTCCGGCATCATCCCCAAAACGGGGCGACACGATATACGTTTTCCAATCTTCAATCGACGCATTCTGAATATAACCATTAAGGTTGCTTTTTGTTTTTACTTGCACTTTCGAAAGCAATCCAGGCTGACGCATGACACCACCCCCTAAGATAATTCGCTCCGGAGAAAAACATAACGTTACATTTTCCATTGCTCTAGCCAAATAATCAGCTTCAAGATCCCAGGCAGGGTGATCAATCGGCAAGTCCAAAGCCGATGCGACTTTCCAGCGTGCTTTGATTGCAGGACCAGAAGCTAAGCCTTCCAGGCAATTTCGATGATAAGGACAAACCCCAGGAAAAGGGTCTTTCTCAACATCTTGAAAAACACTCATATGACCTGCTTCCGAATGCATTGCACCATGAAGCAGCCGCCCTTCAACTATGGCACCAAGACCAATACCAGTACCAATTGTCATATAGACGACATTCTGTAACCCCGTTCCAGCGCCCCATTGCTGCTCAGCTAAAGCTGCTGCATTAACATCAGTATCAAAACCAACAGGAACATCAAACTGCCGCTTAATGCACTCCACAATATTAAAGTGTTTCCAAGCTAACTTTGGGGTGTGAGTTATTGAACCATACGCAGGCGATTTAAAATTCAACTCTAACGGACCAAAGCAGGCCAATCCTATGGCATCGATCTCTCGCTCAAGCGACACTTGACGAATATATTCAAGAACGTCCTTCATGGTTTCAAGAGGGCCACGGGTCTCAATGCGAACACGACCTTGAAGCTGATTAGGAGACTCGCCATAAGAACATATGAATTTAGTTCCACCTGCTTCAATACTAACAAAAACACCCATAACTTATCTCACTGTAAATAATACGTGGCAATACCAAATAACGGAAAAGAAAAAACAAAAAACAATAATCCGCGCACAGCCCGACGCTTAACTGATCGGCTTGCACCTGCCCACTCCCCAAAACACCAACCCCAAAAGTTAGAGGTTAAAATAATCAAACTCATAAACAATGGCCAAATCACAACTGGCCCCAACTTACCAACCAGACTTGCCGCATGAGAATATAATATCAACGAGCCATACCAACCCAGCATCATTAATATGGCATACGGGTAATACCGTTTTTCAGCTTTCCAATATTCAGAAAATGTTCTATTTTTACAATTCAAAAAGAGCATATACAAAGCGTATGGAATAAAGGCGAACGTCAAGAAAAATGGCCATACCGCGGTAACCGCAGCGGTAGATGACAAACCAGACTGCAATGCCAATGCCTGCAATGAAGCGTGTGTCAACGAATAAGTAAGATTCTGACCAGCAGAACCCAGCCCAGCCACCACCGCGGCAAAAACACCCATCATATAGACTCGCTTACTAATGGACACAGATTGAGGCTGACTTTCACGCTCCTGCCCTGCTCGATAACATGTGTAAACACCTGACAGTATTACCAAAACACCAGCCAACGTAAATAAAGCTGGCATCAAGGTGAGGTGATTTTTGTGACCCAACAACGGAAGAAAAGAACCCAGAGCAACACTCAAGCTGATGTTAATAACAAACGCCAACCCCATACCAATTCTCTGCAGCGCCCAAGCAAAACCAATTTGCCCCACACCAAACAAAACCCCGCCAAACAACAAAACCAATAGGTCACTTCGCGGAACACTATGTATGAGATGAACAATTGACACCATTGACGAATTCATGGCAAGCATATAGAGCCACGGCGCCAAAAAAAATGTCACCAACGAAAATACCAGCCACGTTGATTCAAAACTCCAACGATGCACATTCTTTGTTGGAACAGCATAAGAACCATTAATCACACCCGCACCAACTGTCATCAATAACGCACTTACAATAGCCATCTATCTCTCCTACACCCTACTCGGGATCATCCAAACTTAAATAACCAGTATTATAGTCATAAGCAAATATTTCAGCATAACGCCCCCAATCAATCGCAACCTTCAGTACCTCTTCAGCAGCCTGCTCAGTAAAATCATTAACAAGACGCTTAAGAAAAAAGTCTTCGTTAACAGACTGATCAGAATCATAATCAATCGTTTCTTTGATATAACGAATTAACGGGACGTACTGCATTAAACAGCTTGCGTACATCTTCTTTCGCTCCAAGATATCACTGTCAGCCAAATCGCGACCTTCCTTGGTCAATTCAATATCACCCTTAGACACTCGAACCAAACGCAAAATCTCCAGCACCTCAGTGATCGCAAATAACTCATCCAATTCCAAATGCAATTCTTCAGCCAACTCAGGCAGATCGACTCGCTTTGCATATTCCGGCGACGCTAGAGTTTCAATAAAACCAGTCGTCTCTGAAATTGAGACTTGAGGCAACCGATAACTTAAATCTATCACCTTAGGTTCGTAACCAGCCTTCGCACCAGCCACTTTTTTCACCGCGGTCATCGACGTATAGACCTGGTCAACTGTGCGGCGAAAAACATCATCCTGATCATTACGTGGGTGCTTCATCTTCACTTTGATTTCACTGCGAATACACCCCGGGTCCGAATCAAAAATCAATATCCGATCAGCCAGAGAAACCGCTTCTTCAATATTGTGCGTAACTAAAATAATGGTTTGAATATTCGTCTTTTCAGCCCCCCAAATGTCCAACAAATCACCTCTTAAGTTTTCCGCAGTCAACACATCCAACGCAGAGAATGGCTCATCCATTAACAATATTTCAGGATTCACCACCAATGCTCGCGCAATCCCAACACGCTGAGACATCCCACCGGATAATTCTTTTGGGTATGCAGATTCAAACCCATCCAATCCAACCACGTCAATCGCTTGTAGTGCCCTTTCACGACGCTCACTCGCAGGAACTCTTTGAGCTTCCAACCCCAACTCCACATTTTGCAATACCGTCAACCAGGGTAACAAGGCAAAATGTTGAAACACCATACTCAAGCCCTGCACAGGCTTTTCAACACACTCACCGTGGTACAACACCTCGCCTCCACTTGGCTTAATCAACCCGGAAATAATTCGCAACAACGTTGACTTCCCTGAACCGGATTTACCCAACAACGCCACTATTTCTCTTTTTTTTATAGAAAAATTAACGTCGTCCAAAACCAACAGTTCGGTTTTCCTTTTTTTCTGGAATGCTTTTTTGATACTCTTCAATTCAATTAATGGCTGAACCATATCTACCTCCAATCACTGTGTTCCGTATCGACGCTGCGCCAAATCATATAACGGACGCCAGATAAAGGCATTCGCAATCAAAACAAATAAAATCATAATCACAACACCCAGCGCCAAGCCAGTAAAATCCCCTCGAGCAGTTGCTTGAGTAATGTAAGCGCCAATACCGTCTGCCGTTATGGCATGTCTTCCCCATTGTATCACTTCAGCGAAAATACTGATGTTCCACGCACCTCCAGCGGCGGTAATCGCTCCCGTAATATAAAACGGAAAAATAGCTGGCAGTATAAACTTACGCCAATACAAAAACCCTTTCAAATGCATCAAACCCACTGCATTTTTTAAATTTTTAGGCAATGCCGCAGCCCCAGCAATAACATTAAATAAGATGTACCATTGTGTTCCTAATACCATCAGGGGAGCACACCATATATTCACGTCCAAACCATAGGTTGCAATACACACAGCCGCAATAGGAAACAATAAATTAATTGGAAACGCAGCTAAAAATTGCGCTAATGGTTGAACCACTGCCGTTACCTTCGGGCGACTACCGACCCACACACCAATTGGAACCCAAATTATTGAGCTGACGATGATCGCAGCAAAGACCCTCAAAAATGTCAACAACCCCAAATAGAATAAATGCAATATTGGGTAGCCAGAAATAATGTGAAACAAGTTTTTCACTTTTGAAAAGCCCGAATTCGATCCACTAAAAAAATCCAGATAGCAATAAAGCCAGTACAATAGTGCCAGCGATACAACCACACTAATCACATACCTGCCAATCGTTAAAACCCGCCTCTTAAGATCACTAGAGGCCATGTCACCTCGTCCGCTTCGAGCCACATTAACACCGAGCCTAAAACGAATGATCACATCACCGATTAACTGAAAAAAAGCTCCCAGTACTTTAAACCAGCGGGTGCGCTGAAACAAATCCAACACCCATGATTCAGGCCCATCTTCCTCAACTCCAACATTCGATCGAAACTTATCTGACCATGCTAATAATGGACGAAAAAGCAACTGATCATAAATTAAAATGACAACAAACATAGTGAGAATCAACCAACATAAAGCCATGGAATCTTTATGCAAAATAGCCTCACCCAGGTAAGAACCCAGGCCTGGAAGTTTAATGTTTCTACCTGAAACCTCTATCGCTTCAGAAGCAACCAAAAAAACCCAGCTACCTGACATGGACATCATCATGTTCCACACTAGACCTGGCATAGCAAATGGAACCTCCATTCGCCAAAAGCGCTGCCATGAATTTAAATGAAAAATGTCACTTGCTTCCCTCAACCCCGAAGGAAAATTACGCAAACTCTGATAAAAACTCAATGTCATATTCCAAACTTGAGCCGTAAAAATGGCAAAAATCGCGGCTGATTCCAACCCCATCAAACTGCCTTCAAATAACGCCACAAATGCCGCTAAAGTTAAAGACAAATAACCCAAAACAGGCACGGACTGCAAAATATCAATCAATGGAATGATAACACGTTCAGCTTTACGTGACTTTGCAGCCAACGTTCCAATAGAAAAGGTAAAAAGTAGTGACAAAATCATGGCAACTAGCATGCGAATGACACTTCTCAATGCATAATAAGGCAAACTCAAAGGTGATAATGATATCTCAATTTTTTGCCCAAGCTGGTAAGCCGATAACATGGCATGAGCACCAATCGCAAATAAGAAAATAACGACCACAACCATCAACAGCGCCAACACATCCCAATAATTTGGCACTGACCAACTGGTCACTTCATTTTTTGCGTACGTATCGCGTCTTGTTATTGCCATACATCAACCCCACCAAACCCGTTGAATCAAAAACCGGAACCCCACATAATGACATGTTATTTCATGTTTTTAAACACAAATAAACATGCTAACGCATCGAAAAGATGATATCACCCAGGGCTAACGCACCCCTCACTATCAACACGCTGAATCAGCGCCAAACCAAGCATCTAGGACAGTTAATACTTGAGCTAAACCTAACTTATTTTGTGAAGAAAAAACATCAACACTAACCAAGTCATATAATTCCAACTCGGTTACCACTTGTTGCTTGGCTTGCTGAGCCTTATTCGGCTTTAATTTATCCGCCTTGGTCAATAAAATATGACAAGGCAAATCCCATTCAGCAGTCCAGTTCAAAATTTCCCAATCCAACTCTTTTAACGGATGACGAACATCCATTACTAAAATCAACCCTCGCAGGCATTGACGCGTCTCCAAATACGCATTCGTCGCACGCTGCCACTTTTCTTTTATCGGTTTCGGAACCTTTGCATAGCCATACCCAGGTAAATCGACTAACCGGCAATTTTGACCCAAATCAAAGAAGTTCATCATTTGGGTTCGCCCAGGCGTCGAACTTGTCCTCGCCAAACCTTTGATCCCCGTAATCGTGTTCAAAGAACTGGACTTACCAGAGTTTGAACGCCCAATAAAAGCCACCTCAGCCCCCGTGTCCTCAGGCAAACCACTGACTTCTGTTGCACTGGTCAAATACTTCGCGTCTGAGTATCGAATGTTACTCACCCTCACCCTCCTATTCAAACAAAATGTGCCGAATTATAACATTGATTACCTCAAACCCCAACTTCCTAGCACCAACCCAAAACAAGCGAGTTAAAAAATATACAAATAACGATGCCTATCAGCCAAAAAATCACTCAAGTAGCGGTATTTACTAAAAAAAATTAATCTAAATCGATGTTAATCTTATGATAACTTGACACTTTTAGCTCAGCAATAGACAATCTTCAAGTCAATCTCTTACAAACTAAATGACTAAAAACTCAAAACGGAATTATTTCATGCAAGGATTTCAGCAACAGCAAAACAGTCACAGTCCTTGCGACGAATTATCCAGAGAGCAAATTGTGTCGCCTGATGACAATACCCCGAGAAACACGCCATCAATATTAAGCCAATGTTTAATAAGCCCCTTATTTGAAGAGCACCCAATCATTCGCTTCACTGATTACATGAACCCACCTCTCACGTGTCAAGACATCATAGCCAACAGGCTGGGATGGACAGCGCTTTACATCACCTTAAGCATCATTAATATCGACAATTACATTAAACATATTCATGTCACCGTACCAAATCCTGAAGAGATGGTAAACCAGATTGCCAATACCATTCTCAACCATGGTAACCTTTCTGCTTTTACTAACCATTCAGCACACAACCACACAAAGATACCATCATCAGACGTCTTCACTGACTCAGTTGCATTCGCACAAACATTCAACTTTTTCGTGTGGTCCACCGCCATTTTGACTGTTTTTATTTTTGTTGCAAGCAAACTTGGGGTGAAAACAGCCTCCTGCATTTTGAAAAAAGAGAATAAAATTTCATTTTCAGATATTTTCACCAACCGAGCACTTAACTTTCCTTCAAAACATATTTTGACAGCGATCTTAATTTACAACAATCTACAAAACATTCCTACTTACTTAGAAAAAACCCGAGCCATACTCAACAAAGATAGTCAAACCGCACTATTTCACTCCGACTTTTTTAAAGAGCAGAAAACTCGTCCTCAGCTTTGCACCCCCGAACTACATTACGCACTACACCCAAGCATTTATCAGTTCTACGACCTAAGCTCGTGCTCCAACTTACTCCAAGCACGTGCCCGTCCCGCTTTTGGCTATGTTTACTTACCTGCGGTGATTAACGTTATTCGTTACTACACACTTTTCAAAGTGGTTACAGGGGGGCTCTTTCTTCTTTATAAAATAACGGATGGTATTCTGAATTATTTCCGAAGCCCACTACCACAGGCATACGAGAGATGGGCAAAAGAGCAGCTTATCTCTTCAACCTCAACAAACACACAACCCATTAAGGATTACCAAGCAAGAAAAACATTCTTGTCTCGCTATCTTTCACTTTACACAACTAAAACCCCAGCCATACAACAGCCCCAACAACAAACCTCCTTCTTAAAAAAAATAGCTGACTTTATCAATCAGTCAATTAAAAACTTCGACAGCCTGTGCCGCTTAACACTCGCCACTTTAGCCGGCATCGCTCTTTATTATTTAATCATACGAATGATAAGGACCCTAGACAACAACGAAATTTGCAACAGCCCCGCCGAATGGCAGTGGTTCGATGATTGCTATGGTCAATCAGATACATTTTCTATGGCTAACAAATCTTATGCTTTCAGATTCATATCTAAAACACACCACCAAGACACCAATAACTTATTTCCCTTCTTAAACACCAACCACACACTGGTAACAAAAACGGCTTACTTAGTTAATACAAAGCACCCAGACATGTTTATTGACCTCATTTTAGACGAAGAAACGCATGCAAAAAACAGCAACAAAATCACCCTGCTTTCATCCAATGCCGGCGCTGAAATTGAAAAAATCACGCCATACGCCGTCATTCTTTTTTCAGCAACCTATGGCTTTTCTATTTTAAGTGCGTTATGTAGCAATTTATTTTCTGCAACCTGCCCCGAATCTAAAACACACCTAATGAAAAGCCACGCTTATCGGACCTCGGAACTAGCTTGGAAAAAAATCGACTTCAGCTTCGCCAACAGCATCAGTTTAGCAACCAGCATCAACAGTTACTTTTACATGGCTCTACTCTTATCGGTTGGACTCATGAGCGGCATAAAAGAAACCGGTCTCGGCTGGAATGAATTTGACTTCCTTAGCCACATCATCCAGACAATGATCTTTGATGCAACAACACACCACCCAAGCAACAGCACTCAATTTAATCAAACCGAAAACACCAATTCATACGTTTATGAAATCAGCGGAAGTTCTCAACTGTACATCTACTCAGGGGTCATTTATACGTTCCCCGCCATCATCTTAGCTTGTGGTTTGCGGAATTTCATATGCAAACTTAGCTGTGGCATGCGAACAAAAAAATCAAACCAAATCAACACTGATTACGTACCACTAAGCGATATCTTTGTCCCTACTAACGAAAATGAAGCCTTATCTTCACCCGGGCATGCAATTGAAAGAAAAGAAAACAATTTAACATAGCGAAAGCCCTAACCAGAAAAAACAGCTGACCTAATAAGTGTGACAGTCAAGTAAATTGATTACACAAACAACTGTTACTACCTCAAGATAAAAACACAAAACGCGATCACACCAATCAACATAAGCGCAAGGTAGCCCCAGGTGGTCATGGTTTTTGAAAAATTCTCTTTAGTAAAAACAGGAACACCAGATTGACGTATTTTATTGATACGATAAACACCCCACACAACAAAAATAAATGCAATCATCAATAACAGAATATTTTCACCACCCATCATGCTACCTCACCAGCTATGAGAACCTTCATTGCATTAGAGCCACCCCCAACGCCAATCAGATCACCCTTAGTTAAAATGATACGCTCACCAGAATGGATATAACCGAGACTCAACACTTTATCCACCACCGACCGATTAAGATTATCTTTATTACACTGAGTCACATCAAAATACATCGGGTAAACGCCGCGGTATAAGCTCATTTTCCCTAATGTCTGCTTAGATCGACTCAAACCGAATATTGGCAGCCGGGTTCTGATCCGAGACATCCATAACGTGGTTTTACCCGACTCGGTTAGAGCCAAAACAGCCTTCACATCCAGGTGATTGGCCGTGTACATTGCTGCCATTGCCACAGCTTCATCAACCCGGTTAAACTCACATTCAACTCGGTGACCCGAGACCTGTGAACAGGGCTGCATTTCAACCTCTAAACACACCCTAGCAACCGTCTCTACAGTTTCTATCGGATATTGACCCACGGCAGTTTCTGCAGACAACATAACCGCATCAGCATTATCAAGTACTGCATTTGCCACATCCGATACTTCAGCACGAGTCGGCACCGGCTCCTGTATCATTGACTCCATCATTTGAGTAGCCACAATCACAGGCTTATCTAATGCCCGAGCCATTTGAATCATTTGCTTTTGCACTAACGGCACCTTAGCATCACCAATTTCCACAGCCAAATCACCACGAGCTACCATCACTCCGTCGGCCACCATGGTAATGCACTCAAGATTATCAACCGCTTCTGCACGCTCAATTTTAGCAATGATAGCAGCTTCGCCTTCCTGCTGGCGAATCAGCTCGCGCGCCTCTTCGATGTCATCAGCATCGCGAGGAAAAGAAACTGCGATAAAATCCACATCCTGCTGCACCGCAAATTTGAGATCATCCTTATCTTTATCCGTTAGCGCCTTAGCACTTAAACCGCCGCCTAAACGGTTAACACCTTTATTATTTGATAACTGACCGGAATTAAGAACTTCGCACTTAATCACTGAACCAGAAACAGATAGCACTTTCATGCGCATGCGGCCATCATCAAATAGCAGAATATCTCCCTCACCCACATCCTGCGGCAGGGCCTTATAATCAATACTAACCCGACTTTCATCTCCCGCCGACTCATCAAAATCCGCGTCCAAAGTAAAATGATCACCTTCTTTCAGCGACACTTTACCCGCTTTAAATTTAGACACACGTATTTTTGGCCCTTGCAGATCAGCTAAAATACCCACCACCGATTGGCAATTCTTAGCCGCTTGCCTAACATTATCTATTCTCTTTTTTTGTTCATCATGAGTTCCATGAGAAAAGTTCAAGCGCACAACGTTAACCCCAGCTTGAATGAGCTGTTCTAGAGAATCAACATCACTTGATGCCGGACCCAATGTTGCTACAATTTTAGTTCGAGGCCTAATAAACTCATTATTTTCATCTAACACAAGGACGCTCCTCCATTAAAACTTTAACTGCCGGTAATTCTATCCCTTGGATACACTCAAGAAAAGCACCCCCCCCTGTTGACACATAAGATACTTGATCTTTTAGCCCGAACTGTGCCAGAGCGGCCACTGTGTCACCTCCACCGGCCACCGAATAGGCCGTTGAATTTACCACCGCATTTGCAACCGCTTCAGTCCCAAAGGCAAACTGACTGATTTCAAAAACCCCAACCGGGCCATTCCACAGTATCATCTCAGCAGTGTGTATCAAATCAGAATAGTGCTGCTGCGCCATTTCACCCACATCAAGAATCATTTGATCCGGCTGAACGTCAGAAACTAAACAAGTCTGAGCTTGCGCATTTTGCGAGAACTCATTTGCCACCACAACGTCACTCGGTATCGGAATAGTGACATTATTCTGTTTTGCTTTATCAAGCAAGGATTGAGCTAACGGAACAAAATCCGACTCAAACAAAGACTGCCCAACCTCATACCCACAAGCTTTTATAAATGTATTTGCTATACCACCACCAACGATCAACACATCCACCCAATCCAGTAACGACTCCAACAACTGAA
The DNA here is from genome assembly GCA_902581285.1 of uncultured Gammaproteobacteria bacterium. Classification (GTDB taxonomy): domain Bacteria; phylum Pseudomonadota; class Gammaproteobacteria; order Coxiellales; family Coxiellaceae; genus CACHNP01. The sequence continues at coordinate 64,359 of CACHNP010000003.1, read as the reverse complement.
TTTTAGTTGATACCTTTGCACCGCCAACAACGGCTACCACGGGATGCTTTGGAGCACTCATCACTTTCTGCAAAGCATGCAATTCTTGCTCTAATAACAAACCCACCACCGACTTAGATGCAGCTTGCGCCACAGCAACGGTGGATGCATGCGCCCTATGGGATGACGCAAACGCATCCATCACAAACACATCAGCGTGAGCCGCCATCGCTTCACCCAGTGCCATATCATTACTTTTTTCACCAACATTAAAACGCACGTTCTCCCACAGAACCACCTGCCCGGGTTCGACTGGATTAGCATTTTGCCAGTCACGGATCAACGGCACCGTCATTCCAAGTTCATTTGACAAGACAGCAGCCACCGACTGTAATGAAAATTCAGCATCAAATTTACCCTCAACCGGACGCCCTAAATGCGAACAGAGAACAACCCCAGCACCCTGATCTAGAGCGTATCTTATCGTTTTCAAGCTTTGTTTTATCCTTGTGTCATCAACAACACTCCCATCACACAACGGGACATTGAAATCACAACGAATGAGAACTCTTTGATTGCGCAAATTCACTTCTTCTGAAGTTAATACTGGCTGCATAACACCACCCCCTTTCCTATTTTTTATCAACACGCTTTTCTTCAAGCACGCACCTCATCCAACAGAATGACTGAAACAAATACAACAATGATAACCAATCATACTTTTTCCACTCGACTGACAGACCGACTTCTGGCCTTACAAGAAAAAATAGGCTCGTTCAAGTCACGAGCCTATAAAACGGCACAAAACCAGCTTAGCTTAAACTGATGCCGCAACTTCCAAGCTAGCCATCACTTTTGCGGTATCCAACATTCTATTAGAAAATCCCCACTCATTATCATACCAGGAGACGACTTTCACCATATTACCGATAACTCGAGTTTGCTGTGCATCAAAATTTGAAGATGCCGATGTGTGATTATAATCAATTGAAACCAAAGGCTCATCACTGTAAGCCAGAATACCTTGCAAAGACCCATTACTCGCGTCTTGAAGCACTTGATTTACTGACTCAACACTCACAGGCTTCAATGCTGTGAATGTCAAATCCACCACGGATACATTAACCGTCGGCACTCGAATCGCATACCCGTCTAACTTCCCTGCAAGTTCCGGTAAGACCAAACCCACGGCCGCAGCCGCACCTGTTTTAGTGGGAATCATCGATTGCGTGGCAGAGCGTGCACGACGGATATCTTTGTGATAACTGTCTGTGAGTTTTTGATCGTTGGTGTATGCATGCACCGTGACCATTAACCCACTTTCGACCCCAAATGCTTGCTGTAGCGGCTGAACTAATGGCGCCAAACAATTGGTTGTGCATGATGCATTAGAAACAATACGGTGATCTTGCGTCAACACATCGTGATTAACCCCATAAACCACAGTAGCATCAACGTCTGCGCCAGCAGGTGCCGAAATCAACACTTTTTTCGCACCCGCTTGCAAATGAACCTCGGATTTTTCTCGACTTGCAAACAAACCCGTGCACTCCATCACAACATCGATATCCAATTCTTTCCAGGGCAAGTTACCAGGTTGGCGTTCTGCAAACACCTTCACTTGATCATTGTTAATCATCAAACAACCAGCCTCTTGACGAACCTCACCCGGAAATCGACCGTGCACACTGTCGTACTTTAAAAGGTGGACGTTAGTCTCTAAATCGGCTAGATCGTTAATAGCGACCAACTGTATCTCATCACGAAGTCCTGCTTCGTATAACGCACGCGTGATGTTTCGCCCAATTCGACCAAACCCATTGATTGCTACTCGTGTTACCATCGTCTTCTCCTTACTTTATTGTTGTGCTATTAATTTTTCCTCAACACCTTGCTTAACCGCAGACACCACAGCATCCACCGTCATGCCGCAGGCATTATAAACATCTTGTATCGGCGCTGAATAACCAAACTGGTCCACGCCAATGACCGAGCCAAATCGGCCCGCAATTTGGTACCACGCTGCCGTGCTACCAGCCTCAACCACAACTCTGACCTCTAAATCGCTAGGCAGAACATGGTCACGATAACTGACATCCTGTGATAAAAAGCGCTTAACGCAAGGCATAGAGACTACTCTCACCTGCAGCCCTATTGACAGGCACTCCTGAGCTGCTTGCATCGCCAGCTCCACTTCAGAGCCCGTAGCAATCAACACGGCATCACACTCTCCCTTCTCATACTGCAGTACATAGCCTCCTCGAGAAATTTGCGCTAGCTGCTCACTGTCTCTGGAGTAAGCTGGCAATGTTTGTCGAGATAATAACAACGCAGAAGGACCAGACATCAGTAGCGCTTCTTGCCATGCCACCGCCGTTTCAACCGTGTCAGCAGGGCGCCAGACCATCAAGTTTGGCGTCATTCTCAACATGGACGCGTGCTCAATTGGCTGGTGCGTGGGACCATCCTCACCCAACCCAATTGAATCGTGAGTATAAACATAAATGACTTTCTGTTGCATCAGCGCTGATAAACGCACAGCATTACGAGCATAATCACTAAAAACTAAAAAGGTGCCGGCATAAGGTATCAAACCGCCGTGCAATGCCAAACCATTCATGATTGCTGACATACCAAACTCGCGCACACCATAATCGACGTAGCGCGCCACGGGATTAGCTTGGCTAAAACTGGTTGCCTGCGACCACCGAGTGCCATTCGACCCAGTTAAATCGGCAGACCCTCCCACTAACTCAGGTAAAACATCGACCAAAAATTCAATGGTTTTCTGTGATGACTTTCGAGTCGCTAATGGGGTCGAGTCATCTTGACAGTCCATAATAAAGCGACTAAAACGCTCAGTAAAATCATCTGGCATGTAACCTTGAGTACGTCGCAAAAATTCACTGGCCAAATCAGGATTGGCAGTTTCGTAACGTGCGAATAACTCATTCCACTTGCGCTGCTTGATCGCACCACTTTCTCGCGCGTCCCACGCCGCATACACATCATCAGGTATCTCGAACGGGCCAAATCCCCAACCTAAATTTTCTCGTGTCAACCGCACTTCTTCATCACCTAAAGCCGCACCATGACAGCCCGCTGTTCCCGCTTTGTTCGGTGAACCAAAACCAATTTGCGTGCGACAACAAATCAATGTTGGACGTTGGGTATCCGCTTTAGCCTGATCAATGGCAACGCTGATTGAGGCCACATCGTGCCCATCCACATCCGCAAGCACCTGCCAACCGTAGGACTCAAATCGTTTCACCGTGTTATCTGTAAACCAACCATCCACTTCGCCGTCTATAGAAATCCCATTGTCGTCATACACAACTATCAGCTTCCCCAATCCCATCGTGCCGGCCAAAGAACTCACCTCATGAGAGATACCTTCCATCAAGCACCCATCACCCACAAAAACATACGTGTGGTGGTCGACAATTTGATAGCCCTCTCGATTGAACTGAGCAGCCAACATACGCTCAGCCAAAGCCATGCCCACACCATTTGCTAAACCCTGTCCTAATGGCCCCGTGGTGGTTTCCACCCCAGGAGTTTCGGCGTATTCCGGGTGGCCTGGCGTTTTCGAATGCAGCTGTCTAAAGTTCTTGATGTCATCTAAACTTACGGCGTAACCAGTCAAATGCAGTAATGCGTAATGCAACATACTGCCATGACCATTGGACAAAATAAATCGATCACGATTACTCCAATTCGGATCAAGTGGATTGAACTGCAAGTAATCACGCCAAAGAACCGTGGCGATATCCGCCATCCCCATTGGCATCCCAGGGTGCCCCGAATTGGCTTTTTGTACCGCATCGATACTAAGAAAACGAACCGCGTTGGCGCATTTTTGAACTTCTTCCGTCATCGTAGTTACCTCGTCATTTTCCACCGAAGACACATAGTAACCTGTCTCGTAAATAAAGTGAAATAGTAATGAACTCAAACCACTAGGTACAAAAACCCCCTGGTATCATAAGAGCCTAGCAGAACGGCACGTAAGATGGTAAGCTAGCGTTGTTTTTGTACATAATATTGTTTATTTTTTACGCTAAAGGGGGGCTAAAATGTGTGGAATAGTTGGCGCAGTAACGCAAAGACCAATCGCTAATTTCCTTATAGAGGGGTTAAAACGCCTAGAATACCGCGGCTATGACTCTGCTGGCATCACGCTTATCGACCCTGATAATAGCACTCTGGTAAACCACCGCGTTAAAGGCAAAGTGTGCAGCTTGAAATCTCGTGTCGAAGCGCACCATTACACCAGCCACACCGGCATCGGGCACACTCGATGGGCTACCCACGGCGCTCCGGCTGAACACAATGCCCACCCTCACACCTCCAGCGATAGCGTGTCTATTGTGCACAATGGGATCATCGAAAACCACACTGAATTACGCCACATGCTCACTGAACTGGGTTACACATTCACCTCTGAAACTGACAGCGAGGTTATTGCTCATCTTCTGCATCACACTCTTGAAACCACAACCGAGCCAACACAAGCCTTACACCAAGTCACGCAGCAACTCAAAGGTGCCTACGCCATTGCTTGTATATACAAAGAGCGACCTAATTCTATTTATGTCGCCCGCAAAGGCAGCCCACTGGTTATCGGCGTTGGCTTTGAAGAAAATTTTATTGCATCAGATACTTTAGCTTTGCTACCGGTAACACAGCAGTTTATTTTTCTTGAAGAAGGTGATATTGCAGACATACAAACACAAAAAATAAACATCTTCGATAAAGACCATCACCCGGTTAACCGCGAAGTGAAAACCACATCCATGACCGCTTCCATGGCGGACAAAGGTGAGCATAGACACTTCATGATTAAAGAAGTTTTTGAGCAACCACAAGTCGTCGCACGCACACTTCAACATGCTTTACGTGACGAACAAATATCACTGGAGGCTTTTGGAGACAACGCCCCCAAAGCACTGCCATCGATCAAACGTATTCACATCATTGCTTGCGGAACCAGCTTAAATGCAGGCTGTGTGGCCAAACATTGGCTTGAGCGCCACGCCAATATACCCTGCTACGTCGAAATAGCGAGCGAACATCGCTACCGACACCACGCCATTGAACCAGACACGCTGCTACTGGCCTTATCGCAATCCGGAGAAACAGCAGACACGCTGGCTGCTCTCAACCAAGCCAAAGTCAACGGCTATGCTGCCACACTGGCAATTTGTAATGTGCCTGAAAGCTCCATCGTGCGCGCTGCCGATATGCATTTTATCACTCAAGCAGGGGCTGAAATCGGCGTGGCAGCCACAAAAACTTTCACCGCTCAGTTAGTCGCTTTGGCCTGCTTCTCGATTGCACTAGCGCAATTCAAAAATAACCCGAATGCCAACACACACCTAGCGCTCCTAAAATCATTACCGCAACAAATCACTGATATTTTCAAAATGGAGCAGATCATTGAAACCTTAGCAGCTGACTTCATCGAAAAACAACACTGCCTGTTTCTCGGTCGCGGAAAGCAATATGCAATTGCGATGGAAGCGGCTCTGAAGTTAAAAGAAATCTCATACATCCACGCCGAAAGCTACGCATCAGGTGAACTCAAACACGGACCCATTGCTCTAATCGACGAGCACATGCCAGTGGTGATACTGGCACCACGCAACGAGCTGATTGACAAAGTGCTATCAAACACCCAAGAGGTACAAGCGCGCGGTGGGCTGCTGTATGTTTTTTCCGATTACCCCGTAACCAACGAAACAACCGAAAAAAGCACGCTCATTCATGTCAAAATGCCACCTTGTGATGACTTCATTAGCCCCATTTTGTATAACATACCAATGCAATTACTGGCGTACCACGTTGCCATTCAAAAAGGCACGGACGTTGATCAACCGCGAAATCTAGCTAAATCAGTGACCGTGGAATAATAGAACACGCGTTGCATCGTGCATGGCGTATCAGCATGCTGCATGCTTGTGAAAGTGTTCATTCACAATACGCATTCACTGCATTGCACATTCAATCAGAGGCATTAATATGACAGCAGAAGTGTTTAATTTTGATAACAGCTACCTCAAGCTTCCAAATGAGCTATACTCACTGGCTCAGCCAACTGTGGTTCAAAACCCACACGTTGTCATTATCAACGAAAAACTCGCCGATTCCCTCGGGATCAATCTAAAACAATTAACAACGACACAACAAGCGCAGCTGTTTTCAGGCAACACCCCCCCACCAGGTACCACCCCTTTTTGCCAGGCTTACGCTGGTCACCAATACGCCCATTTTACTATGCTGGGTGACGGTCGCACGCACGTCATAGGCGAACACATCACACCTCAGGGCATTCGAGTAGACTGCCAACTCAAAGGCTCAGGCCCAACCCCTTACTCTCGCGGCGGTGATGGGCGTGCAGCGCTGGGCCCGATGCTTCGCGAATACCTCATTTCAGAGGCCATGTTCGCTCTCGGTATCCCGACCACAAGAAGTTTGGCGGTTGTGCAATCGGGTGAGCTGGTACAACGTGATACCCCGTTGCCAGGCGGCATTTTGACTCGCATCGCCAGTTCACACATACGCGTGGGTTCGTTTGAGTACGCAGCGACGCAGCGCAACCACAAGCTTGATAGCGCTTTATTAAATTACACCGTTAACCGCCACTTTCCAGACACACAATCAGCACCAAATACGGCTTTGGCATTTTTAAATAAAGTCATAGAGAGCCAAGCTGACTTAATCACACACTGGATGCGAGTGGGGTTCATTCATGGGGTTATGAATACAGACAATATGAGTATTGCAGGAGAAACCATTGATTACGGCCCCTGTGCTTTTATGGACGAATACGACCCTCACACGGTATTCAGCTACATCGATAAACACGGGCGCTACGCCTTCGGTAATCAATCCAGCATCGCTCAATGGAATATCGCTCGTCTCGCCGAATCATTACTGCCGCTGATACACGAGGATCAAGCGTCCGCTGTCAACTTAGCAACGGATGCGGTCAATCAATTTTCTTCAATTTACGAGAAAAAGTGGCTAAAAATGATGCGGTCGAAAATTGGTTTAGCAACAGAAGAAGCGGAAGATCTTACGCTCATTTCTGATCTTTGTCACTGGATGCAAAAAAATGCCGCGGATTACACCAACACCTTTTTGCACTTAACTTATGACACCTACCACACATCACCACTCCACATGCAAGACACTTTCCAAAACTGGTGCCAACGTTGGAAAAAGCGCTTACTGAGAGAGAATAACCAACCTAAAGAACGTATGGATCTGATGCAAAAAAATAACCCGGCTATCATCCCGAGAAACCACCAGGTGGAGCAAGCACTCTCATCTGCCATCGACGGCAACTTGTCTTCGTTTCATTCGCTACTCCAAGCACTCAGCAACCCCTACAACAACAGCCGTGAACTTGAAAGTTATCAATGTCCGCCCAAGCCACACCAACGAATCAAAAATACCTTTTGCGGAACATAAGACTAGAAGACACTCAGTCAAACCAGTCGGCGTCTTGACGCTTACTATCACCACAGGTAAAATGACTTAAATATGAACACAGATAACAAAACAAGTGACTCATCCGAAACTCTGGATACGCGCCCTGTGTCCGTGAGTATCATTTGCATCTCCGGCATTATGCTATCTGTCTCTGTGTTTTTAATAGTTTTTGCCATACTCAACTCCATAACTCTTAACATCAGTCCCTCAAACGGCTCAGGCCAATACATTGCTACGTTTTCCTCTTTCAATCTCAGTCCAGCTAATGTAAGTTACTTTATGATTGGCACTGGTCTTTTGACATCATGTATATTAATGCTACACCCCACCTACAAAATGACCCGCGATTCTGGATGCTTGATCGTGTTGCTATTGCAGTTTCTCGCCCCCCTCGCCTTAGTTTTCTACTCTTTCCTGTCGTAGGCAGCAGCGTTCTGACAGTAACACTAGTTTTTTTGATTGTATTTGTGATAGTGTTTACAATCAGTATCTGTTTATTTCGAAAAAGCATCAGATCGTATTGGAGGTAAGCGCCTATTCGGCAAGCCACATACCGAAATGAGACCTAACGCCTTATCAATAAACAAACTCAAAAAACACCTTTTGCGGCACCTGAGACAGAAAACGCTCAGTCAAACCAGTCGGCGTCTTGACGCTTACTATCACCACAGGTAAAATGACTTAAATATGAACACAGATAAAAAAACAAGTGACTCATCCGAAATCCTGACTACACGCCCTGTGTCCGTGAGTATCATTTGCATCACCGGCATTATACTGTCTATCTCTCTACTTTTATTTGCCATACTCAACGCTACGTTCTCTTCCAACCTCAGTCTAACTAACGTAAGTTGCTTTATTCTTGGCACTGGTTTTTTGACGTCATACATACTAATGCTACACCCCACCTGCAAACCCACCCGCGATTCTGGACGCTTCATCATGTTACTGCTTTTATTCTTCACACCCATACTTGTAATACCCTTACTCGTAATACTCGTACTCACTCACACCTATCCATCAAACTATGATGCTGGGCCTGCGGGTCATCTACTGTCTACTGCAATCGCAACTGCAATCGCAGTTGTAATCACCATTGCAATAAATATCTGTTTATTTCGAAAAAGCATCAGATCGTATTGGAGGTAAGCACCTATTCGGCCAGCCACATACCGAAATGAGACCTAACGCCTTACCAATAAACAAACTCAAAAAACACCTTATCCGGCAACCGCATCACCTTCAATTGACTCCAAGGATCTTCTTTTGGTCTCCGGCAGAAAATAATACACCAATACAAAATACAACAAGGAACACGATGCACAGAGCATATAAGTACCCGAATGCCCCAGCGCATGCTGAATTAGCAAGAAACAATCCGCCAGCAAAGTGCCTGCTAACGAATTAAAAAACAAGCACAGCGCCATGGCTTTGCCTCGCAGTCGGGTTGGAAATAACTCTGAAATAACCAACCAAATCACCACACCCGGCCCAATAGCAAAAAACACAATAAAAAGACAAAAACCTGCCAACATAAGCCAAGTTTGCACCACGTGACTGTGTGACAAGAAAGGAACCACTGATAAGAATACTTCAGACCAAAAAACACCCGCCGTACCCAGGAGCAACAAATACCGGCGCCCAAGTCGATCAACCAATGTAAGCGCAAACAGCGTACAGACGACATTCAATATGGGAACCGGCAACGACATCGTTAGCGAATTCAGATGCGTACCCACACCCGAGTCTCGAAGCAAATCTGGCACGTATTGCAAAAACGTATTAATCCCTGTCCACTGATTTAAAATAGCAATCATGACAGCCAAACCCAACATCACCAGCTGAGAACGTGATCTAAAGTCCGACCACCGCCCTCGCTCCGCTATCGAGCTTTGCTTAAACTCATTCACCACCTGATCGACTGCAGTTTGAGCATGCGTTTTCTTTAGTACTTGCCGCGACGCTTTCTCTTTTCCTTGCCGCCATAACCACCGAGGTGATTCCGGTAAAAAACACATACCAATGAATAATATCGCGGTAGGAACAAGAACAACCGCGAACATCAAGCGCCAATGCCCTCCTTTATCTAATTGCCAGTCCACCACATACGCCAACAAAATACCCAGTGTCAAAAAAAGCTGAAAAAAACCAACGTACATCCCTCGACGCTCAGCATCCACTAACTCCGTTACATACAAAGGCACGGCCACGGCAATAATACCAACAGCAACACCCAGAACCAATCTAGCGGCTAATAACGTCATGAATGTTGACGATAGAATGATTAGCACGATTCCAATAACGAAATTAACACACGCAAACAAAATGACGGACCGCCGACCGAAGCGATCCGCCACCGGGCTTGCTAACAATGTCCCCACCAATCCACCAGCCAGCACCGCACCATGAATTCGGCCTTGCTGAAATGGAGTTAGAGGAACCCCCAGTGCTTTGAAGTAGTCATTGATTAAGTGCATAGCACCTGCAATCACACCAATATCATACCCATACAAAACCCCTCCGATTGCGACCAGCGTCACCAACATGGTGACCCACAATCGTTGTTGCGATGTCATCTCTGACATAGACCTCTCCTTTTGTCATATTATGCGGTCGGCACTTTAATGCGCCGCATCCCAGCTATCGCCAACACCCACATCAACTAACAATGGCACTGACATCTCAACCGCCCCCTCCATCGAGCAGCGTATACGCGACACCACATCATCTAGCACAGGGGACGCAACCGAGAATACCAATTCATCATGTACTTGCATTAATAAACTGACATCTTTCTCGTAGTTCGGCACCCATTGCGCACAAGACAACATCGCTAGCTTAATAATATCTGCTGCCGACCCTTGTAACGGGGCGTTAATTGCCGCGCGCTCCGCAGCCTTTCGTCGAATACCATTAGACGCATTGATATCCGGCGTGTATAACCGACGCCCTATCATGGTCTCAACATAACCCTGCTGCTTAGCCACATCACGAGCGTTATTCATATACTCCAGCACTTTTGGATAGCGATCAAAATAGATATCAATATATTGTTGCGCGTCTTGTCGCCCCACGCCCAGCTGTTTTGCTAATCCAAATGCGGACATCCCATAAATCAATCCAAAATTAATTGCCTTCGCACGACGCCGCTGCTCTAGCGTGACATCATCAACAGCAACTGAGAACACCTCGGACGCGGTTGCGGAATGCACGTCCACCCCGTCTGTAAAAGCGCGCAGCAACGATGGGTCTTGAGACAAATGCGCCATGATACGCAACTCAATTTGAGAGTAGTCTGCTGCAACAATAACTCGCCCCTCTCTTGCAACAAAGGCTTGTCGAACCTTACGACCATCGGCATGTCTCACGGGTATATTTTGTAAGTTCGGGTTATTCGATGACAACCGACCAGTGGTTGTCACGGTTTGATTGTATTGAGTATGAATACGACCGGTATGAGGGTTAATCTGTAATGGTAATTTATCAGTATAAGTGGATTTTAACTTTTGCGAACTTCTGAAATCTAGAATCTTTTTCGGTAAAACATAAGTCGATGCCAATTCCTGCAATACTTCCTCTGATGTTGATGGCTGACCTTTCGGTGTTTTTTTAATTATTGGCAACTGCAACTTATCAAACAACACGGCTCGCAATTGTTTCGTGGACGCAACATTAAACTCTTCTTCAGCCGACTCATAAATTTCCTTTTGCAAATGATCCAGTTTATTAGCCAACTCGTTACTTTGTTGCACTAACATATCCGCATCAATGTTCACTCCTTCGTGCTCCATGTTTAATAAGACTTGCATCAAAGGAAGATCCACTTCATGAAACAAACGGTGATTGGGTTTAACCTCTATTAATGGACACAAATGATGATACAAACGTAAGGTCATATCAGCGTCCTCGGCTGCATAATGCCCAGCCACATCCAAGTCAACCTGATCGAACGTCACTTGTTTAGCACCTGTTCCAGCCACGTCCTCAAACGCCACCATGGCGTGACCAAACGCACCCAGCACTAACTTATCCAACTTATGCCCTCTGGCTGACGGATTAATAATATAGGATGCCAGCATGGTGTCCCACAACCGGTTAGCCACTGGTATTCCCTGACGTTTTAAAACGTGCAAATCGTATTTCAAATTATGCCCCACACACGTTTTATTGACATCACTCAAAATACCGGCTAATTGCTGCAACACCACACCTCGATCACATTGCTGTGGCGCATCAGGGTAATCGTGTGCCAGCGGCACATAGGCCGCTTCCCCCGCCTGAGTTGAAACAGAAAAACCCACCAACTCCGCTTCCATCGGATCGATACTGGTGGTTTCAGTATCAAACGCAAACACCGCTACGTCTTGTAATCGCTTCAACCAAGAAGACCACTGATCTAGTGTCAAAACCGTTTCATACTGCTGTTCAACCTCAGTCGGCTTAGGCTCTTCCGCCACCAAGTCATCTGAGCTGTCCAATTCTTTTAGCCACTTGGTAAATTCCAGTTCTTGAAATAGTTCACGCAACTCACCCCAATTGGGATCCGCCAAGTGAAAATCCTTTGGCATACCAGAGCAGTCAATGTCACAATTAATTGTAACCAGCCGCTTTGCCAAATCCAGATCACCACCATCAATTGCCGCTTTCAAATTGCCACCCACTTTACCACTAATTGCATCCGCATTAGAAACGATACCGTCTAAAGAACCGTACTTATCAATCCACTTCACAGCAGTTTTGGGACCCACACTTTTGACCCCTGGAATGTTATCACTGGTGTCCCCCATCAATGCGAGATAATCGATAATTCGCTCTGGTAAAACACCGTACTTTTCTTTTACTCCATCAATATCCAGACGCTGATTCTTCATGGTGTTGATCAGATGAACACGGTCATTGACTAACTGAGCCATGTCTTTATCACCAGTCGATATCAACACCGGCAACCCCTGATCCACTGCTTTTTTTGCATAAGTACCAATTAAATCATCCGCTTCAACACCGGGCTCAATTTTAATCGGTAATCCCAATGCTTGAATCGCTTTATGTAGATACGGGATTTGTTGTGCCAATTCGTTCGGCATCGCGCTGCGGTTCGCTTTGTAATCCGGAAACCATTCGTGTCTTGTGGTTTTTCCTTTCGGATCAAAAACAACCACCATGTGTTCAGGTGAGTAATCATTAATCAGCTTTTGCAACATATTGAGCACGCCATATATAGCGCCGGTTGGCAAACCAGAAGAATTGGTTAGCGCAGGCATAGCGTAGTAAGCGCGAAATAAATAAGAAGAACCATCCACCACAACAAATGGCTTTTTATCAAACAATTGATCCATAATTAACCTTATGACTACGTTATTCAACCAAAATTTAATATTAAAGTGCACTTTTTCGTGCACTATAAAAGCGAAGGGTTTATTATAGTCCTCTTTTTCAAAATAAAACAAAGAAATTATTTCATGAAACGCTCCCTTTCAGCTACCACGTTACTCTTCGCGTCAGTCAGCGCCATTCTTGGCTCAGGCTGGTTATTCACTGCACAATTAACCGCTAAAAATGCCGGCCCCGCCGCCATCATTTCGTGGCTCATCGGTGGTGCGGCTGTGGTCATCATCGCTTTTGTCTTTGCTGAGCTCAGCTCGATGATACCGATTACCGGCTCCAGTACCCGTATCCCTCAGTACACACACGGCTCCATTGTCAGCTTTATCTTTTCTTGGATGATTTGGCTCTCTTACGCCGGGCTTGTGGCCGCCGAAGTACAGGCAGTTATCCAGTCCACCTCGTATTACCTACCCAGCTTAATCAACGACAGTGGTGCCGCATCAGATGGCAACTTATCGACCCTCGGCTACCTGGCAGCCGCTGGTCTTATGCTGATTATTTCCACCATCAATATTTTCTCTCTGCGCTGGCTTATGAAGTGCAACAACCTACTCACTTTGCTCAAAATAATTATTCCTTTTGTTGTTGCCGGTGTGGTGCTTTACCACAAATTCAGCTTCCATAATGTGATTCACCCAGCAAACCAACCGTTCTCTCCTTATGGCTTCCATGGGATTTTAAGTGCGATTGCATCAGGCGGCATCCTCTTTGCTTTCAACGGATTCAAGCAATCTTGCGAAATGGCAGGTGAAGCTAAGAACCCAAGCAAAACCTTACCTTTTGCGATCATCGGCTCGATCACCATCACACTGACCATCTACTTAGTTTTGCAATTTACTTTCGCCAGCTCACTGACAACAGCCAATTTACGCAACGGCTTTAGTGGCTTACACTTAACAAGTCCGTTCCCAACCATTCTAGCTCAAGACAAACTTCAAGCTTTAAACCCACTGCTCACGATTGGCGCAATACTGGGGCCCCTTGCTGCGGCATTGATGTACATGAGTAGCGCCGGGCGTTCTTTGTATGGATCGAGTACCAACGGCTACCTACCGACCTTTCTCCAGAAGCTTAACCCGCAAGGCAATCCGCTGTTCGGTATCGGGTTTTCTTTTCTTCTCGGCATGCTGATGTTTACCCAAATGCACAGCTGGCAAGTGATGGCTGAATTTTTAAACCTGCTTATGGCACTGTCTTACGCCATTGCGCCTGTTTGTTTACTCACCCTCCGCCGCCAACTGCCCCAACAACGACGACCTTTCCGCTTACCATTCGCCTACCTTTGGGCGAATCTTGCTTTCATTCTCTGCAACTTGATTACGTATTTCACTGGCTGGGATATCATCTCCAAACTGTGTATAGCACTGATTGCAGGCGTCATCATTTTATTTTCTTATCACCGATTGTCAGAACGAGGCAGATCCATCTCCTTTGACTGGCGCGCCTCTGTATGGCTGTGGCCGTACCTTACCGGTGTCAGCCTCATTTCTTATTTGGGTCAATTCAATGGAAAAGGCATAATCCCAACAGGATGGGACTACTTAATCATTGCTGCGTTCAGTGTGGCCATCATGCACTTAGCTATTCACTTTCGATTGGATGATAAAATGACGCAAGAGTACATCACCGATCTCAACCTCAAGGCACACTAGCCGCACCGCTCGCTGTTTAGTGCTGAACAATTGATTTTACATTAAAACAAAATGCGTTTATTAAAACACAGGCAACAATGTAAAATACACTAAGGCGTAAAAAACTTAACGCGGCATTGAACAGAACCACACAGCACCTACACTACTAGCTTACTCTTACTGCAAGAACGCACACCATGAACAACAATCACACCATACGAAAATGGCCCACACTTTACTACGCACCCGGAGTCAACATTCAAGCACTAAAAGGCCTCAACAATCGCTCAGATCTCTCCTGTTCTTGTTTGCATTTCAGGCCTTTAAACTTTTCAATAGCATCACAAATAAAAGTACTCAGTGACAAAGATGAAAACAAAGCACTTTTCGACTTCGACACCTTACCAAGAAACTGATCCTCCAAATACACAAGAGCTGTCAGATCCTTAGCAGAACCTTTAAAAAATCCCGCGTTTCCACGAGACGTTAGTGTCGCAAAAACGGAAAATAGACCATCAACCAAACGTCGCTCATAACACACCGCGGAAGAAAATAAATAATTCCTTAGAAATTCACAATCCTTTATCAAATCAAACAAATCAGACTTCTTGAAATCAGACTTTTTACATAATCGCTTGATGGATTCCGCAAGACATTCAACCAACTGAGCATCGTTACTATAGGTAAAAAGAAATTCTTTTTCATTGGTAGGACTTGCCCATTCAGCACTTACAATTTTGCGAATGGCAAATCTAAACAACGAGTGATTTAAAAGCGCCTTTTTATGAGCAGGCAAGTCTTTTGGGTGTTTAATCATGGATTTTTTACAAATAGCCTGATGATTGTTTTTAAAACAAGACACCAGACTTACATCACCCTTAATTAAAGCATCAATGGCCCTTAAGCATAGAAAATCAGTCTGAACATCAGAAGAACTGGCCATGATACCACATGCCTCTCTTAACAAAGAGCGCTGCCCCTTATCAGCTTGCATAAAATCAGTTAACCATGTTTTTTCGAGGAATGAGACAATATCTTTATATCGCGATTCGCGCCACGCACCAACAAGACTGACACACTGCTTCAACATACCGATATCAATTTTATTCAGCGCATTCAAGAAACCTAACCATTTACTCTGATCGTTCTTCGGCACGGTATCTTTAT
Organism: uncultured Gammaproteobacteria bacterium; assembly: GCA_902581285.1. Lineage (GTDB taxonomy): Bacteria > Pseudomonadota > Gammaproteobacteria > Coxiellales > Coxiellaceae > CACHNP01. Next base: position 48,700 of record CACHNP010000003.1, on the reverse strand, counting down.
CATTTTGCATCATAAAAGACTCTAACTTAGTCTTAAATTCGCTGGTGGATATCATCGAATGCAATAAACAATATTTAAGATCAGTTAAAGTTAAGAAATCAAAACGGCCTGATTGTTCCAATTGACAACCCAATCTGAATACGTAGTCATGCAAGTTATCTCGGCAATTTTTCCCCGCCTGTCGACTGGATCGACAGAAAATCAACATGCCACATAAAGCCAATACTATATTAGCCGCTTCGCCACTATCTACTTCATTCAACAGATAATCAAATTTAAACTGGCCATCGTGTTTTAATTCAGATGATTTCATTCCAAAGGGCTTAAGCATACAAGCAGTCACTAATTCGACAACTTTTTCAGCATCAATCCCACGATCAATCAAATGTTGTGCGATACAACGCAACACATCATCATTCTCGCACCAGAGTGGTAAAATATAACTTACAATTGTGTCTTGATTCTCTTTCATCATGAGAAGCAAAGCCACGACTCTGTTAATATTTTTTTCAGAACAAAAATCAGTTAAATATTGCTTTAGAATACGCGTAGTGACTTGTAGCTTTGGAATATCATCAACAAAAGACTCTGACAGTACCCTGTCTTCAAATTTCCTCGAGGCTTTTTTACAACTTTCAGTTAAATCTAGCGCACCTTTATTTTCAGAAAAGTATTGCAATGCACGATCAAACCAACCCTCTCCCCATTCCATCAGTGGGAAAAAGTCATCGAAAAAAGTCACATTATACATTGAATCACAGAGATATTTCATCCATACAATAGGCATAGTCAGTCGCTGCATTGTCTGCATTAACCGTTTCTTTTCCTCTTCTCCTTTCTCACAGTATTCGGATAAGAATCTGATCGCCATATCATGCAGCTCATCCCTGTTGATACCGTTGATAAGAAACTCGAGTATCACCTCATGAGACTCATTGCTTAGCCTGCAGTGTTCTTGTAGAAAACCCAACACCAACGCTTTCTCGAAAATAGGGGTTGAAGAGTCGTTAAGACGTTTTATAAAGCACTTCACTAATTTAACGGAGAGTCTTCTTTCGACCTTAAAATAACTCAAAACAAATGATTCAAGAACATGAGCGTTGTCTACTCTTGTTAATTCTATATTTTGCATCAGACCCAGCAATATCTGCTCAGACAAAAAGGATTGTTCTAACACTCCGCCAGATTCTTCCCATATTTTCAGCATGCCTGAGACTCGCGCAACTGTTTGTAGGTCACTGATCAACAACGGCCTTGATACTGCCTTCATCGCACTAATGAATCCTTCTATCACTCCGTCACAAACACGTGTCTCACGCACCGAAGCTTCGAACCCATCTAAAATAACAGCAGCAAGATCATGATGTCCAACAGACACTGCGGCCTGCAAACAATCAAGAAACAGCTCACAATTACTCACCGAGATACACTGACTAGAACCGAGCTTTTTCATCAAAGAACTCATGAATTGCTGAAAATCAGAATCACAATATATTGCCGGATCATGAATATAATAGTTCATCACCAAAGCTGGATTAGCATGAATATCCAGTTGTTCCAGAATTTCAAGTACAAACCTACGCTCTAATGATAGCGGGAACACGGATCTCTCATGAGAAGAAAACGCATTTATAATCATCACTCGTGACGACACACCAACACTGGCAACGCACCCCTTCACAAATTGAGATAGTTTTTCTTTTTCTTCATACAATGATTCACTACCATTGCCACCAAAATTTTCCAAATATGAATTAAACTTAGAATAAATTGGCTGTAAAATAGGTTCACATAGTGGATAAAGCTTATTAAAGCAGATTTTAGACATGATGGTAAAGAAAGCATTGCTATTGGTAAAATACTCAGAACTAAGCATTGTCTCATATTGTAAGCGCAAACACCTCAGTATGCTGTCTTTAATCAATTCTTCGTTTGCAATTCTTGCTATCAGTTTCTGATACAAAGAAGGCGAGACCTCCTTCAAATCAATAAACAAGAGGCCGCGCATCACATTCATAAAAAAGGGGGAAGCATAAGGGAGGGTCTCATACTGCTGATAAGAATCCAAAACCAATGACAAGTTACTTTTTATGAGTGACACCATGTTATTTTCGATTGCTTTTTTTCCACGATCAGATGAACAGTTTTCATAACTAGCAGCCAGATGAAGCACGTACTGTAGTTGTGCTGCTTCAACCGTCTCAGAGGTAAAAAAACTGATAGTACTTGGCATACTGTAAATGGAATCATAGTGTAACGATTTTTGATAGTGACGCGTAAACTGTGGCTTGAGAAGCATGCCTTGACATATTTCACCGAGTTCTTGAAATAATTCATCATTATAGATCATTTCCCTTGAGCTGAATGAATTTTTTTTCTTATAGTGCGTTACTCCATGCGTCATTCCATACCAATAAGCAATTGCATCCAGGCAGTCTATCAAATCAAACACGCACGTTGTTTTATTTTTATCAACAAAACCACGCAACGCTTCTGCTGAATACGCTGTCACAAAGTCACTGATGATACACATATCGATACCTATTAATCCTCCAGTATCCTTCATGCCATGACACAAAGCCGTTTGCAAGAGAAAGAGCGCGTCATAAGTTATTGAGGGCCTGTCTCCCGCACCAGTAGTACACTTCATTATGTCGCTCTCTTGATTCAAAACAAGAAAACAACACATCGTGATTAACACAATATCGTACGGATCATAAAATTTAGGTCGATTTGCAATTCCCACTCGATGAATGTTTTGTGGGCTGTATGTTTCAATTGTAGCGAGAAACTCACTAAACAAGTCATGGAATAACTCGAGGCGTCCTCTACGTGATAATTCGTCCTTCTGAATGCGGTCATAAATCACTTCCGCACGCCCAGAGGAGCTTTCTCTGATTGCCTTTATCAAGGCTTCATCCTGAACAGCCGGAAGGTGCGGGTTCTGTATTAATGGAAGCGACTTAAAGTCACCCACAACACCCCGCATCCACTTGACAAGGTGTATTAACTTACCAAGGGTTGCATCACCTATTCGAGGAGGATAACTAGATTGACGTTTTTTTTCATGATGTTTACTATGCATATTCTATCTGCCTTTCTTGAGGTGCATGACTGTTTTTTGACAATAATAACACACAATGGCATTTGCCACACACATAAAAAAGTTAAAGTTTAATTAAAGTAATTTTTTAATTTCATACCATACAAGTCATTACATAACGACACACCCTGTGAGCTTTTTTTCTTCCAGCTTAGTACAAATGGACTCTACTAATGCACTCTTTCAACGAACTGCCAAGCAACAAACTTGCCCCGGTATTGAACAAAACCACACAGCACCTACACTGTCAGCTCACACTCATTGCAAGGACGCATATCATGAACAATGACCACATCACCCTAAAATGGCTGACACTTTACTACGCACCAGGACTCAGCGCTCAGGCACTCACGCAGTTGCACCTGCAACTGAAAACACCCTGTAAAATAATTAGTTACCTACTTGATCACCCGCAAACACCGGATTGCACTCGCTCTGCACTGCGTCACCCCGAACAAAGCAAACTGGACTACGACATGGCCTGGCAACAACAGCCAAACCATTACATTATTCACAGAGACAGCCCGTTCTACCCTGAACTACTGCAGCAAATTGCCACACCCCCACCCATTTTGTATCTGCAAGGAAATCCCAACTTGCTCGCAACCCCGCAAATTGCGATCGTTGGCAGCCGCAAGGCGACTCCTTTCGGAATCAACCACGCAACTGAGTTCGCATATGAGTTGAGCAACAATGGCTATACTATCACCAGCGGGCTGGCTGTTGGCATCGACACAGCCGCTCACCAAGGCGCACTTCAAGCTCAGCAACCCACAATCGCGATACTGGGCTCCGGACTGCACTCCATTTACCCCAAAAAAAACACCAGCCTGGCAGAAAAGATCGCTGAAAAAGGTGGCCTCATATCTCAATTCCCATTAAAATCAGCGCCTTGCAAACACAATTTCCCAATACGAAACCACCTTATCAGCGGCATGAGCCTGTCCACATTGGTCATTGAGGCTGGTTTAAATAGTGGGTCTCTGATCACTGCCGATTGCGCACTTAATCAAGGAAAAGACGTATTTGCGCTTCCTGGATCCATTCGGTGCACAAATGCAAAGGGCACCCACAAACTGATCAAAGAAGGGGCATATCTAATTGATAATACGACTGAAATAATATCAATCATGAATAACAACAGCTTGATTTACCACACGAAAACATGCAAAAATAACCCTGTGGAGCTTGATCAACAGCATCACAATTTGTTAGAGTGTGTCGACTTTGCTGTCACGAGCATGGAGAAAATAGTCTGTCTTGGCGATGTTAATATCGACACCGCCTCAGAAATGCTGTTGAACCTTGAGCTTAGTGGCCATGTAACTAGAGTAACCGGTGGATACCTGAGATTAAAATGATTAAAACAGAAAACGTGCTCACAGTCCTAATGTACTTATTCAAACATCACGTTAAAAAAAACACACCTAATGAAACCACCGAAGCAGAACTCGTGGTCGAGCTTAAATCAGCCGGATTCAAGTCAACCACCATTGACTCAGCACTGAGTTGGTTGAGCAAACTGTCTCCTGAAAGTAACATTCCTTGCTCAACACAGTCGCCCCATTCAAGACGAATACTCACCCCAGAAGAAAAATCATTTTTTGATTTGGAGTGCCAGAACTATTTACTATTTTTACAAAATCAAAACATCATCAGCCCCGTCGAAGCAGAGCTCGTCATCAATCAACTCATTGACTTAAAACCCAATGCCATTGATGTGGGCCTAATCCAATGGGTCACGCTTATGTTTTTGTACAACCAAGATAACCAGGGAGAGGCTTTATCAAAAATGGAGCTTTTAGTCTTACAAGAACAAAGCGAAGTACTGCACTAAGGATGACCAAACTATGAGTGAACGCTTTTTAGTGGTGGTGGAATCACCAGCCAAAGCCAAAACTATCAACAAATACCTAGGCAATAAATACATTGTCAAAGCGTCCTACGGCCACGTGAGAGATCTCATTCCACGTAAAGGATCCGTTGAGGTCGACAACAACTTCAACATGCACTATGCGCCTATTGACCGTAACAAAAAACATTTCCAAGAACTAACCAAAGCACTAAAAGAAACAGATGGTCTCATACTAGCAACCGACCCTGATAGAGAGGGGGAAGCCATCGCATGGCACGTGTTAAGCATGATGCAAGAAAAAAAAGCACTCAAGGACAAAACCGTTTGCCGCGTCGTTTTCAACCAAATCACTAAAAAAGCAATTCAAAATGCCATTGAGAACCCAAGGGAAATCGCATCAGATCTAGTTAATGCTTATAAAACGCGACGGGCGTTAGACTACCTGGTTGGTTTTACCTTGTCCCCGCTGCTGTGGAAAAAAATCCAACGCGGCTTATCTGCTGGCCGTGTACAAAGCCCGGCTTTACGCCTAATAGCCGAACGAGAAAAAGAAATCGAAGCGTTTATCAAAAAAGAGTACTGGACTATTCATGCCAAACTGGAAAAAGACAAAAAAGTCTTTGCCAGCAAGTTAACCCATTACAAAGGCGACAAACTCACCCAATTCAGTCTCAACAACGAAGCATTAGCAACTGAAGCCAAAGACGATATCATTAAAGCAGCTAACGGCAAGCTCACCGTCATGAAAGTGACAAAGAAAGAGCGTAAACGAAAACCGACTGCACCATTTATCACATCAACACTACAGCAAGAAGCAGCGCGCAAACTAGGTTTCACCGCAAAACGCACCATGATGGTGGCGCAACAGCTCTATGAAGGAATCGATGTGGGTGAAGGCAGTGTTGGTTTGATTACCTACATGCGTACTGACTCCACGCAACTTGCCGACGAAGCCATTGCTGATATTCGAGCTTTAATCGAAGAACGATTTGGAAAAGCAAACTTACCGAAAGACATTCGCACATATAAAACTAAATCTAAAAATGCCCAAGAAGCTCACGAAGGTATCAGACCCACGGCAGTTCAACGCCACCCTGAAACCATTCAAAAACACCTCAACAAGGAGCAGCACCAGCTCTACAGTTTGATTTGGAAACGAACGATCGCCTCCCAGATGATTGATGCCACTTTACATACTGTCGCAGTTGACCTTGGTGCGGACAACCACCTATTTCGTGCAAACGGATCTACTGTCGTCAACCCAGGTTTCATGATCGTATACCAAGAAGACGTGGACGACAAACCCAAAGAATCTGACGAAAAGCTCCTTCCTCCTATGGAAGAAGGAGAAACAATCAGCACCAATGAAATTCGCGCAGATCAACACTTCACCGAACCTCCTCCGCGTTTCAATGAGGCCAGCCTGGTTAAAAAACTCGAGGAATTTGGAATAGGCCGACCATCAACCTATGCCGCAATTATTTCCACGCTTCAACAACGCGAATACGTTGAAATGGACAACAAACGTTTCATTCCAACCGACATTGGCCGCATTGTCAATCAGTTCTTGACCGATCACTTCACCCAGTACGTGGACTACGACTTTACAGCAAAACTCGAAGACTACCTGGATGATATTGCCGCAGGAGATAAAGAGTGGAAAAATGTACTAAACGAATACTGGCAACCCTTCAATAAGCTCGTTGGTGATAAGGGTGAATCATTATCCCGAGATGAAGTCAAACAAACACGCGAACTTGGAGTCGATGAGGAAACTGGAAAACCCATCCTGGTTAAAATCGGGCGATACGGACCCTATGTCCAATTAGGAACAGTGGAAGACGAAAAGAAACCCAAATTTGTCGGATTGCTACCTAATCAAAGCATGCACACCATCACATTAGACGAGGCCAAGCAGTTGCTGTCACTACCACGAAAATTGGGCATGATGGATGGGAAAATTCCAATTAGTATTAACGTCGGACGCTATGGCCCTTACGTCAAGTACGGTCATGAATTTGCGTCTCTCGGCAAAGACGATGATATGTTTACCATCACGCTGGAACGCGCAATTGAATGCGTCAAGCAACGCGAAGAAATGGAAAAGAAAAAAGTCATACTTGAATTTCCTGATCATAAAATACAAGTGCTTAATGGTCGTTATGGCCCCTACATCACTAACGGAGAAAAAAACGGAAAAATCCCCAAGGACCAAACTCCAGACGAACTCACGTTAGAACAATGCTTAGACATTTTGAAAAACAGCAAACCATCTCGTTTTTCCCGCAGAAAAAAATCGGATTAGTCTCAATAGCTTAACTTTACTCAACTTAAGCTATTGAGTCACATCGCGATCAATAACACTATAAATCAAATCAGTGATACAAATCAAAAAAGATAAAGTGTAAACCTATATCAAAACGCCACTTCCCACCGCACAATCAATGAATAGAAGTGGCTAGGTGGTCGTATTTTTTATACAATGAAATGAGTATCTTCGTCGTTAGCAAGTAAAAATAAACAAGCTAGCAATCAAAGATGAAGTATAAAAATGCAACCAACGAAAAACAAACTTAAATCAAGGATCGATCCGTGTTAAAACACTATGCCAACGGTTGGAAACAAGCCTTTAATGTGACATCCAAATCATCAACGAAAGAGCTCATCTACTTTTATATCGTCGCCTACCTCATTTTACCTACGCTGCTTTTCTCAATCCCACAAATGGGTTACTTTATCGGCGTTGATTTGGGCTTCAGCGAAATTAAAACACTAGAAGCAAAAATCACCGTGTTAACTTTACTCATGTGGGCGTTACACTTCACACCCAAAACCTGCTTGCTGAAACGTCGACTCAATAAAATAGGGCAACATGTGATTTGGCTTGTAGTTTATTATCTCATTATCTTCATCCTCATACCGGTCATTGCATTTGTTAAAGCCCCATCACTTATTACAACGTATAAACTCCCTCTGTTACTTGTGACTTTTTCTACGATATTTGAACTGCTCTGGCTCGGGCGAGAAGAATAAAAACAGCACAACAACAAATGTCGCCCACACGCCATCTAAAATAAACAGCGACACTAGTAAAGTCAACTGATCATTTATATGGCTTTTTGTGTATGCCAACACTGGCATTCATGAATTGAGAAAATGATTAATCATTTCAAAAGTCTTCTTAGCGTCACCATAAAGCATGGATGTATTATCATAAAAAAACAATTCATTTTGTATTCCAGTATAGCCTGTGGCCATGCTTCTCTTGAAAAAAATCACTTTTTTTGCCTCTGAGACGTTCAAAATAGGCATTCCATATAACGGTGAGCTTGGGTCGGTTTTCGCTACCGGATTCACAATATCATTAGCACCCGAAACCAACACCAAGTCCATATCAGCCATTACATCGTTACTGCTATCAAGATCAGTAAGATACTTATATTCAATACCTGCTTCAGCTAGAAGTACAGTCATGTGACCAGGGATGCGAGCGGCCAAGGGATGTAAACCAAAACACACCGTCTTTCCCAACTCATTCAATTTATCGACCAGCTTCTTACACTCGGACTGCGCTTGCGCTACCGCTAAACCATACCCTGGAACGATCATGATTGAATTGGCTTCCAGAATCAAAGATGAGACTTCTTCTGGAAGAATTGAGTTTGGAATCCTATCGTGATCAGATGAGCTACTTAGATCAAGATAATCATCAGAACGGAAGAGCGTAAAGGCAATGTAAATTAAAACCACAACAATGAGCAGCACAGCTAGCCAAACCATATTCATCGTACACCCCTGTCTTTATTAATCATAAGTGAGTTATAGACTAAAGTAACTTTTTTTCAAGTTTTTTTATTGGCACCAACCAGCACTTAAAAAAACCAGTAAAATCAATACGAAGATAATGCATGCAAGAACCCAACGGCATCACACTTGATTATCATGTACTTCAAAACCGCATCTTTTTGAGCCGCATGCTAATTACCACCCACCTTCGCAACCGTATAACTCTCCATCTTCAATAACGTTCATCATCAAACCACGCACCATTGCGCGTGCTTTGTCATCTTTGTTTTCTTTATAATGAAAGGGCGACCGCATTACTTTTGAATCTTTATCAAAAACATAAAAATAGATGTTATTACTTTCTTTCGCTGCTCTTTTGATGTGTTTTACGTTACTAACACCGGGCCCTTAGTTAGTTTTCGTAAGCTGTATTTTAGCCCGCACGTTACTGTAATCACGAATCAAAGCAAATAACCCAAACCATTCGACAACAATATGACTATCTAAACCAACTAAGCTAAATAGAATAAAAAACTAACCTGTTAATCCACTTAAATAAAACCTCGTCATTGCGAGAAGCGTGAGCCGACGCAATCCAGATTGAAACCCTCCTTCAAGCAATTCACACTGATAACGTTATAGTGAAACGGTCATAGCTTCACACCGAAGCCTCTCTGCAGCCCAATTCAAGATTAACAAAATGAAAGATTATATAAAAAACTGATTAATAGGGTTATTTTTTTTTAGACAGAGGCTTATCTTGTACTATAATTAAACAAAGCGCGAGGTAAGCTGCTGCAAACTGGTCGTTTGATAGCGGGTATTTGTTCACTTATCAGAACAACTGCATTGTTTGTTTGATTATTTATTGATCAGGTGAATAACGGTAGACTGAGCGCAATGAACTTTTAGTGTATCAAAATAGGCGGGGGTGGTGAATGAGAGATCAAACATCAACACAAGACGAACTTAACTTAGATTGGTTAGCAGAAGAACACTTGGATGAAAAACTAAGAGAGCACTATGTCGAAGGAATATTAGTTCAGATTGAGGATGAGTGGGATAAGTTCTGTGGACAAGCCCTGCATATTACCACACAAGAGAAAAAAGACTTGATAAAATTTTTCAGCGAATTCAAAAAATTGAATCAATTTCTTGAAAATATGGAAGAGAGTGAATTCAAAGAATATAGACCATATGTTAATGACAATGAAAACTGGGTTGCGAGCAATTTTGATCTAATTGAAAAACAAAAGATTCAAATGAAACAAGAAGAAGAAGAAGAAGAAGAAGAGAAAAACAGGCTAACCAATGAACTTACTTTACAGAAGGAAGAATTAGAAGAACAACTAAGAGAGCTTGCAAAAGTACAAAAAGAAAATACTCAGGGCTTAGCCTCCACTAAACAAGCCTTGACTAAATTAAACAAGGAAAATAAGCTTCTAAAAGAAAAGATAAAATCATTAGAATCCGAATCTGCTAACAAAGAAAATATACAACTCCTGACAAGAAAATCCAAAGGAATATTAGTAATAAAGAAATTCAAAAAAAAATCTCGTTCATCATTCAGCCTTATAGATGATCGCTCACAAGAAACATAGGGCAAACTTAAACATGAAGAAGCTAGGAAAGAGAGTCAAATAAAAAAATTGAGTGACGACTTAGAAGAAAATGAATGCGATATAGAGTTAATAAATTCTGGAATAAAAGAACTTACAAAAATGATTGAAGAAAATAACTCAAAAATAGAGACAATGAAAGCTCAAATAAACAAATTAAATATTGAAATTGATGAACTAAAAAAACCAAATAGTGCTAAAACTGACAATAGTAATGAAAGTGATGACAAAATCAATAGAATTGTTAAATTCAAAGATGACGTTATTATAAATATTAACGTATTCAAAAAAGATTACAATCAAGTAGTCAAATTAAAAGCCGATGCCACAGCCAAAGCCGAAACCGAAGCCGCAGCCGCAGCCGCAGCCGCAGCCGATGCAAAACAAGTGTTCATAACCCAAATGGAACAACACTACGCCAGCACAAACACCAACACTCTTTTTGACAAGTTAAAGTCAGGGGAGACATATACATCTGGAAGCAACCAAGACAACGAACTCAATATAGACAGTTTGCAAAATGAAATACTAACACAAGGACAATCATTGGTTGAATATTGCGTATCCGATGATGGAAATACCTCATTAAATAAAAGTAAATTAATGATGCTGGCTGCCGCTTACGACTACCTTGAAGCAGCTATAGAAAATGGAAGAAAAGGTCACTGGAAAAGTCATCCCATAGGTTTAAAAGAGACTGAAAAGTTAGTCAACAAGCTTGTGGCATTACAAGAAGAAAGTCAAATTGATTCACTACTGACATCATGGAAAACCGCGGGAAAAGCCCCAGGTTTTAGCTTTTTTAGTCTTTCAAAAACAGGCACCAGGGGCGTCTTTTCTCAGAAAGCACGTGATGCAATTGACAATCTAAAAACCAGTCACAACACGTATCAACCCCCTATTATTCCTTGAAGCGATATCCATCGTCATCCCGAACTTGACTTAAACGTCATCCCGCAGTGGATAGAACACCAAATGAAATTCTGATCCGTTGTTCGCCGCAGACAAAGCCAGCTGCAACAACACCAAAAAAAATGAAAACTAACCAAGACCCTGCAATTCTTTTTGATATAAGTTTTGCATGTCCTCACTAAAACACACAAAAAAAACCCGGATAAGATGATCGCCACTCCATTCACTTACCGTTTTCAACGCAATCTTCACGGCTTCTTCATTAGGGTAGCCATACACACCGCAACTGATGGCTGGAAACGCTAAGGTTTTTAGTTCGTGTTGATCCGCTAGTTTCAAGCATGAGTTATAACATGATGCCAGTAACTCAGGCTCACCTTGCTCTCCGTCGCTCCAAATAGGCCCAACCGTGTGGATAACAAAACTAGCCGGCAATAAAAATCCAGGGGTAATTTTAGCTTGACCGGTTTTACAACCACCGTGTTTTTTACATGCCTCGAGCAATTCAGGGCCCGCTGCTTTATGAATCGCACCGTCCACACCACCACCACCCAGTAAACTGGGGTTAGCCGCATTCACAATTGCATCCACTTTCAATTTTGTAATATCACAACATTTTACAATGAGCTCGGCTTTCATTATCATCAACCTTAAAAAAACAGTAAATCAACTCATGTTATCATTGCAAATTGAATTTGACACCCTGAGCCAAAGGAAGATCACATCCCCAATTAATCGTGGTAGTTTGCCTTCGCATATACGCTTTCCAAGCATCGCTACCCGCCTCTCTACCACCACCCGTCATTTTTTCACCACCAAAAGCACCGCCAATTTCTGCACCAGAAGTCCCAATATTCACATTTGCAATACCGCAGTCACTGCCCGTACAAGCAAGAAAACGCTCGCTTGATTGTATGTTGTCGGTAAATATAGCAGATGATAGACCTTGTTCAACTGCATTTTGCTGAGCAATTGCATCATCTAAATCTGAATATCTCATGATATAAAGTATCGGCGCAAATGTTTCTTGCTGCACCACATCCCAATGATGCTCAGCCCGAATCAATGTGGGTTCAACAAAATAGCCAGGACGATCCAATCGACGTCCGCCAAATAACACATCACCACCGGATTTTTTAGCAGACTCTACCGCAAGCAAAAACGCCTCTACCGCTCTCTCATCAATTAATGGCCCCATTAAATTCGATTCTTCCAAAGGATCGCCGATAGTCACACCAGAATAAGCGGCAACGAGTTGTTCTTCAACCGCATCAGCAATTGTTTCATGTAAAAACAAGCGTCGGGTTGTTGTGCAACGCTGACCTGCTGTACCAACTGCACCAAATACAATCGCTGGAATGGCTAACTTAAGATTCGCATCTGGCTCAACTATCATGGCGTTGTTACCGCTGCATTCTAATAACGTTTTACCCATCCTCGTGGCAACTGTCTGCGCCACTTGAACACCAACTCGAGATGATCCCGTAAATGATAATAATGCAATCCGACTGTCTTCGACCATGGTTTGTGCTAGGAAGTTATCATTCGTTGTCCAACAACTAAACACACTCGGTAAATCATTTTTAATCATCACCTCATTGCAAATCTGTTGAACCGCCAAGGTGCATAATGGTGTTTGGGATGCGCCTTTCCACACAACAGTATTACCGCAGACAGCAGCAACAAATGCATTCCACGACCACACAGCAACTGGGAAATTAAATGCCGATATCACACCCACTACACCCAGTGGGTGCCATTGCTCATACATGCGATGCTGTGGTCGTTCGGAATGCATGGTTTTTCCATTTAATTGACGCGACAAACCAACAGCAAAATCGGCCATATCGATCATTTCCTGAACCTCGCCCTCTCCCTCTTGTTTTGACTTCCCCATTTCAAGCGCCACTAAACTACCTAAAGTAGATTTACGACAACGCAACCTTTCAGCTATCTGCTGAATCACATAACCCCGCTTAGGCGCAGGTATGCAACGCCACTCTTTAAAAGCCCGCAGTGATGAGTTAATCACTGTCTCATAATCTTGTTTATTAGAATTATAAACACTTGCAATAATCTCACCATTTGATGGATTAATTGAATCAATTTGTCCCGCCGAACTGGTTTCACACCACTGACCTGGAGCAAAACAAGTGCCGTAATTTATTTCTGTCAATTGCAATGTATCTAACAGGTTCATACGCGCCTCCCACTATTTTCATTTGGCGAAAGAAATTTACCAAAACGATTCGAAAAAAAATAATCTAAATCGAATTGCTCTTGTTTAATAAAGCCTGAATATCTATCCTGATCATTTAAAACCATATCAACAATAGCACATAGTCCAGCCGTGGTCGTAAGTTGTATCGCACTGCATTCAACACCAAAAATCGTCTTGGGGTAGTATTTCTGCGCAAAGCTCTTTTTTTGTAACCGAGAATCAATCATCCCTTTAACCGAGACATAGACTAAAACAACATCCTGATCTGTAAAGGGTATAACATTGGTTAAAATGTGCCGAAGGTTTTCTCTATCTTCACACAATTTAAGATCATTTATTAAAAAATTCATTTTTTCTGCATGACCAGGGTAACGTATACTTTTATAATCCATCGCTTCAACTTGATCCTGATAGGTTTGAGCTAACGTTCCCAACCCACCCGAGGTATGAAAAGCTTCATATTCACCCCCATCAATTTCAATGGTCTCGACCCCCCCTAAGGCACGAACCTGTGTGCGCTCACCATTTTGCAAAACCTCACATTGATTAATATACTCATTTATAACACCATCAGGAGACCACGTAAAAGCATAATGCAGTGTGCTGGCACTATACTGAGGAAGTGCACCACACCTTAATTTCACTTGTCTCACGGTATCAAAATCTTGAATATAATGACTGGCGAGAATATCAACAAACCCTGGAGCCAAACCGCACTGAGGAACAAACACAGTTTGACTGTTATAGCTTAATCTTTTTATTTCTTCTGTTACTTCCACGTCTTCAGTTGGATCAAAGTAATGGATACCATTTTTTTCAGAAAAAACGGCTAGGTCTATATTGAAATAATAAGGTAATGTAGACACTATTGCTGTTACCTGATGTTTTTCAATAAATCGTTCCAATAGCCCGTGATCACTGACATCCATCTGCTCCGTTTGAATGAACTGAGTTGAGAATATTAAAGGCTCATTGACATCCACCAAGTACACCATGTAATCCCCAGAAGCGGCCAACCACTGAGCGACCGTTCGCCCAATAACACCCGACCCCGCCACTAAAATTTGATGCATAGTGTACTCCTTAGCTCATGATACCATTTTGATACATCTGCAAATTCAGTGTAACGAGGATATAGATAGGGTGCAATCTTCTACAAATAATTAGCTTTTAATACCTAATTTTGGATGGTGACTAACCGCATCACAAAAAACAAGTAATAAACACTATATTGTATTTAGACCAATTAATCGTTTTCGACTCATTGAGCGCGGCGTACCCACTTCCAGATCAAGCTCAACATGACTCACATCGATCACTTCTGGTTGTTCACTCAGCGTCAAAAAACTGTGTGAAATATTGCGTCGAAGGCGAGTTAAAAATAACGGCCTTTCATCACATGGCAATTCCGATTGAAGCCGCTTTACGTTGTCATAGTATCGAGACCACTATCGTTCACTCGGCTGCAAATACTGTTCTGATCAACCACTGGATAGCAGGCTTTCTAACTGCTGAAGAAATGAAGGTAATTCCACCTGGCGATGCTGAATTCGGTGTATCACAGTGTTTACTTGGCACAACACCGTCGACCTCAAATACAAAACAACCAAACGTTAACACAACATGCCGTATCCTGACTCTGTGGGAGTTCGAACCGAACCAGACAGCCACGAGGCAATATAAAAACCGCATAGAAAGTTAAAGTAAACAAAACAGCAAAGGTAGAGGAAACGAATGACCGGTTGAATACTCAAGTTCAGTTAAATTAAGAGGGGAAATTTAGCACATACAAGAGTCTGCTATTGCCCCATAAACACCCGAAACTACCGCATGGGCTTTTAACAGAGCAGAGCCTCTGCTTGCTCTTTTCAAGTGGCGCATCTCAAAAGGCAGTCATGATAATCAAAAGCGGTCCAAAAACGCAATACAGACAACCGCACCAACATAATTTAGTGAAAATTCAGTAACTAAATAACCCAATTAGTCCGATTGCTCCATTGCATTTTCCATTTTCAACTAATTAATACCTGAAACCACTCCCATTATAAGCTTTTGACGTTGTCTTTTCACTAGACTTCAATGTCGAAACTGGTTGTTCAGTTTCAAAAGCCATCACTGTTTTCTCAGCCAAGCCCCGGTTTAACTTTTGCCTTTGCTTATCATCAATCGTGTTTCCTGTCTCATAAGTTGAGCGTTTCACATCCTGCTGGAGCATTGAAGAGCGATGTCCCCCACTACTCACCATCATTCCATACATCGAGCCCGTACCTAAAAACTCACTAGACTTGTCATTATTAATCTCTTTCTTGGCCCCAAGATCACGTGACATGTCATCCTGTGTTCTATCTTGAGGATAGTGAGTTGAGGAAGAAGAAGGTTTTTTGATCTGCTCGTTCATCCCCGACAAGGCCTGAGCTGTAACCACTTGACTAAGTGGAGGAGCGCTTGCGCCTGGAAACTCAGCTGGCTTTTTATCAACGCGAACTGCCACTGCATCACTGAGCATGGCGGATGAATGAGTCAGTCCCACCTGAACAAGGCTATATTGCCTCAGACTAAAGAGCTCTTTTTTGATACAGGCAGCCAATTTACTTTGAGAAAACATCCCAAAAGACCCCAACCATTGCTCCAAAACCATTTCAATACCGTCAATAGACAAGTGGCGCCTACTATCAAATAGAATTCGCTTCATATTGATCACCTGACGTTTTCTTGAAGTTCGACAAATATCCAACCTAGCCGCAATCAAATGTCGGTATAACATAGGAATTGCAGCACTGTCCTCTTCATTATCAATCATCTGACTATAGTATAATGTGTGATAGCTTTCTGCATGACCAAAAAGATGTTCCACTAACGTGAAAATTGCCTCATCCGTAATAACTAAGGGACTCGATCTCGCTGAAAGAACTTACTAAAGGCATTATCAGACTCATAGTACACGCCCGTAAAGCATTGCCGTATCCTATTACTTAAGCTAAGCGAGCTTGATACATGTTGATTATCAGATGCGAACAAAGAACAAAAAACAGCAAGTCGCGTATAGACAAGTTCATGAGCTTCCGCATTACGCTCACTTGCGTAACGACCAGTTACGTAATGATGACCTCCAAGCAAACTGTTATACATGGATTCCATGTTAGTATTGCCAAGCAAACGTTGACAATGAATAAGGGTTCGTTTTATTCGTAATTGATGAGGATAACTGACAGAAATTATTTTCCCAAGACTCCATTCGTTAATCTTAGCCCAACACTGATACAACATCCTTATTGTTTTTTTACTATTGAAATCAACCCTTCCCGGGCTCATATTCTGAAATAGGAATTCACTTGCTTGCCCCAATTTTTCCATGAGAATAACCATTTTTGTCTTGGTATTATCATCTTTTGAAACAGTAAAACTATCAATAGCGTCTCTGGATAACTGAAAACCAAAACTAACCAAGTGAAAGCCAGAGGCTAGAAGCTCAATTTCTTTTATTCCTGGATTTAGAAACCTATCACCAAGCAGTATGATCTTATCAACCTCGTCATGCAACCGAGACAACACAAGCTTAAACATGTTAACATCATCATGTTTTTTCATCAAACGCAAATACCTGCGTACCGCAGACTCATCAAGATTTAAACTGACATCTTTATTCTGACCAAAAACTTTTTCCATGAGCTCCCGACACATTCCACCGTCTTTTTCCGCGCGCACATACAACTTATTAATATCAGCACTATTGTAGTCACTTATCTGGTCTGCAGCATGAATAGCATAATTACCTAAATAATCTATAAACTCATACCCAACCTCATTTGGCCTGATCATATCCTCAAAAAAATCATAAAGCTCGATATTTTTATTACGAGCTTGCTCTGTGATGGTTTGAGGTTTATTAAGAGTGTGGTATTCCCTCAAATGACCTAAGAGCCAATCTCTAGCTTGATTAACAGCCACCTTCCCGACTTCCACACCTGAAGAGTCAATAGACACAAACCTAAAACACTCATCGAGTGCTTCAATTTTATCCGGGCCGAGTTCCCCGGATACTTTAGGGTCACTCCCAAATGATATTAACAGCCGCAAACAAATGACTTTTTGGATTACCCTCATTTGATTCATACCCATACGGCCATCATTAGCATGATTCATTGCTTGATTATAGTAATTCTTACTCAGGATGCTGCCCAACCCTATGCTTTTTCCTGCATCTAAAGACACCTTGTGTGCCCACATCAGATCGGTTACCCAAGCAGTTGAACCTGGTTGACGTAGTTGACTTATACTTTTCCAAGCAGACGCAAGCTTCCTGCGCTGTTCAGAATACAGGTCGTCCAAGTCTGACAGGGTCATTGACACCTGCCTAAGCTCGGTTAATAGGTCATAACTTGGTTTATATTGATCATCTGAACAAAACCGATGACATTCTATGCTAAGATTAAGCATGACCATTAAATCATCGGCCCATTGAGGCCCACGACTTCTTTCGATCTCTGGCTTGTGCAACTCGGTCGTAATGAAAACATTAACTTGATGCTCAATAGTCGGAAAATAATCCACTAAAAGTCTATATTCATGTTTTTCACCTGCCAAAGAAACCAAGTTTTTAAGTATCGAGAGTCTTTTACTAGTAAGACTACTATCTAATTGAGACAACGCTACTAAAAGAATTTTGACTGCTTTCACTAATTGACCACGTTTCATCAACTCCACCCCTAACGCATGCAACTGAGCAGAAGATACGGGCTGGAGTTCTATGTTATCAACTTTAGTTTCATTTGCATCGCTATCAAAGGTGAAGTCGTCCGTAGTATTGAAATACCGATGACTCCTACTATCCGGCTTTCTTTTCTCCTGATCATATTCCTTAACAGAGCAACAAGCATTATAAATACGTTTAAAAACATCGCTATGAACTAGCAACTCCACTAGCAGATCAGCTTCCGCACTACCTTTTTTTTGAATTAGATAAAAAACCTTACTGTATTCGCGAATAATACTCATATACACTGTCTTTAAGATGCTATCAATATCTTTTTTAAGACCAGCATTATTAAAGTCTACATTAAATGTTTCTTTAGATTGAGTTCGATCGTAGATAGGAGTTCCATTACAATCCAATGTTTTAAACAGTGCCATTACATCATCCAGAGATAAATCATCAGCTTTAAACTGCTCGTTACGAATTATATTAGTAACAAGATTACTGGCAGATTGATTACTACTTTTAAAAATGGTGGAAGCCAGCACCGAAATTCGATTAGACGGCGCCAAACTATTCAAGAACCGAAAAAACTCACTCATCACCTCTCTTTTCACATCACACAGCATCACGCCAACTGTAAAGTCGCCGGCACCGTCCGGCAACTGCAGTTTTTCTTTCCTGTTCTCTTCGCTTAGGATTTTTTTTGCTAAAGTGAACGCTAACTCATCATATTCACCAGCCTCTAATTGATAGCACTGAACAAAACGATAAAAAAAAGCAGCATCTTCCATTGCTTTCAGCTTCATTGCCGAACGTAAGTTAGTTTGGTTTTTTTCAGACAACTGACTAAATGATTTTTGAAATGAATCACTAGACAAAAGCTTAGGTAAATCTGTTTTTTGGAATAGCATATCCTCATAGTTAATACAGTCTAAACTTTCAAGGTGAATCTTTGTAACTCCTCCTAATCTTGTATAACACCTCTTAATACGCTCCCGAACCTGGATATTATCTAAAAAAACATCCGAAAAACTCTTACAATCGACTATATCGCCCCATTGCTCCTGAGTTAGCTCGCAACACCCTGAACCCAAAATATGAGCCAACACCATAGCAGACTCCTTCATCAAGTTAAACTTTGCATCAGGTACCAAATCGTCTGCATGAAGGCATGCCAACGCATACATATGTTTAGGATAGATGCCATATTTACCTCGATTAAAGTTATACTGACCATAACAAAGAGAATAAAAATAGTTCAGCCAATGTACAGTACCGCTAGGACATCCCTCTACCCCGTCACTAGAGTTAAGTTTTAATGCTTCACAGACCAGTTCAAAACTGACTCCACGATCTGATAATGTCGGATTGTATTTATCGACCCCGACGTTGAAACCGACTGCTCTGTCACTTTTAACTGAGCTTACTTGCGTTGCATCTAACGCTGGTATTTCTTTCAAGTTACTCGCAATATTTGGCACCGTATTAATATCTGACCTCATAACAAACCTCTCTTATTTATTTTCTAAACCAGCTTAACGAACTAACCAGATTGAGTCTAGGACAAAAGCCAGCATAACTGAGTTGAACAAATGGAAACATTATATAAAAATTATTTAAAAACTTAATTTATTTTTAACTAAACAATTATCCATTCCAATTGATTTATTTCCACCCTGTTTTCATTCATAATAACTTTATCGCACACACTAGAAAATCGCTAATCGTTACTATCTATGGTATCAATAAACAGATTCAATCACAGAAAATAGGGGTGATGATAAATACGCGCAGCTAATTAAATCAACCAAGCCTCACCACAAGGGAGCATGTAATCATGTCTCCCAAAAAAACGTTGTGAAAAGCACCAAAATTTTAGTGAAGCAACCATCATCCATGCACACGTATTTTAGAAACACAACAAACGTTAAACAGGAAAATAATCATAGATAGCCGTCGTGTCTCGTTACACGCTGAGACTAATAAACCTCAGAATAAAATCTGAATTAAAACCACAAATCCATGATCCATGGCATAGTATAAGAAAATAATACACTATCGGTAATTTGCAGACTGCTAATAAAACTTCAACTAAATAGTGTTACGACCAATTAATCTTTTTCGACTCATTGAGCGCGGCGTACCCACTTCCAGATCAAGCTCAACATGACTCACATCGATCACTTCTGGTTGTTCACTCAGCGTCAAAAAACTGTGTGAAATATTGCGTCGAAGGCGAGTTAAAAATAACGGCCTTTCATCACATGGCAATTCCGATTGAAGCCGCTTTACGTTATCAAAGTATCGAGACCACTGTCGTTCACTCAGCTGCAGGTATCGTTCTGCTCGACGACTGGATAGCAGGCTTTCTAACTGCTGAGGAATAATAGGCAACTCCACCTGATGTTGTTGAATTCGGCGTTTCACAGCCTTTACTCGGACACAACAGCGATGCATCAAAGTTGCCAACTCGTCTCGACCCACACTTGGGCTCAACATCTCGGTGAATTGCTTGTTTAAATATGCCTTATCCTTATAAATACTTTGCATACCGCGTTTTTGATGACGAATAGACACACTTTTCTCAAAATACGCCATCACATCTGATAACCAACGCCCACACTCGGACTTCACCGCAGTTACATCTGGCTCGTGACATTCGACTAATGGTAAAATATCTCGATGATACTGTTGTAAAAAAGAGTCCACCTGACACACATGCGCTTTAAGAGTGAACTGATAATCAGTCAATCGATTCAACAACACGCCAACATCAAATGTGTTATAAAATCGTTTTTTTGCTGCCCACCACGACTCTGCAGATAAAACTTTCCCGCGCCGCTTATCCCGTTGTCTTTTCCTACTAAAAAAAACACACACCTGCTGTATCCATTGGCATAATGCATGCATCACCTGAGGGTCAGCCATCACTTGAATAAGATCAAATGATTGTTCTGTTGCGGCATGCCAGTTATGCATAACTTTATTTAAGTTTGATTCTGTTAGCGCTTGATCCATTGTGTGACTTGAGCGACAACGCGTACTCGCCAAACACTTTACTGCCCACACACTCGCTCCTATTTTCTTTCCAACAACACAGCCCACAGCAACACTGGTCACAAGCCACACTGCAAAATTCAATATGGTTAACCCAATACCTTTAGCGCCATACTCATTGGCCACGGTATCATCCATTTTTTGATACACAAAATAAACCCTGGCATTTTCTGTTAACGGAATCAACACGACCAGCAAAACTGGAATCAGTAACGCAATTCCAGTGGCTTGTGCATACCCCAAGGGTCGATAAACCGGATCGTATACGTGCCCGCGCACATCAAGACCATCTTTATACAAACGATTCAAACACCGTTTTGCTAAACTGGAATCCATCAGCACCTCCTTATATTGTCCCCATGTATTCACCATATCGCAATGAGAGTGAAATGAAAAAAGATTTTTTTTTCACATTAAATAATGATTACTAAGAGTATGCATACCATAAGGAATAACAGTGGCGTAACTTTTTTAGCTGAGGATTAAGACACCTTCACAAACAACGACTGCAACATGGGCGCCAAAAATACGGCTGCGACACCACCGAAAAACCCGAACAGGTGCCCTTCCCAAGAGGTTTGCTCATCCTGCGGAAATAAATTAAGAAACATGGCGCCAAAATAATACAAGCACACTGCCACCACCACCACTGCCAACAACGTGGGCTGAACGAACACATTAATCATTAAAAATCCCCAGTACCCCATAATCAGACCACTGGCACCAATATGTAAATACGGACGCCCAAACTCCCACGTCAACCCACCTCCAATAATGAGAATAATCGCACTGATAATATAAAACTGACTGGGATCGAGCATCATCACAAAACTGCCTAAAATAAAAAGCATCGCACTGTTTAGTAACAAATGACTAAAGCCCCCATGTAAAAAAGGAGAACAAAGAATGCCGATTAAGCCGATGGGGTGACGAGGGTAAATACCAAGAACGTTGAGCCGGCCTTGAAAAAAAAGGGTGTTAACTATAAATATCAGCCACATAACTGCAATCCAATGCATAAAAAAAGGCAAATGACTCATAAAAACAGACCGTAAAAGCACTAAATATTGATCAATTTTAGTTAACATACTCCCTCCTGAGAAAACAAACACATTATCACTTAAAGACGAAACCAGATTCAAGCCCCAACCATTTGCTCTCGGCAAAAAATTTACGCATAATATCAACCTGGCTGCAGTAAACAATGCTGCTTAACACTCACTTCATCTCAAACACAAACTAAGGACACCAACATGACCACGCCATTTGTCGCCATCCTCATGGGATCTAAAAATGACTTACCGGTTCTACAAGCCACCATCGACGTTTTTAAACGACTCAACATCACGCACGAAGTGAAGATATTGTCAGCTCACCGCACTCCAATGCTGACAAAACAATACGTCGAAGACGCCGCTCAACGTGGCGCACAGGTATTCATTGCAGCCGCGGGCCTCGCCGCTCATTTAGCGGGAACCATTGCGGCACACACCATCAAGCCGGTGATTGGTGTGCCATTGGATGCGGGTTCACTCGGCGGCTTGGATTCCTTGCTCTCAACAGTACAAATGCCTGGTGGTATCCCCGTAGCCACCACCGCTATTGGTAAACCCGGCGCACACAACGCTGCTATCCTAGCAGCACAAATCCTCGCACTGCATAATCCAACACTGGAGAACCAGCTGCTTGATATGCGACTAGCGAAAAAACAAGACTTAATTAACACCAACGCAGAAATGGAACAAGAGGCATAGCATGAACACGCTATCATCCCAAACGCTCAGTCAAGCTATACAATGTATCAAGAACGGTGGGGTCATTGCTTATCCCACCGAATCTGTCTATGGCTTGGGTTGCGACCCCTTAAATCACCAAGCGGTCTCCAAACTGCTGGAAATGAAGCAACGTAATATTGGTAAAGGCCTGATTCTTGTTGCGAGTCACATTGAACAAGTTGAACGATTCATCATTCCCCCGCCGCCAATTAACTTAACTCGGGCGTTATCCACTTGGCCAGGCCCCTACACCTGGATTTTTCGATCACATCATGACACACCCACCTGGATAACCGGAGACTACCATCACTCGATTGCTATTCGAATCAGTGCACATCCGGTGATTCGTGCACTGTGCGACAGTTACGGCAAACCGATCATATCAACCAGCGCGAATATCTCTGGCGAAATTCCAGCGCGCAGTGATCTGATGGTGCAACGCACCTTCGGTGAAAAAGTCGACTTCATTGTGCCTGGTAAAGTGGGTACACTCACCAAACCTACCACCATCAGAGATGTAATGACAGGAGAAACGCTTCGTGCCTAATGACAATGCTAAAGCCACCTTTGCCGCTGGCTGCTTTTGGGGCGTACAA
This sequence comes from uncultured Gammaproteobacteria bacterium, assembly GCA_902581285.1. GTDB lineage: Bacteria > Pseudomonadota > Gammaproteobacteria > Coxiellales > Coxiellaceae > CACHNP01. Next base: position 25,080 of record CACHNP010000003.1, on the reverse strand, counting down.
AAACACTTCGATAGCTTGACCGGGGTGTTAAAAACCACCGTGGGCTACACCGGCGGACATACAGATAAACCCCGCTACGAGCAAGTGTGTTCAGGCACCACTGGACACGCAGAAGCGATCGAAATTATCTTCGACCCTGAGAAGATCACCTACGCCGAGCTGTTAAACGAGTTCTTCAAAATTCATGATCCGACAACGCTGAATCGCCAAGGCCCGGATATCGGCAGCCAATACCGCTCAGCTATTTTCACCCACACAAAAGAGCAACAGCTAGGTGCGCTTAGCGCCATTGCAGCTCACCCCCAGCACGATCGCGTTGTGACACAAGTTGTGTCAGCAACCGAATTCCACCCAGCCGAAGAGTATCATCAAAAGTACATTGAAAAAAAATCGTGACCGCGGAATAAAAAAAATAACGTTTTTTTTCGTGCCACGAGCACATGATTGAAAATACGTCAACCATGGAATAGGACTCGACTCATACACCTATAAAATCGATAAACAGGAGGAAAAAGGTGGGGTCACGTTATGGCAAACCGGTGATCTTAGCTATTGATGCTAAAAGCATGCATCAAAATAACGTTTCATTCCTTCGATCAGACAACGGCGTTTGGCTCACCGATAATGTGCCGGCGATCTACCTCAAGCCAATCGAAGCTATCAGCTGAATTTTTAGATGTCTTAAACCGTATTTGTACTTGTTAGAATTGTTTAATAAAAAAACCGAGAGAACAAGTCTCTCGGTTTTTTTAATGGCGTGTCGTGCGTGTTAATCCACATGCCTGCCTATTTTTAGCTTTATTATAACAGCCAAAGTAAAGGTCTCTGTTTTCTCAAACTGATGTTCATATCTCTGGCGAATTGCACGAAGTCTTCGGCATCATATCATTATTGCTCGGGTTATTAATTAAATAACTAGACACACGCATTAGAGTTAACGATCCCAACAACTCTTCTAGAATGACACGATATTTTTCATTCTTATCAGCTTTGTTAAACTTTTTTGTTAAAGCGGCGGGACAATCTGCATAAGGTTGGCTTTCAGAACTTTTCACATTTTCATGAAACTTACTCAATTGATTGATAAGCAGTGCCTGTTTATCCTTAAGTGAAAGGTGATCTTTTTCCAACTCAGCTAATAAAACTTTGGCTCTATCCTTATGATGTTTCCCAGAAAAGAAACTAAACTCAGACTCATTTGCATATTTCCGCAAACCTGTGGCCTCTATAGCTTCAGCAATTATGCGAAGTTCACTCATGTCCCGTGAGACGTTTTCAAACTCCTTCTGTGTAAAAAGTTGTGATGTTATGTTCGATCCTTTTGGCATATTTTCTGTTAACATATTTTTTCCCTTTTTTCGTTATATGTTTAGGTAGACTTCACCGACCCAATCTTCGTTATGGCTTTTTCCTTGAATCTTCGGCCTTATTCTTTCTCTTACACTCGTGGAGCTTTAATTGATTGTTGATGCTATTATACCGACCTAATGTTAAAAAAATATTAAACGATAAATGATTCTAATTGGGTAAATATAAAAATCAATAGGTTACAAGGATTTTCACGGACTAACATCACTCATGAACTGATGTGAGCATCCCCTGCTTATCTTAGTATAAACGCAGACACGCCTTATCATCACAGGGAGATAAAAGTAAAACGGACGGTTAGAATAACGCCCGTAAGTCAACGAGGCATGACTTAGCGTAGTTTAAATGCTAAGCCAACAAACACCTTAATCGCATCTCCCCGTTTTAACTGGGCATGCTTCTGCCATAATGACTGATTCAATTCGCACTGACGTGCGGATTCTTGCTCTGCCAACAAAAAGCACACCGAATAATACTCACTAAAATCTAAACGGGTAAGTTTTGAGGAAAATTCCACAATGGAGGACACCAAATCTTGCGCAAACCATTCAGCACCCTGCTCAGAACAATCAACCTGCCCATCTGAACGTAGCGACCACTTATGATGGCTGCTACTAATATAGCTAACTGTAACTCAGGGCTTTCAGTGGCATCGTTACTGTGCACAATAGCGCCCAACAACGTAGTAAAGAACCGAATCCGTGAAAAACCATCTACACCTTGCGAGACGTGTGTAGACTCATCATTAACCATGCACCACAATGAGTGGAACCAATCCATCCATGCGTGCTCAAAACACTCTGCTTGCTTGTCCCCAGCTTCGGTAGCAATAACTCGACGATCAACCATAAACGCTTCCCTATTCATGTCTGCCTTTTAAGGCTATCAAATATCACAAAAAAAACACACTGCGCAACAAAGTTGCACCACCAGACAATCAACCGGAGCAATACAAATTCACAAGAAGAGCTGTGTATTTAGACTATTTGACAGCAAATTACCCTTAGTGTATCGTCATTCCTGACCTTTAATACAGACAAGCAAGTAAACCATAGTGAAGTTCACCCAACGGGAGAGAATATGTTTGATAGAATAACACAACAACTGCAGCAGCGCTTATCAATGACTGACGATGAGGCGAAATTACTAAAAGCTAATTTAAAAAAAATCTGTTTCTTTTTACCTCTGTATTCAACTCAGCTGGTAAAAGTTAGATTGAAAATAGAACAACTATCAGCAGAAACAATCATCCATAATCAATTAAGTGAACTCCTCAAGGAAAACCACCTAACATTACCACCCCAGCATAGCTCTCATAATGAACAGATGAAGTCATTCAGTCTTTTATTCTATTCAAGAATAATGGAATATACGCTGTATACTTCAAGTTTACTGCACGTGGCTATTAGCAACCGATACATTTTTAGACGGCATACACCAAACACAACGAACTACGATCGATTGTGGAACTTGATTTTTGCATCACAAATAGCAAATATAGGAATGAAAAACCCAAAGCAAGGCTACATGGCTTACCTAGCCGTGTTTTTACACAATCATTATCAGTTTATGATGCGTAAATCAGTCAAACGGCTCATCGCAGCTGCGTTAACCTCAGATGCGATTCCCACACTACTTGTTTGTCTTTCATTAAAAGAAATATACACAGTACAAAGGCTCAATCACGATTTTTATAAAATCGAAGACAGCCTCATCAGCATGTATACACACAACGCAAACTTTCTCGATCAGTACAGCGACCAAACTGGGTTATCTCTTGCGACCTTCAATCAATATAAAGCACAGACCACTCGAACCATGCATTATACGTCTCTAGTGGCGATTACACTCTTTGTATTTGCTGCAAAGAAGATTCTCGATGAACTCTTGCGAGTATACCGCTCATTCTCCAACCAAGAGGAAAATCAAGAGCAACACAACCAACCACAACTTCAGCGGTGAAACGGGCGGTTAGAATAACGCCCGTAAGTCAGAGAGGCGTGGCTTAGCGTAATTTAAATGTTAAGCCAACAAACACCTTAATCGCATCTCCCCGTTTTAACTGGGCATGCTTCTGCCATAATGACTGATTCAATTCGCACTGACGCGCGGATTCTTGCTCTGCCAACAATCGGCATAATCGAGCCAATGCGCGTTGCTTATTTCGATGCTGTGACCGTTCCTCTTGCGCCGTTGCCACCAACCCCGAAGGCACGTGCGTCACACGAATGGCACTGGCCGTCTTATTCACGTGTTGCCCGCCAGGGCCGCGCGCGCGCATTGACTCAACTCGCACATCCTTTAGCAACATATCACAATTTTCGCGCCTCAACGTCACCCGATTAACAGCAATAAACCAATTTTTTCGCTTATGGTTTGGTCGATAGGGACTTTTGCACACCCACAGTACCGTTCCCTGCCACTCGCTAAGCAGGTCCCACACATTTGTGTCTTTAGATCGAATGAACAAAACAACTGAAGCGTAGCATCCTCTTCGCTCAACGGGCACACGATCAACCACCTCAACCATGAGACTTCGTGCGGTCAGCTCGTGTTGCAAATAATCCACCAATAAAGCAACCGCACGCGCGCACTCATCCGGACCTTTCCCGGATGAGACATGCAACCAACACTCGTTCACTCGCCTCTCCTCATTTTGTATGTCAATATCGGGCGTAACACCGCTATCACTCGAATGATGCCAGCATTCACCATGTCATCAATCACCGTCGTAATGTTTTTATAAGCTGGTGGTGCTTCTTCAAACAAAAGTTTTTTGTCTTCACAAATCACACGACTGCCCAACTTCGTGCGACACAAATCTTCCGCTTTGAATGTTGCCAAACGCGCTTTCACACTACTGCGTTTCCATTTCCTCCCTGCGCCATGCGCCAATGAATAAGCATTCGCATGCTGCTCACCGATAGGCTCCACCAGGTACGAAAAATCACCACGCGATCCAGGGATCACGACCACGCCCTCGGTAGACGGTGTCGCACCTTTACGATGCAACCAGCCAGTTCCCCCATCCCACTGTAATGGCGTCACCGTATTATGGTTTACATCGGTCAAGAGTCGACCCGATGTGCCTAAGCAGGACATGAAACGCTGCGCAATCAATGCCCGATTGGCCTCCGCCCACCGAACCGCTTCATCATGCTGCGACAGATAGGTTTGCGCACTGAGTGAATGTGCTTCTACTCCTTGACTCACTCCCACCCCTTGTAAATACCGACGTAGGATTGACTCTCCCAAACCACGCGAACCGGAGTGCACCAAGATTTGAAGACGACTCGAATCCAAACCCAAATCCCCACATCGTTTCGTGTCTACCAGACGTTCTACGCATTGCAATTCAGCAAAATGATTTCCACCACCGATGGTTCCCATTACCGAATCAAAATCCGATGCCGTCACACCAAACTTAGCACGCCAGGCAACCACATCGCCTTCCCATGCGGACTGCAGTCCACGACATTTTTTAGTAAAGCGGTCCAGTTTATTCTTTTTTGTTAATAAATCAGACTGCCATAATCCCATACCACACCCAATGTCATTACCCACCAATTGCGGATAAAGAATACCCCGAGTGATAAACGCTGCACCAATAGGGTGGTATTTACCGGGGTGTAAATCAGGTAACCCCACCGCTTTAACCATCCCTGGCCACAAAGCGGTTTGATTCAATTGATCAATCGCGCTCTGCTCCATCCAACTCGCTTCCGATGCCATAAGATGAACATCCACCTTACAGCTAGACTCAAAATTGCCCATAATTAACCTCAATGTATTGACACCATACCTTATGTTACGACCAGCACTCAATCAGCTGATAGATAAATAAGTTAGAATAAAAAATACGTTAAGCTGAACCGATTAGCGAATTGATTAACAGTATAAAAACATGAGAAATACGCAACAATCACAGCTCAAACGAACGTTGAAAAGAATGATTGTATGACATACCGTACCTCGCACTGACTAATAAAAGAACACAATTTATCGCAAGTTTAATAGCATTGCAAGCTTTTTTTAAACTCGCGGCTCATCAGCAACGGCACGCATGAATCAGGTACTGGCGATTCAAACGTGACTGGAATTTAATGCCTACAAGACAAAACCTCATCTAAAACAGACAGTTTAGTCGTAAAATTTGAACAGATATTCGGTTTTGTTTATAGTGAAAATAGTTTGACGTCAACCACCGGAGACTTCATTACGAGCACACTACCACGGGATAGTCGCTATGCCAGCACACGATCAGGATAAGCTGAAGTTAATCGCCAGAAAAAAAGTGGCGATTATCGGCTATGGCAACCAAGGGCGATCACACGCACTGAATTGCCGTGATAGTGGCATCAGTGACCTGGTCATTGGCTTGAGGCCGGAATCAAACCACAGACAAACGGCAACAGCCGATGGTTTTACTGTGTTAAATCTATCACAAGCTTGTGAATGGGCAAATTTCATAATGCTTCTCACGCCCGATGAAACTCATGCGGAAGTCTATAATAATCATATACAGCCACACCTTGCAGCACAAGACACCTTGGCTTTCGCACACGGCTTATCGATACATTACCAACTGATTCACCCTCCCCAAGAGTGTGACATTGTGATGGTCGCGCCAAAAAGCCCAGGGGACATGGTGAGACACGAATACATCAATGGACGCGGTGCGCCATGCCTGGTTGCTGTTAACCAGGACCATACCGGCCATGCTGAGGCATTGGCTCTCTCCTACGCTCACGCCATTGGCGCTGATCGTGCTGGCATCATAACAACCACATTTAAAGACGAAACCGAAACCGACCTATTTGGCGAACAAGCTGTGATCTGTGGTGGCTTAGTTGAACTCATTAAAAATGGCTATGACACGCTGGTTGAAGCAGACTACCCCGCTGATATTGCTTATTTTGAAATTGTTAATGAGCTTAAACTCATCACGAATCTGATCCACCAGGGTGGGATTGCACATATGAATCAAGCCATATCCAACACGGCTGAATACGGTGCATTGATATCAGGACCAAGAATCATCAACAAGAAAACAAAAAAAAATATGAAGGCGGTCCTAAAGGATATCAAAAATGGCAAGTTCATGAAAAAATGGTTACGCGAATACCAGAGAGGAAAAAAGAACCTGGTCAAAGCGAGAACCCGAGCTCGTCATCATCCCATCGAGACAGTTGGAAAACGAATCAGATCGATGCAACCCTGGCTTAATAACAAATGATCACGCATCAGCGTCAATAAAATCCGTAGCATACCAGTTTATATGCCTTATTCATCATGGGCCCGAACCTTATCACGAAATCATTATCAATATTGCTCGAGCAAACATAAATCCTAGCTAGCCCGTTTTATACACATAACATCACGCACTAACTGACATTGATTATCATCAAAACCTAATAATAGGTAAAACTCAAGCGAGCACTAAGGTTTCATTGGGTTATTTGATATTTGAGATGACGACGTAAAATCCTCATCCAACTTATCCACCCGACGTTGATAAGCGCGCTCGATTGGCTGAAACTTTTTATACATCGACGTCAAACCTGTCTCTTTAATTTCTTTAACAATCTCAAAAATCGCTTTGATATCGTCTGATGAAGACCCGCGATTGGCTTTTAAAGCCTCAATTTTACTCTTTATGTCCTCTAACTGTGACGACTTCTCCTCACCCATTGATTTGGAGCCAGTTGATTCAGCATCGATAAATTGAGTGAGTTTATGTAGCATATAACTGGCGCACTCTTGATTAGAATAACGTGACAAATCAGGAACCCGTTTTGACTTCGAAAATAGCCCTGATATCGAATCATACGAATTGTATAGCGCATAAAGGCAACCAGCAGCTGCCACAACAGGTACAAATGGATGCGCCACTGTCACAAACGCAATAGCCAGCGCCGTAGTAACGGCCAAATCCACAATACTCTTCTGTAGATCACCCTCTAAATTTTTCAACTGTTTTTTTGCACTCACCAATCCCGAATTAATCTTGATTTTTCGATCAATCTTCTTAATCAGAGCTATAGCATCTTCATTTTCATCGGCTTTTGACGACTCGAGATAATCCTTTGTTTTTATCAGAATATCTGAGGCAACTTCAAGGTCCTCAACCGAATTGGCACGAGTCAATAACACATGCGTTGCGGCGTCATTTAAGTTCATATTTCCTTCTTTCAACTGTTTTTCAACGTCCCTCAACGACATTATATCGGAAACATTAGCACCTTTCTTCCCAACTTCTTCTTTTAATTGAGAATCAAGCATCCCCCACTTCCTTTCCTCTTCTTTAAAGTTCTCTTTTTTCTTCTGATAAAAATACCCTGTTAAACCCAGCTTGCACAAAGACTGCACGGCCATGATAGCCGGAAGATTGGCGACGGGGATATGACCCAGTAATTTTAAAGTTGAGAATGATAGTGACAAAGCCATTTTAGCTAGTCGTTTTTTCCTTCCACTTTTCGCTAATATGGAATTAAGACTCACTCCTTGACATAAATTTTTTGCGATTAACAAAACCTCAAACGCATTCATTATCGTGCTTATATCACCCGAAGCAGAGCCGAGATAGTCTGATAAGTTAGCACTATCGACACTGGCACTAACTAACGAATATGCCGTCAAACAATCTGATGCCGTATCAATTTGTGTTTGAGCAAAATCCAGGTTTGATCTCACATCAGCGCTACTAATTCCAAATGACGTGGTTATATTATCAATAGCCGAAGTTGATACCATAGAGGCTGTATAAGTCTCATTCATGCGACTAAAAAGTCGCTGAACCTCTGCTTTAATTTTATCCTGTTTATTTTTACCATAGTTATTTTTAGCAATCGCCTCCTCATACTTACTAAGATAATCTGAACTCTCTTTTTTATTAGTATAAGGAAGAGAGCAAGATGAACTATACAATCTTGATAAGAATAAATAATATTCTGGACAACTGTCATCCATCAATAATTCACACTGATTGACAACACGCGTAAATCTTTCCTCTAAGTCTCGAGCATCAAAGGATCTAGACTTCTGATCACTACTTCGACTAAAAAGATTGATAAGATGATCAAGCTCACCTTTTAATATATTTACGCCTCTAGCCACATGACCTCCGCTCTAAAATCTCGTGCGGATTATAGTCAAAGCCAATGAAACTGCTTCTTTTTGCAACAAATAAAACTAAAAAAAAGATACATATATTGTCTTTTTAATCATCAAAAATACCATGTATTGGTATAAAACAAGTCCATTAACACTGACTGAGCGTTTCAGTCACAAAACCAGTATCAAATAGTAAGTCGACAAAATGAGCATCAGCATGAATACAAATGCCTACTGATGCAGGTATATCAGTAATAAAGATAGATCCCCCCCCTCGTTTACCCTGTTATCTCCAAATGCATCACTTTTTTTTATAACGACCTGTTGTATCAATAAAGAAATTAAGTCATCACTATTAAGCGGGTATGCATACGATTCCATTCAATGATAACGAAAAAAATTGTATTTTTACCCTTATGATTTTGCTGTATTGAACAAGCGTGCTAAACTAAAATTAGTTTTCATATCAAACAAGGACGAAGAATGAAACCTCTATTTGTTGGTGGCACAATTCTCTCGATTATTGCAATTGTCATTACGCTTTTTATTCAGCACCAATCTAAAAAACCCATCACAACCCCAGTCATTGTCATCGGCGCAGGCATGAGCGGCATTAGTGCTGCCAGAGAGTTAGATAAAGAAGGCGTCAAAAATATTATCATCCTTGAGTCACGTGATCGTATCGGCGGACGAATTAACACTATAAACAACGCCAACACATTAAACACTCCAATTGACTTGGGCGCCTCGTGGATTCATGGCTACCATCCCAATAACCCGCTCTTTTCGCTGGCCAAGAAGTTCCAAAGCAAATTAAGTGCAACTGACATCAACTCGTCCTATAGTATTTACAATGAAAACTATCGTCCAGTTAGCAAGCAAGCTTTAGAAAACGCATATCAACACTTCGATCAGTTTAAACAATCCTTAAAAAAATCCCCACATTCAAATGTGCAGCAAGCTTTGTCAGCCTTCTGCAAACAACACCACCTCAATCAACAGCAACAAATAAACTTACGTTTTTTAAGTTTTATCTCAATAGAAACAGAATATGCGAACGCACTGTCACAACTTCCAACACACTACGATGTTGGCCAAAGCGCCTCTGATACTGATCAATTGATGCTAAACGGATATAACGAACTCATTAACCATCTTACCAACCCACTAAAAAAAGCAATCAAACTTAACCAAGTTGTTAACAAAATAGACTTCCGAAACCCAAATAAAATCATTGTCTCCACTCGTAACGGCAACACATACACGGCTCCCGCTGTTATTTGCACGACGCCCATTGGTGTACTTAAAAAACACCAAATCAAATTCATACCCGAGCTACCTCAGCAAACTCAAGAAGCCATCGATCACTTAAACATGTTTAGTTTTGATAAAGTGGTGCTGACCTTCCCGTCCGTTTTCTGGAATAGAGATGAACACAAACAGTTTATTGGCGTGACTCCTAATATTAGTGATTATGATAATCAACAACAACCGGTTTGGGCTGCATTTTTAAATTACGCCTATTACATTAAAAAACCGATATTAATCGCCTACACTGCCGGACACTCTGCCGACGTAATGGAGTCGCTGACCAACAATCAAATTAAAGCATCAGTCATGCAAACGTTACGCCATATTTATGGCAACCAGATACCACAACCCACGCATATCACCGTCACACGATGGGGAAAAGACCCATCGGCTTTTGGTTCTTACACCAGTCTTGGATTGCATGCTTTAAAAAACAACCAAGACATCATCAACTTAACAAAACCAGTCAACAACGCGCTCTTTTTTGCTGGTGAAGGCACTAGTACCCGCTATAGCACCACCGTCCACGGCGCCTACCTCAGCGGCATTAGAGCAGCGCAACAAGCATTAAAAAGTATTAAGGAGCGACACCTTGAATCCAGATAAACTGGGTCGTCACATTGTGATTAACGGCCCCTGTAGTGTGGGAAAAACCAGTACCGCTAGAAAATTACAGAATAAACTCGCGTCCTCTCGACCCAGCGTGTTGTTGGGCATCGATGCATTTCATCTAAGCATCCCTCCCTGTAAGCTTGATCTAGACCATCCGGACCCGATGTACCTAACGCCGGAAGTATCAGGTAGTGGAGCACATCAACGCACCACTATCGTACACGGGCCAGAAATACATAAGATCAATCGAGCACGTTTCCTGGCTGTCACTCACTTTCTCGACCAAGGTATCGATGTTATTGCTGATGAACTGTTTTGGCAACCCCATGACTTGATTCCATTCCTGCAAGCTTTAGCCGGCTACCCCGTTTTCATTATAGGTATGACTGCAGCCACTGAAATCGGCGTACAACGCGAAGCCAAACGCTCAACAAACGTTAAAAACGCCAACGCTCAAGAGAATTTTAGACCCACCGGGATGCACCTAGCATCACGCTGCACCCATGAATTTATGAATTACGATATTCTAATTGATTCCACATCCATCACAACTGACCAATGCGCTCAAGCTTGCTGGCAATACCTAGAGGAGACCGACCCGCAACCCACGGCATTCAATCAGTTGCATGAGGTTTATATCAAAACTGACCTATAAGGTCATCAATTTAAACACGGCAACATTATCGTGACTAATAAGCCACTCGGTTTTACATTGCGCAAACGTATTTTCCCTTCATGCGCATGAATGATACCCTCTGTCACCGCCAAACCCAAACCCACCCCACCGGTATCTCTATTTCTGGATTTCTCTGCGCGATAAAAAGGCTCAAACACACGCTCAATTTCATCTTCGGGTATACCGGGCCCATCGTCTTTGATCAAGATGCGCGCTTGACGACTGACCACAGATAAATCAACAGACACCCGTGTTCCATAGCGACAGGCATTATTAATCACATTGGTAAAAGCGCGTTTCAAATCCAGCGACCGGCCCATGACAGGTACACGCTGAACATGGCCCTGAAACGTTAACAGATGCCCCATATCAACGGCATCATTACAAATCGTCTCTACTAATGATGCCAACTCAATTCTCATCATCGGCTCCTTTTCAGCATCGTCGCGTGAAAAGTCCATTACCGCCTTAATCATTTCATTCATCTCATCTAAATCTTGAATACAAGCGGCAGTGCCTGATTGATCGTCTAGCAATTGCAAACGTAATTTCATCCGCGTAATGGGAGTTCGTAAGTCGTGTGAAATAGCCGCTATCATTTGAGTTCTATCGCGAATTAAATCCTGGATACGATTCTGCATTCGATTCATGGCAAAGGCCGTTTCGCGAACCACCTTGGGGCCATACAAATCCAATGGGGCTGCGTGCAAGTCCACCCCCAAACGCTCAGCAGCTACCTTAAACTTTCTTAAGGGACGAGTAAATCGACTGACTGACCATGCTGAGATGAAGATACAACTAAACACCACAATCTCAGTAATAATCAAAAATAACTCTTGGTAAAAAAACCGGGTTTTAACTTCTGATTTTGCGTTTAACCATTGTTCCTTTGCCACCATCACCGACACGTTAAAATCCAGTAAATGCCCTGACACCACTCGACGAACGGCGCCCGGGGTCCAATTACGAATGACTTTATTCCCCTTCGGTGCGCGCGTCAAAGAATACTTGATATCATTGTACTGTGATTTATTTACCACGCTACGCCTAAGAGCGAAAGTATCCTGTTCCGTTTTGCCGACTTCTAACTGACTCGCGTTCAGTACATTTTGAATATTTTGTACAATGTTACTACCACGCAGTGCTTGCCTGTTTTGGTTGTACTCACGAGCAAAAAAACTTAAAAAAGCCACATGAATCAAAAATAAGCAGCCAAAGAACAGCATCACCGCTTGTTGACTAAATAAAACAGAAAAACGCTGTCGATTACTCATATTTTAACTACGTCGGTTGCCAAGACATAACCTCCGCCCCGCACAGTTTTAATCAGCTCAGGTGACTTTGGTTTTTTTTCAATTTTGTGGCGTAAACGTGAAATCTGAATATCGATACTTCGATCAAACGGGCCCGCCTCGCGGTTTTTGGTAACATCCAGTAGCAAATCTCTGCTTAAAACTTGTTGCGGACGCTGTAAAAAGGCAACCAACAAATTATACTCTCCCGAACTTAAAACAATCTGCATCCCTTGACTGTCACTCAGATGCCGACGCGCTGAATCCAACACCCAATGATCAAAACGGTACTTTGGCGGCTTAGCCACAGGCGTTACAGAAACTTGCCCTCTCCCAGAGGTGCGCCGTAAAACGGCACGCATGCGCGCCAATAGTTCACGCGGGTTAAACGGTTTAGCGATGTAGTCATCGGCACCCATCTCCAGACCTAAAATTCGATCGACGTCATCATTCATGGCCGTTAACATGAGTATAGGAATATCTGATTTTTGACGCACTTCCTGACATAATTGAGTGCCGGTTTTCCCTGGTAGCATCACGTCTAAAATTAATAGATCCACCTTCTGGCGTTTGAGTTCCTGCTCCATCTCACGACCGTTGCACGCAGTCGAAACCTTGTAATTGTGCTTTAGTAAAAATTGCGCTAGAAGATCTCTTATTTGAGCATCATCATCAACCACTAACACATGATCATTTTTTTCCATAGTCTAGAGTATATCGTCTTAATGTGGGAATCACTAGTCAAAATCATCGCTACTCGTCAGCAGACAAGCCCTTTCGATAAACAAAGGTCGATCGAACGTAATCAAACTTAACAAAAACCTGCAAGCCATTAGCAACCCGCAACCGGGCCTCTTTCTATGTCTGACACACATTCTGATATTTTTCGGTGGGCAACCGTATCAAAAAACCGAGTTTTCTTACCAACCAATGACCGAGCCGCTGTAGAAACACCATGCCACATTTCTCTTAGCACAATCCGAATTTGTTTGAAGATATCAGCACAATGCGTATCAGCCCCTACCAGATTGATGAACTGACGTGATGCCGCTTGAAAAGACTTATCACTGCATAATGAACTGTTAGAAATAATTTGTTTAGTCGCCTTATTAAAGGTAGGGATGATCTGATGTTTGAAATCCCTAGCGGCATACCAGCGACGCAAATTTCGCTCAAGTTTTTCTACAGCACCAACGCACTCTTTTTTCTCTCTCAGCGTATTCATCAGCATCGCTTGTTTGGAATCATCAGCTGATCTAACACTCCATTTGTACCACGGTGATTTAGCATCGTTAGAAACTGGATCAGTGATCTGTATCGATGTTTGGTCGACAACTTGCTTTTTAATTTGCTGCAAAAGTGCCTCGCATTGAGTTGATTTGACTCTCGGCAAAGCCATTAACTGATCAATTGCGCTGGATATTCGTTTTTTTGCTAGAAAACTTGAGTATTCATCAAGCATACAAATGAGCTTGTTACACTCTTCAAACGATACATACTGCGACATATTCAACACCTCCAATCAGAACCAATGAGATATGTTTAAACTTTACACGACAAGTGTAACAGCGGGATGTGAGACAAGGCAGTTTTTGTAACAGTTTGCATCGAAAAACATTATATTAAGATTAAATAAGATGTTAAGACAACGTGCGTACATTATTTCCCACCCTACGTGTGCGCGCGCGATAGCATGTGTTACCAGCGCCATCACCCGCTATCAAGCAACATGCCATGTTCTGTCATAGCAAAAAAAATAAAAAAATAGTATCATAAATGACTTAAAGATAATCAGTACACCGAGCTGCCAATGAAAGACTACGCGCATCATTATCGTAAAAAGCGTCAGAATCGCTTACGACTGGCGTGTCTCAACTTCACATTATGGATCGTGATCATCGCCTTGGGTTACCTCGTCTACCACCATCAAGCCAAACTCAAACACGTAAAAATTCACGCCAAGACGACGTCACATAAAAAAACCACCCCTGTTGCAAACCACAACCCCACGCTTGATTTTTACACACTGCTACCGCAAGAAAAAGTACCCGCATCACCTAACCCAGTGAATACGCAATCCACCATCAACCCGAACAGTTACTATCTACAAGTAGCAACGTCTACCGACAGCGCTGCCAGCCAAAGCTTGGCAGAAAAATTAGGCACGGAAGGCTACTCTGCTTTCGTGGTCACAAACTCACCTAGACAACCCCAGCGTTACCGCGTAATGGTAGGGCCATTTAGTCAACTCAACAGTGCAAAACTTAACAAAAACCTATTAGAAAGCAATAACATACAATCATTATTAATCTCCCCAAAAACACCCAAAAAAAAGAATACGACAGCCGACACTTGAAATTCAGACCAGCCATCCCCACCATGTAAAGCAGTAACTTAGTAAAGTCATTCACGCACTTAGAGGAGATAGAGCACATGCAACAATATCGAGGAACAACCATCTTATCGGTTCGTCGTGGAGGTAAAGTCGTCATTGGTGGCGATGGGCAAGTGTCCATGGGAAACACCATTTTAAAAGGAAACGCACGTAAGGTTCGTCGTTTGTATAATAACAAGGTCATTGCCGGTTTCGCTGGCGGCACCGCAGACGCCTTCACCTTATTTGAACGCTTTGAGGGTAAGCTAGAAAAACACCAAGGAAACTTGCTACGAGCAGCCGTTGAATTAGCGAAGGATTGGAGAACGGACAAAATGCTGCGTCGACTAGAAGCCTTGCTCACCGTAGCAGACCATTCGGCTTCATTGATACTGACCGGTAACGGGGACGTCATCCAACCCGAAGACGACTTGATGGCGATTGGCTCCGGTGGTCATTTTGCCCAATCTGCTGCACGCGCACTGCTGGATCACACTGACCTCAGTGCAAAAGACATTGTCGAAAAAGGCTTAACCATTGCTGGTGACATTTGCGTGTACACCAATCACAACTTCACCATCGAAGAACTTGATAGTGATCATTAAACAAGTGAGATAATTATGACCGAAATAAATCAATCCATGACACCCAAAGAAATTGTTTCTGAACTAGATAACTACATTGTTGGTCAACATGAAGCCAAACGCGCCGTCGCCATTGCTCTGCGAAATCGCTGGCGTCGATCACAAGTAAACGAAGAATTACGCAAAGAAATCACGCCAAAGAACATTCTCATGATTGGACCAACAGGGTGTGGTAAAACCGAGATTTCAAGACGTTTAGCAGATCTTGCCGACGCTCCTTTCCTTAAGGTAGAAGCAACCAAATTCACGGAAGTGGGCTACGTTGGACGAGACGTTGAGTCGATTGTGCGTGACCTGATGGACATTTCAATCAAAATGACGCGCGAGCGAGAAATGCGCAAAGTCACCAGTTTGGCAGAAGAGGCGGCAGAGGAACGCATCTTAGATATCCTCGTGCCCAACGCACATGGTGAATTTGAAGGTGAAGAAAACGATGAACCCAAAGAAAAAGAATCTGCAACACGCCAACTCTATCGCAAGAAATTCCGCGAAGGTCAGCTTGACGACAAGGAAATTGAGATCAACATTTCAGCGCGTGGTAACGGATTTGAAATTATGGGCCCTCCCGGCATGGAAGAAATGGTCGGGCAATTGCAAAGCATGATGGAAAGCGTCAATAAGAAAAAAAGCAAAAAACGTCGACTCAAAATTAAAGAGGCATTCAAGGCTTTAACCGAAGAAGAAGCCGCGAAAATGGTTAACGAAGACGAGATCAAAGCGCAGGCGATCAAAAATGCAGAAGAAAACGGCATTGTGTTCATCGATGAAATTGACAAAATTGTAAAACGCCCTGACATGGGTGGCGGTGATGTTTCACGAGAAGGTGTGCAACGAGACTTATTGCCTCTAGTGGAAGGCTCGACTGTTTTCACCAAGCACGGTATGGTGAAAACTGACCATATCTTATTTATTGCCTCTGGTGCATTTCACCTTGCAAAACCCTCTGACTTGGTACCCGAATTGCAAGGCCGACTGCCTATCAGAGTGGAACTGAATTCACTCAAGGTTAACGACTTCGTGCGTATACTCACAGAGCCAAAGGCATCACTGACAGAACAGTACACAGCTCTGATGGAAACCGAAGGGTTTGACTTGTCATTTAATGACGCGGGTATTCAGCGAATTGCCGAAGTGGCTCAACAAGTCAATGATAAAGCTGAAAATATCGGCGCACGTCGACTGCACACAATCATGGAGCGTCTATTAGAAAAAATCTCTTTTGACGCCAGTGATGGAACGGAAAAGAACCAGCTGATCGACGCAACTTACGTTGATAGCCAACTCGCCGACCTGGCCGAAGACGAAGATTTAAGTCGCTCCATTTTATAAGCTGATTAGAAATTAAAAAAACCCACGCTTGACGTGGGTTTTTTTTGTGTTTTTGCCACAAACCGCTATCATATATGAGTAACAGGAGTAAAGATGCCCCGCTTAAAGCCCCAACAGATACTCATTCTCGATACCACTTTACGTGATGGGCAGCAAGCACCTGGCGCCAGCATGTCTCAAAAAAAGCAAATTGCATATGCTCAGCACGCACACAACCTTGGGATTGATGTACTGGATGCCGGATTTCCATCTTCTAGCAAAACACACTTTGAGAGCGTCCACACCATCACACGTGACCTAACTCTCCAGCATTCTCCGATGACGATATGCGCACTGTGTCAACTAAGAGAAGACCAACTTCAAACCACAATGAAAGCACTACTGCCCGCTGTTAAAACCAATAAAGCACAAATATATTGCTACGTCCCAATCTCACCAGCCCTAATGCACGCATCACTGGGTAAACTTGCTCAAGACAAAAACACGATAATTAATCGTATCACCCGGCTTTTCTCGATGGCCCATCAATCCGGGTTTTCTATTCAGTTCGCTCTGGAAGGGTTTTCCGAGATTGGTCCTAACGTGGATTTTGGACTTGACCTCTGTCGCGCAGCGATTGATGCTGGCGCATCGGTTATCACCTGCCCAGACACCATCGGCAGTGCTAGCCACTGGCAAGGGAAGCACTATTTCGTCAATATCATGAATCAATTTGCCTCTCAGTTAAAAAGTGAATTTCCAAAACACGATATTTTATGGTCCGCTCACTGTCATAACGACCTTGGACTGGCACTTGAAAACACGTTGCAGTCAGTATTTAATGGACCCGCTAGGCAAATTGAAGGATGCATCAACGGTGTTGGAGAAAGAGCGGGAAACGTGGCAATCGAACAATGTATCATGGCATTGAAAAAATTTGGTTCCAGCGCTGAAAAAAAACTCGACTTCACCACAAAAACACGCCCTAGCTACCTCAAAGTCATATCAGACTTCGTGGCAGACAACATGCTAATTAGACAACCACACCAACCGATTGTTGGTGACAATATTGCTAGACATTCATCTGGAGGACACACCAGTGCGCTATTGAATAACCCCAACGTTTACAATACATTCTCCCCCAAAGAAGTTGGGCAAACAATGCGACTCACCTTCGGGCCATTTAGTGGCAGCAATCACATGCAAGCAGTATTGCAGTCAAAAGGATTCTTTTGTCACACTAAAGATAAAGTTGCGCTTACCCAGCTTATCAAAAACAAACATGGCGATGCAGAGAAACACATCGAGGATGAAGAAATCATCTCTACGCACCACGAATTCTATGCTCCAATACAATGTAAAAGTATCAGCTATAAAAGATGCAAAGAAAACCATATAACACTTCAATTAATCGGTCAATTTTTTCATCAACAGCACTGCGAATTATCCTCAACTTCAAACGATTCTCCTTTAAATCTACTGAACCAAACCGTCAATAAACACTTCCCCAGTATTGAAATAGAAAGCTTGTCATCACAAGCTTGTAAACATAAAAGCACAAACGACCGCTATCGAAGCACCGTTATCATTCGACACAATGAATCCAGCCACATCGGAAAATCAAACCATAACGATCTTCTTCTTGCCACTATCACCGCTTACATTAACGCTGTAAATTTTGCTTATATCAACCAACACTTTCGAGTGGAAAAATAGCACGGCCAGAACACATTGTGATAATACAATTACATGAATCACTTCATACTATTATTTTGACCTTGATCAAGCGATTGATACTGACTAAAAAAAACAGCATTGCTCTCTTGCTTTATTTCTTCTTGCAACCGAGAAATAATGCCGTAAAAACGAGACACATGACGACTTGTCGGAGAAGATGACTTAGGCTGAAGCGTGTTAAAGAAAGATCTTGAGCTGGTACCGGCGCTTGGCACAGAGGTCAATTGCTTTACCTGCAAATTACATCCCATTTTAGTAAAAAATAATGTAAACAGCTCTCGACGCTCGTTCTCATTAACCTGACCTAGAAACAAACGACGATTAAAGTCCAACGCCAAATAAAATAACACTAAGTTATCACCCTCAGATTTAAACAACAACAACAGCGACTTCGCACGTTCCTGATGCGTACCTGATGAATTCAGCTTTTCACATGTTGTTTGAGCATTCGCGTACTGTTCTAAAGCCTGGTACTCAGCAGATTCAAATACCAACGACCGAACCTGTGAGCAGCAAGCAACCACAGGCAAATCAAGCTGACGCTCAGGCGTGTAAGGTGGGTACCAAACAGGCACAAACGTGACACCAGATAAATCTTGATCATTCTCTTCTACCATCTCATTCGCGCGATCAATCAACACCTGTCGATCTTCAAAAAAGTAAATCGGACCGCATTCCCGAAACTGCTCATGCTTAGAGATATACTTTTTTAGCATCAAATTTTTATTATCCGTTGTTGCCTGACGCCACTCAGCTAAATGTGGCTGGTTCTCTTGTGCGTATAACTTACGTTGTAATGATTGAACATGCTCGTCACTCTTTAAACAACGACCTAACTCAAAAGCCTCCGCCAAATAGGATTCTGCCATCGACGGCGCTTCTGAAAAACGAGTCACAACGTCAATTTTAAATCGACTGCCCGCAAACTGTGACTTTAAATAATCGCAAGCAAATTCAGTCGCGGTCAAGTTTGGAGGCAGTTTTACTGACCTTAGAATAGTTCGTTCCAGGGAATCTTTGTGCACATCACGATGAGTAATCAGCACCACATTGAGCAAGTCACAATTAGCATATAACTCACTCAAAAAACTCATAACACTGGGATTAATCAGCCTACCAACCTTGGCGACCGGCCCATCTGTTGTTTCACTCGCATACTTATAAATGGCGTCATCAGAGTTGGCGATAGGTAATACCACGCCATCCAGATCCAAAAAAACGACAACCAATGCTCCCCCCCTTATAAGCTGTATTTTTTATACACTTTAACACGACTCGCAGTAATCGCCAAATAGATATTGTGGCCGTCGAACATGTGGGCTATTATATCGCCTATGAACGATCAAAAAACACACTTCGGTTTTGAGCAAGTTAAGCAATCCGACAAAGTCAACCGGGTTAATCATGTTTTCAGCTCCGTCGCAAATCGCTATGACATCATGAACGACCTGATGTCCTTCGGCCTCCACCGCTTATGGAAAGATCTAGCTATCAACCACTTAGCAGTGCGACCACACCACCAAGTACTTGATTTGGCGGGCGGCACCGGCGACCTCGCCTTAAGAATCCACAAACGAATTCGCTCCCCAGGTGGGATCATTTTGTCAGACATCAACCCTGAAATGCTGCAAGAAGGAAAAAACCGGTTAATCAATAAGGGCGTTTTCGACAACATCGAATTCGTTCAGGCTAATGCCGAAGCCATGCCTTTCAGTGACAACCAGTTTGATCGAGTCATCATTGGATTTGGGTTGCGCAACGTGACAAACAAGGGACAAGCACTAGCAGAGATTTACCGTTGCCTAAAGCCTGGCGGTTTACTGGTGATATTGGAATTTTCAAAACCAACCGATCAGACGCTGCAAAATCTCTACGACCTGTATTCTTTCAATGTCATCCCGAAAGTAGGCAAAGTTATCACCCAAGACGAAGACAGCTACCGTTATTTAGTTGAATCTATTCGTATGCATCCTGATCAACAGACTCTAGCGCAACTGATGCAACAAAATCAGTTTAGTGATGTCTCGCATATCAACCTAACTGGCGGTATTGTGGCCATACATAAAGGATACAAGTACTAATGATGCTACTTCTAACTTCCACTCTGCAAAAAGCAATCAACACCTTACTAGAGCACGATCCAGTCACGAAATCTGAAATCAAAACACTGGATGGAAAAACATTTCAATTACACATCACCGACATGCACACCAGCATCTTTTGTCAGATTCAACACGACATTGTCTGCTTGTTTTCGGAGTGGCACGGCGAAGTTGATACACAGATCAGTGGCAAATTACTCGACCTGGTGAACACCGCCCGAGGAGAAGAAGCGAAACAAACCGTCGGCAACAGCAGCGTCACCATTGCCGGTAACTTCAAAGCAGGTGAAACCATGCGACAAATTCTCTCAAACACCCAAATCGATATTGAAGGTTTACTTGCAAAGCGAATCGGTGGTCCGCTTGCCTACCGTCTCACACGCATCGCCACAAAAACACGCAGTAACATAGAAAAAATACGCCAGAGCTTTCGTCGTCAAGTTAAAGAGTATTGCCATCAAGAGGGGAAAATTGCCATTCAACCGCGGCACTTATCGGAATTTAAAACTCAAATTGCGCAACTTCAAAATGCCACCCACCAAATTGAAGCCAAAATAAGTAAGCTACAATCACAGGAAACCTAACATGAAAACGCTTTGGAGAATGCTGGTCACTAGCAAGCATCTGTTGCGCCATATCTGTAACAGACAAGTTCTCGGCTCGGTGAAACCCAGCTGGAGAAGATTAACCTACTTGAATCCTCTAAGTTATGCCTACCCGCACAAGCGAGGCGAAGCAATACGAATTTGCCTGGAAAAACTCGGGCCCATTCATATCAAGTTTGGCCAGCTGTTGTCTTTGCGTAACGATATTTTCCCACAAGACATCATCAAAGAACTAGAAAAGCTGCAAGACGACACCCCCTCGTTCTCATCGGAAAAAGCATTTTCAGTAGTAGAGCGCTGCCTCAAAAAACCAATTAGCGAGATTTTCCGTCATGTGGAAACCACCCCCTTAGCAACTGCCTCCATCGCTCAAGTTCATGCTGCTGAACTTCTCACAGGTGAACAAGTTGTTTTAAAGATAGTACGACCCGGTATCAGAAAAACTATTCGTAAAGACATTAAGCTTTTATACGCAATTGCACGTTTAATCAACTCAAGCTTTGTTAATAGTAGCCAACTTAAACCGACTGAACTGGTTGCTGAGTTTGAGCACACCATCCTTAATGAACTGGATATGCAGCGAGAAGCAGCAAATGCCTCCTTACTAAAGCGCAACTTTAAACATTCAAATAAGATGTATGTACCCGAAATCCACTGGGATTACTGTCGCACCAACATTCTAGTGATGGAGCGCGTATTTGGCGTTAAAATTAGCGACGTTGAGACCCTCAAGAAACAACAAGTCAATCTTGAAAAGTTGGCCGCCAATGGCGTTGATATTTTTTTCACGCAACTGCTGCGCGATAACTTTTTTCATGCCGACATGCACCCGGGTAATTTATTTGTGGATATCAGCGACCCGAAAGCACCTCGTTATATTGGTATCGACTTTGGCATTATGGGGCAACTCAGCAAACAAGACCAAGCCTATATCGCACAGAACTTGTTGGCATTTTTTGAACGCGATTACGGCGAGGTAGCTCGACTCCATATTGAGTCAGGCTGGGTGCCAAAAGACACTCGTGCTGAGCAATTCGCAAGTGCGATCCGTGCAATTGCTGAGCCCATCTTCGAAAAACCAATCAACGAAATCTCATTTGGCCTATCCTTAATGAAACTAATCCAAGTCGCTCGTGACTTCAAGATGCCCATGCAACCACAATTAATGCTACTGCAAAAAACCATCATGGGTGTTGAAGCTCTAGGACGCAACTTGTACCCTGACTTAAACTTATGGGATACGGCATACCCTCTCATTAAAAAGTGGGTCAAAGAACAAAAAGGGCCGAAACCACTGTTAAGACGGATCCGTCAACAGTGGCAACCCAATCTAGATGCTCTTATCGATTTACCAGTAAACCTTGAGCGCTACCTTAAACAAACGGCAAACACTCAGCCCAATATTGTTACCAAGAAAAACAGGGCATGGTTGTTTGTGCTTGGATTCGCAACAATGATTGGTGGCGTCACTAGTTTGTATTACGAATACCACTCAGCCCCGATCATCATCAGCGCTGGTCTCGTATTACTTTTTATTGACCGTGTGACATAATTAATAAGTCTCTTGTTATGCAAGGAATAAAATGCCAACACCCATCATTGAACTAAAAGACATTAAAAAGTCATTTGGGCACAAGTCTGTTCTCAAAGGCCTCTCTTTTTCTATTGAGTCTGGTGAGCTCATCGCCTTATTGGGCTGTAATGGCGCAGGAAAAACCACCACAATGAACATTTTACTCGGACTGGAGAAAGCCGATAGTGGAACCGCACGCCTTTTCAATCAATCCCCAGGCGCCATGTCTGTTAAAGCTCAGCTTGGTGTGACTCCACAAGGCACGGACTTTCCAGAAGGACTCAAGGTGAAAGAAATACTTGCCTTTGTAGCTGCTCATTATGATAACCCGCTCAGTGTGACAGACACCATCGAACGATTTTCATTAAATACAATAGCGGATCAATGCACCGCTGGCTTGTCATACGGCCAAAAGCGACGAGTTGCTGTTGCTTCCTCATTTATCGGCAATCCAAAATGCATTTTCTTGGATGAGCCCACCACCGGCTTAGACGTACAATCACGCCACGCCTTGTGGGACATCACTCGAACTTACGTGGAGAACGGTGGCACTTTAATATTGACCACCCACTATTTAGAAGAAGCTGAAAAGCTGGCCTCTCGAGTCCTCGTTCTCGACGATGGCGTGATTCGAACCCAAGGCACGGTTGCCGAGATCATTGCCGAATCCGGCATGATGTCGATATCCTTCACTGCCAAATCCTGCCCACAATCTCTTAAGCACGCGGAGGCAATCACACAGACAGCTGATTCTTTCGTCCTTGAAACCACCAACAGCGACGCATTGATTCGTGAATTAGTAGACAAGCAAGTTCCATTCGAGCATTTAGTTGTCCACAAAAGTAGCTTAGAGGCTGCTTTCCTCGATATCAATAACACTTCAGGCAACACATGAGTATGATAGCAACCTACACCAAATATGCCATTCTTGATCTCTGTCGTAATCGTTCGGCGTTTATTTTTGGTATTATTTTCCCGGTATTATTATTTTTACTCTTCGGTCACTCCAACAACGCCACTCACTTCGATCAAATTGGATCATTTGTGGTGTTTTGCAATTACGCGGTACAAAATGTCATGTTTTTATCGATAGGTATGTCAGTTTCTATGAGGCGCTCTAGTGAATGGACCATCTATTTACGTACGCTACCGGCTCCGGCTTATGCTAGCATCCTTGGTACGGTACTCGAAAAAACCCTATCAGCATTTGTCGCCCTGATTTTGGTTGTGGGTGCTAATATCGCCATTTATGGCATGCTACTATCGTGGCAAATGACACTCTACACCATACTCGCGGCCATGGGTGGTGCACTTCCCATGGCATTTTTGGGTGTTGCCTTAGGCTATCGAGTCAGCGCAGATTCAGGCCGCAGTGTGTTTGTTTTCTTAAATTTGATGTTACTGTTTTCAGCCTGGATGATACCTGATCATGGATGGTGGCTTTACTTGCGCATGCTCGTACCCGGTCATCACTGGGCACGTATTGTGATGAGTCACTACGAAGCGGGGGACTCAACTGTCTTACCGTGGGTGTGGATGGCAGGATACACGCTGTTGTTTTACCTTCTCGCTCAGTGGTCATACAACACACGAAGGAACTTGCGGCAAGCTTAAAACAACCTTCATCAACACAATTTATCAAGCAACGAAGTTTACCCTGATGTTAATCGTCGAGTTCACATTTCTTAAGTAACTTACACTCTTCACCCTGATCGATTTTAGCACAGCGTTCATAAACATTCGCACATGTTTCTATTTTCGTTGAAAACAAGCCGAACACTTTCCACCAAGGAGGTAACAGCTTCTTGTTTGCATCAAACAAAGCATAGTATCTCGTCGATATGTTTTTTTCATCAAGTACTGCATATAGTGTTGCATAAAAATTCTGTGCTAAGTATACATCGCCTTCATTATTTTCTTGTTTTATCTTATTCACATAAACATCAAGATAATACGCTAACGAGCTATCATGATACGTATCCGTTTTAGGATGCCATAGTTTTTCTTGAGAAAGCACTTTAGTGAAAAATTTGAACTGATCAATGTCATTTAGATAACTATTTTGGTTATTCAGGAACCAATTCATACTTAGCCACTCTGAATATGACTGTTTCATAAGTTCATCGTGGAACTGATCCACTTCCCCTATCTTATCCCTGATAAAATATGAGTTCGTTTGGAACCACAATGTGGTGTATGGGGATGTTTCCCAATGATTACTGTTAGAAAGAAAGCCAAGATCACTGAGATAAATTTCCCGATACTGCGCGGTTACGCTCTCTTCCTTAACCCCATCAACTAAAACGTCTTTATACAAATCCATGAATTGCTTGCTCCAATATTCTGCATCACGAGTAAAATTCTG
>CACHNP010000002.1 GCA_902581285.1 uncultured Gammaproteobacteria bacterium | reverse complement strand
TTTCAAATTACGCTCAACAGGCGTGGTAATCGCATCATCAACATCTTGAGGACTGCTGCCCGGCCAAGCCACTGAAACTGATACCGTATTTAAATTTAACGGAGGAAGAAAACGAACATTCAACTTAACGATTGAGTAAGCACCAAACAAAAAAGCCAACACCATCAGTAAAGTAGCGGCAACACGATGTCGAGCAAAAAAAGCAATCAACCAATTTTCCTTGGGTGTTACTGACATTGAGCATCCTTGCTATTATTTTGCCTCACTAATTGCCCATTTATCGGATCGGATAGAGAGGAAACCACAATCGGTGAACACGGGGGTAACTCTGCATTTGGTTGAACCAGTATGCTAGTCGAGCTTTGGCCATAGATACGCCCAATCACGTTGACTGACACAGCCTGCAAACGGGAATCGACGACTTTATAGACCACATTATTGTAATACAGAGCAGACAAAGGCAGTTTATAAACACCAGATTGCGCGGGAAGAATAAGTCTTAACGTGAAATGCTGGCCATCGACAACGGCGCTATTGACGTTATCCGCTTTGAATATTGCCTCTCGGCCAATTTGCCCTGAATTGACTCTGGCAGCAATGTGGTTCAGATGAAATAACAGAGAGCGGGAAGCGTACATCGACGTTGCTTTTATTTTCCCTCCGGTATTAATGGTTTGCTGCAACACATCAAGATAAGGCGCTGGTACTAAACCACGAACTTCAATCTCATCAACCGGTAATATTTGAATTAGCTTTTGACCAATCGTAATGGGTTCGTGACTTGCAACATACACATGCGTAACCACAGAGTCCACGGGCGCTACAATTTTATGGTCACTTAACGCTTTTTCTGCTAACGTGAATGATTCAGTTGCTTGACTCAATTTTGCTTTTTGCTGATCCACGCTAACTTGCTGCTGGTGTAATGCAGATTGACTGTCTTCGAACATTTTATCACTAATGCGTTTATCATTGTGTAATCTTTGTTTTCGCGTAAAATCCGCTTCTTTATTAGTGAGTATCTTCTGCTGATTTTGCAATATTGTCTGATCTGCCTCTTTGGTTTTTTTAGCTCGATCAAAAGCAGCAACAGCATCATCATCATCCAAGGTCAATAAAAGCTGCCCTGCTTTCACTTGTTGACCGTCAGTAGCATACACTTGTTGTACGTCGGCTGAGACTTTTGCTGACAATGGAATACGTCGTGATGATACCGCTTGAGCATAGACGATTAAGGTTGGCGAAAAGTTGCCTTTTTTAGTAGACAATGTTTTGACTAAAACCGCAGTCTGCTCAATTTGAGAATCGACCTTATTGCTTGAGCATTTTGTTAGAACAAACGCAAATAAGACTGCTAAAACCAAAATAGAAACGGGAATAAGAAAGCGCCTTTTACCTTGCATAATGAATGACACTTATCTCTCCTTTATTGTTTTAACAATGGATCTTTAAAATTAACATAAACACGTTAAAAACAAAAGGATATAAGATATCAAGCTCGTTTGTTTCTCTTCATTTTCACGTATGCAATGATGACAGAGAGTATTAACACAAAAAAGAAAAGAATAGCCCAATGAAGAATCAAGTCGAATAACTCTGGGAAAAATCGACCAATAAGATAGCCCCCACCACAAAATGGAACAACCCAAATTGCAGAGCCAATCATATTCAGTACAATAAACCGTTTAACAGGCATCTCAGCCATACCAGCGACATATGCCACGAAGGTTCTCACAATGGGCACAAATTTAGCCACTAAAATTGAAATGGTGCCATATTTTTCAAAAAAATCTTTTGCTTTTTTCATCCGGGCATGAGTGAAGAAAAATCCATCGGGTCGTTTCTCAAACCAGTGAACTAACTTATCTCCCTGCCAATACCCAGCCATGGAGCCCAAGATGGCAGATAACCACAACAGCAGCATGATTAACCACAAATCAATCTTCCCCTTGGAAGCCATTAACCCCAGCAAAGCCAACATGGTGTCACCGGGTAAGATAATACCAAAAAAAAAGCCAGTCTCAAAAAAGACCATCAACGAGCAACCCACATAAGAAAAATTAGCAACTACATCTGCTAATTTATCGGCATCAAAAATCATAACTAATACTTTATCGTTAATTATTGAGGTAAAAATAGAATATCGTCAATGTGAGAAAAAAGCAAAAAAAAGTGACCTTTTTTTTAAAATTGATTTATAATAAAACTCTATTAATATGGCAGCAAGGAGCAACATGGAAATTAGAATTGGACTCACAGACGAGCAACGATCCACGATAGCTAAGCAATTAAGCAAGTTACTAGCAGATAGCTACATGCTTTACTTAAAAACACATAACTTCCACTGGAACGTAACGGGACCACACTTTGCTGAGCTGCATACATTATTTGAAAAACAATACACGGAACTCAGTACCGCCATAGATGAAATAGCGGAAAGAATTCGCGCTTTAGGTGAATACGCACCCGGCAGTTTTGCTCAATTTAAAGAGCTTACAGCCATCGAAGAAGAAACGGGACACCCCAATGCCAGAGAAATGATAGCGCAACTGATATCAGCTCAAGAACAAGTGGTTAGAACAGCTCGACATGCCATGCCTATTGCTGAAGACGCAAAAGACGCACCAACAGCGGATTTACTCACTGAGCGTATGAACGTACACGAAAAAAACGCATGGATGTTGCGCAGCCTGCTTGAAGATCAGTAGAGAGGCTGAGCCTTAGTGCCTTCTGTCACACGATGATCGTCGCTTGCTTGAGGAACTAATGGACTAACTGCTCACCAAAATTTCATAGTGCTCCCCGGATTTCTTGCTGCACTAATTTTTTTGCTCGACGCCGCTCCAGAACCAGGGCTCATTCCATCGTCTTTTCTTTGTTCCAGCAACATTGCATGCAAACTTTTCGCCATGCACTTTGTTCTTGTCCTAAGCGTAATTGGGGACCTACTCAATTCACGCTGTCTCGCAGTATTTGCACGCTCGTCTTCTTCCATAGATCCAGTAGTACTATTATGAATACCAACCAACTCAGAATCCTCAGGAAGTTCATCAACCCCTCGTGGCGATTTATCTTTACCCACTGATACGGACTTAGCATCAGCCACTGCAAAATTAGCAATCATCTGCTGTACTTGTTTAACACGATCATCAGCGTGCTCATAAATCAAATCGAGAGTAGACTTAATGCACTGGTCGGATGATTCTAAATCAATGTTAGTTAATCCACATTTCTTAAAATATACTTTAATTAGAGTTTTAACAGTTTCTACGGCACGTGGAAATACCACGAAAACCGAATAAAGATCGGAGTACAAGCGTGATTTCAATTCACCATCCGCTTGAATTACCTTCAACCAGGTATCAGCCAGAATTGTGGGTAAAGCTAAATAAAACCCCCAGCCGCACTCTTTAAACAAACCAATAGAATCAAGTTTATTATCTTTATTTTTAACCAGACAGTCTAAGTCGAGTGAGTATGCACTACGAATGAGATCAAGTTCGAGACCCTTAGTATCACCTTTTTTATCACATTGAAGAGTATCATCAGTGAGAATCTTTCCTTCTTCTCCTGGCTCTAGCGCATCCCGCATCCTAAGTAAAGGATAAAAAGCCAAACCAAAATCGATTCCGACGAGATTGTCGAAATCATATTTGCTTGTTTTGGTTGTAGAAATCGAGGATTTACGAAAGCCACCGTTATTTGCATTACGATCAGGGTCTTGTAGCACGTAACCCAAGGCATGATTGATACCAATACCCAGTTGAATAAATCGAGAAGCATTCTCATCAGATCGCCCCAAATTGACAAATGGCGAGAAGTCACTCACTTCGCTAGAATAAAGACCGATGAGTGTATTACCATCTTCACTGAGCACCAAACCCATTTGTGGAATGAGCAGCTTCACAGCATAATCCCCCCGTCTCAAACGAGACCGATTGACATCTTTGACGACTTGAGCCGCGATTGCTGAACAAAATAATTCGTTTAAAATACGCAGATTTTTTTTTGTTGCATTATCGTCGCCTTTAAAATTATGTTCAAACTTCAGGTAGTAAGCTGGTTTTCCAGCTGCGGTCTTTGGTAAAGAAGGACTCGCCTGTGGTGCTGCTTTTTCCGAAGTTGATATAAGGTGAACTCGTTTTACTACGTGAACACTAAAACCAGAGTCACCTAAATCACAAAAATCAGATTCTTTTTTTGGGTCTAAAAACATGTTTTTTTCCTGGTAATTCACATTTAGGCTGATGATACAGGACTAGTATTAAATCAGTATTAAAAATTCAATTTAAAAATAAATTAATTTTAATTTAAGTTGCTAAGAGGTCAATTTATCAATAAGTTACATCAGATTAACCGCAAGTAGAACGATAGCGACATAACCTGTTATTTTAGACTGTTAGCGCAAAAGCGTAAATGATAGAATCCACATACAATGAAATAAGAATAACAGCGATACCGTCATGCGTAAACAAAAACAAAATTACCCCATCAATTCAAGCCACCAATTAAAAAAATACGGTGATTCAGCAGTAAGAGCCATTATTATTGTCGGCAGTATCGCCGTGACAGCGAGCTATCAATTCGCGTATGACCGACATTTTCGAACACAAGCAGTACACTACTTATTTCACGACACTCATTGGGTGCAACCAAGTGTAATGACAAAAATCACAAGATCAAACAACACAACAACACTTCATTACTCTTTAAATTGCGGGGGGTACTCGAACTGCTCCACACTTCACGCATGGAACAACCAGATAAGAGAACTTATTATTAACGAAGAGAACAAAATTCTATCTACACCAATCCCACCATTATTGTCGCTTCTACTGTATCAAATCGCATTTGTCTTTTGCGCAGCAAGAAAACAAAATAAAACAGGATTATTTGCGAAACGTGCAATAGCGGGAACTGGACTAGCACTTGCCATCACAGCCACTGCAAACTTACTTTGCTTGCTAGAACTACTAATCAGTGATTTCACCTGTAAAGCAAATGAAAATTTAGCCTGTCAGTTTTTAAATAATAACAGCATACACAGTGATGCGATTAATCAAGGTATAAATCATCAATTTGAGTCGCTAAAAAATGAGACATTCAGCCTTCATCTATTCAACAATCCGATGGTTGATATCGGTGTGTTTCAAGGCTGGCAGTGTGGTATGGTTATAGCAACCATTATGTACGTGAATCATAGACTGTCGAGCCGAAACGAAAAGGCATTTAAACAAAACAGTGAAGAAACTGCGTACCAAAGGCTACAAAAACAGCCAAAAAATCAAAAAATGCAATTTTCAATGAGTTAAGAGTAAAAAAAACAGAAAATAAATTTGACAAACCAAATTTATGAACTATATTACAAGACAAGAGGCACTTGAGACAGTTGCACGATCACTAGGGCTTACCTCGAGAAAGGCACTGATCGGTAATGAACTCAACCCAGGGTCTCCCGATGGTAACTCGACTAGGTTAAGGTGTACACTGGCATGCCTAGTCGAGTTAACTTCTTTAGCGCAAAAAATATCACATAAAAAAACCCATCAAATGATTAAACAAAATTGACAAAACCATTTTTTTTACTGTATTCGAGAACAGAGAAATTTGCGATGAAGCACACTAAAACTTGGCCACATGGGCAGGACTTAAGACGCAAGTCAACCACAATAGTAAAAACTTCAGCATAAGTTCTCACGATGGCGGTCCTTACCATTCAGGCCGCTTTTTTTTTACCTCAACTTCTGCCTACTCTAAATTAAAAATAACAATGATCTGAATCACACGAAATTATTTCAAAAATAAATTTGACAAACCAAATTTATGAACTATATTACAAGAGAAGAGGCACTTGAGACAGTTGCACGATCACTAGGGCTTACCTCGAGAAAGGCACTGATCGGTAATGAACTCAACCCAGGGTCTCCCGATGGTAACTCGACTAGGTTAAGGTGTACACTGGCATGCCTAGTCGAGTTAACTTCTTTAGCGCAAAAAATATCACATAAAAAAACCCATCAAATGATTAAACAAAATTGACAAAACCATTTTTTTTACTATATTCGAGAACAGAGAAATTTGCGATGAAGCACACTAAAACTTGGCCACATGGGCAGGACTTAAGACGCAAGTCAACCACAATAGTAAAAACTTCAGCATAAGTTCTCACGATGGCGGTCCTTACCATTCAGGCCGCTTTTTTTTTACCTCAACTTCTGCCTACTCTAAATTAAAAATAACAATGATCTGAATCACATGAAATTATTTCAAAAATAAATTTGACAACCCGAATTCATGATCTATAGTATCAGCAAGGAAATGGTGGAGTAGGTTGAACAATCTGATAGTGTCGATTACGAATTGGCGCAGATTTTCATAGCACGCCACATAAGTTTTCCTTATCGAGGCCCGACTTGCTTATCGCGCGCAGATAACTAAGTCGAGCCTTTTTTTACGCTAACTTCTGCCTACTCTAAATTAAAAATACAATGATTTGAATCACACCAAATTACTTTAAAAATAAATTTGACAAACAAAAATTATAGGCTAAGGTTTAAGCAGAAGGAGGAAAAAAATTCAAATACATAATTTGCAATATAGTAGGAGATTAATGAAAAAAATAACAATTTTAGCCTTAATTACATCTTTATTTACTTCTGTGTATGCAATTGCAGATAAAGTTACTATTTATAATGCTATGCATTATAATTCTGATCGTGAGTTATATACCAAATTTACGAATAATACTGGGATTGAAGTAAATCTGATTAATGGTAAGTCAAGTGCCTTAGAGAAAAGGATTCTTAGTGAAGGCGCTTATTCTTCAGCAGATCTTTATATCACAGCTGATGCTGGAAGATGTGGTGCAATGGACGCAAAAGGTGCGCTTCAAGGCGGCTTAACATCTGCAGCTATCAAATCAACTGTTCCAGCAAGCTTCAGAACAAGTAAGTGGGTTGGAATCACAAAAAGAGCTAGAATAATTTATTATTCACCTGAGAGAGTTACTGAAGCCGAGTTATCTGGAATGACTTATGAAGGTTTAGCTGATCCCAAATGGAAAGGTAGACTAGCTATAAGAACATCTAGTAGCATTCATAATATATCTCTAGTGGCATCATTGATTGAAAACAATGGAAAATCCGCAACAGCTGCATGGGCTAAAGGAGTTGTTGCCAATATGGCAAGAACACCGACGGGTAATGACAGAGCTCAAATAATGGCAGTAGCAGCTGGTGAAGCTGATATTGCTGTAGCTAACACTTATTACTTGGCACTAATGTTGTCTGGAAAAAAAGGACCAGAACAACAAGCGGCAGCAAAAAAAGTTAAGGCTTTTTTCCCTAATCAAAATGATAGAGGAACACATATGAATGTTAGTTGCGCGGCATTAGTAAAAGGTGCGCCTAATAAAGCAAATGCTATCAAACTTGTAGAGTTTTTATTAACCCAAGATTCTCAAGAGCATTTTACTAATAATACTTTCGAGTTTCCAATTATTGATGGTGTTTCACCAAGTCCATTAGTAGTAAACAATTTAGATTTAAGTTTCAAACAAGATATGGAAACTAAATTAGCTTCTTATGTAAAAAATCGAGCTGCTGCAGTAAAGGTCATGGACGCTGCTGGTTGGAAGTAATAATAATGATGAGAGAAATAAAATCAATATCTAATATTGATTATAATAACTCATCTAAAGTATAAGTAGGAAAATTAAAAAAATTCACTCATAATTGTACTGTAAAGCTTTATTTAAAGGTTGTATTATATTCCTTTGTATAAGAGTCAAGGCATTAGATTTTTTCAATCCAGTCAGTAGACGCAAAGAAGTCTCTGATTAGGATTAAAATTTATTTCTGATACCCGCTCTTTTTTTACCTCAACTTCTGCCTACTCTAAATTAAAAATAACAGTGATTTCAATCACAGCAAATTATTTTAAAAATAAATTTGACAAACGAAAATTATAGGCTATAGTTCCAATACAGCTTCCATTGTGAAATCGGTACGTTTTCTCGAGAAATACACCTGAGACCACATTCTGTCGCTGCTATGTGAGAAGATCAACACATTCTCGAGATATCGATCTTCTCACTTTTTTTTACTTTATGTTTATCAAAGAGCACAATAGGTTTCCTCTTAATTTACAAGCATAAAAAGCAATCTGAACGGTGCGCTGATGAGGATTGATTAATATTAAATTTAACAATCTGACTTAAGATGATAAGACTTCGCACGAGTTAATTGCTCAAAGCCTAGTTTAGATAAGCTATAACCACGTCCGGAATTTTTAACCCCAGTCCAAACCAATGCGGGGTCCAAGTAATCGCAGCGATTCATGAAAAAAGTGCCGGTGTGAACACGGTCACCAATTGCTATTGCTGATTCATGGTCATCGGTCCACACAGAAGCTGTCAAGCCAAATTCGCTGTCATTCATTAAATACACTGCTTCGTCATCGCTGGATACTGGCATAATCCCAATAATTGGTGCAAACGATTCTTCACGCATTACTGACATTGTGTGATTCACACCAACCAGTACCTGAGGAGCTAAATACGCTGATTCTTGCTGGTCATAATTTTCGTAAGTTAACAGCGCTTTCGCCCCTAAAGCTAAAGCATCTCGTAGCTGTGCTCTGGCACTATTAGCAGCACCAATCGACACCATCGGACCCAAGTTCACTTGATCATCCAATGGATGACCCAGATTATATTGTTTGGTTTGAGCCACAAATGCAGACACAAAATCATCAAAACATTCGTGATTTACATAAATCCTCTCGATACCACAACACGATTGCCCACTATTAAAAAAAGCACCATCTACCAGGCTTTCTGCCGCTTTGATAACATCAGCATCAGCACGGACATAAGCGGGGTCTTTACCTCCCAATTCAAGCCCCACTGGTATAAAACGTTGGTTTGCTGCGGTTTGAACAGACTTGCCACCATTCACTGAGCCAGTAAAAACCACGTACTGAATAATATCACTTTCAATAACCTGGGAGACTTGTTTGTAGTCTAAAAATAACGTTTGAAATACACCTGAAGGTAAGCCAGCTTCGTCAAAAGCTTGAGCAAAACGCTCCGCACATAACGGGGTCTGAGCTGCATGCTTTAGAATGACACTATTACCGGATAAAATGGCAGGCACAATGGAATTAATTGCCGTCAAATACGGGTAGTTCCAAGGTGCAATGACAAACACAACGCCCCACGGATCACGCTTTATGAATCGATGAAAATCTGCCGACTCTTCTATTAACACTGATTCAAGTGAACTTTTTGCTATCGACATCATATACCTTGCTCGTTCCGCCATGACATGCAATTCATGCTTAGCCTGCGAATACGGACGCCCCATTTGCCATGATAATTCTTCAGCAATTTCATTTTGATGAGCAACAAAATAAGCTAACATACTTTCACATATTGCCACCCGAGATTGAAGCGAGGTCTTCGACCAGTTAACCTGAGCCTCAGCGGCCAAGTCCAATGCGCAAGCCACTTCACCAGTCGACGCATAAGCACGCTCACAAAACACACGGTTATCAATTGGGGAAATAGTTGTAAACATGGAATGAACCTCCTTTGAATTACGCCGACTCAATGTATCGCGCCAACTGCCAATCTGTAACTTGTTTGGCATAGACCCGTGCTTCATGCTCACGAGTGGTTGCGTAGTCATCAATAAATTGATCTCCAAAATACTGCCTGGCCATATCAGATTGCCGTAAACGTTGGCTGGCATCATATAAGTTAGTTGGTAATTTTAATTTTGCACACAAATCCACGTCATAAGCATTTCCATTGACAGGTGATGTTGGTTCTAACTGATTCTCGATTCCATACAGTCCTGATGCCAAGGCAACAGCCAATGCCAAATAAGGATTGGCGTCTGCTCCAGGAACGCGGTACTCGATACGTTGACTACGCTCACTGCCAGCTATAACCCTAAGTGCACACGTTCTATTATCAAGACCCCAAGTTGCCTGTGTTGGCGCCCAAAACCCAGGCACTAATCGAGCATAGGAGTTAATAGTCGGAGCCACCATTGCGAGCAATTCAGGCATACATTGTTGCTGGCCAGCGAGAAAATGTCGCATAACATCAGACATGTTATTTGGTTTCGAGGCATCGTAAAAAACCGAAGCGCCATGCTTATCACGTAATGATAAATGCGTGTGTCCGCTCTGCCCCTGATGAGCAATATCCCATTTTGCCATAAACGTTGCCACACAATTACGTTGCTGAGCGAAGACTTTAGTAAACGTTTTGAATAAGATCGCCTTATCACCAGCCCTAAGAATATCATCATAAGCTATCGCGGCTTCCAACACGCCAGGACCGATCTCAGTGTGCAGCCCCTCCACTTGCATATCCATGGTTTCGCATAAGTCTAACAGGCCATGATAAAAATCGGAGTACGCAGCACCACGAAGAACAGAGTAGCCTAAATTACCAGGTGTCATTGTTTGAAGATGGCGAAACTGTTTTTCGTGCATCTGTACAATGGTTTCATTGAAAACAGTGAACTCAAATTCCAACGAACCAACGGCAGCGAAACCTAAGTCAGATGCTCTACCGACTACCTTTTGTAATAAACCACGAGGGCATAGCGTGTTGTCTTTATTTTCGAATTGGGTTAACACAAACAGGGTGTCTGGCATGCTTGGATGCATCCTTAGCGTCTCAGGAAGTATTCGAATTGCAGCATCAGGATAACCTGTATGCCAACCGGTCATTGATAAGCCATCACAAAGCTGATCGTCAATATCCGTAGCAACAACCACATCACAAAAGCCCATCCCCGATTCTAAAGCGTGCATGAATTTAGTCACACTCATGCATTTTCCTCGCAACACACCATTGAGATCGGTCAAGCCAATTTGAATAAAACGAATATCATTTTTTTTAATACAGTCTGCCACTGCATTTAAATCATTCGGTTCACTCATGATTGCTTTTAACTCTTCAATAGTAATTTTACTAGGTGTTTCACACACGGTCATAAACACACTCCTTTATTCAAGCAATATAATAAAAAGGATTTGGCAATTTGTATTTTCTGTCTGCGACATTAGGCAAGTCACTATATTGATCACCAATAGCCAAAACAAGATCATAGCCTTGCTTAATAATGGCGTCTGCCTCTTCGTTTTTATAATCTCGTGCCGTCATGATCCGCTGATCAGAAGTTCGCATGATCAATTTTTCGTATTTTTTGTAGCCAACTTTATTTAAATTGGTTTTAGTTTTCAATCTATCCGTTGCATTTCGACCGGTGACAAAAAACACAGCTATATTATTTTTTACTGCTTGTTGGTAAAGGCTCAATACCGGCTGTATAGCAGGATCACTCCAAAAATTTTTCAATTTTTTTATAATATACGGTGATAACGTATCACCAACGTTATTAACACCTTGAAGCCACACTTTAATGGCATCGTAATTGGATAAAGCAGTTTCATCGATATCAATCATCACGGCCAGTTTTTTCTGATTAAGCGCTTTGTCATGGGCACGTTGAGTAATTCTCTGAGCTAGATAAGTCGCTGCCTTGTCAGTCACCCGTTTTATTTGCGCGGCATACGAGCCATTGTCATGATACTGAATAAGCTGCTGAGCATAGAATTGGAAATTAACTGGCTCGGAGCAATGGGTTATATTTCCCCCATAGCCGACGGCGATGTTTGCAAATAAACCAGCTACTAAGGTAATTAAACATGTTTTCACAAATCCTCCTTGTTTGCAAAATCAATCCCATGCCCATTATGTAATTAAACAGCACCTTGACGCAAGTGTTGTTTTAGTCTTTTAAAAAGGTATACTCAAAAGTATGGATCGAGCAAGCAAGGAGGATGACATGACCCACCCCCTTATGATAAGTCAATGGAACTACCCTACGTCTGTGTTTTTCTCTAAGAATGCAATCAATCAATTAGATCAACATATTTGCGCTCTTGATTGTAAAAAACCCCTACTGGTTTGTGATGAGTTCTTGCTATCACAATCACATGTTCTTCAGACACTCAGCAAAACGCGTCAATCAGATATTGAATTAACCCTATTTTCAGCATTCAAAGGAAACCCGACACACTTGAATGTTCTAGAGGCAATTGAATTATGCCACCAAAACCACAACGACTGCATCATTGGTCTCGGGGGTGGCAGTGCCATTGATGTTGCCAAAATTGTGGCTGTTGCCAGCCAATGTAAAGCTGACATCTGGGACTTCATCGATAATGATAAACCACGTCCCTGTCTTAAAAATAACAAAAGCCTACCCATCATAGCCATACCAACGACGGCAGGAACTGGATCCGAGGTAAGCCGAGCAAGCTTAATCACAAACGCCAGAAAGAGAACCAAGCACATATTGTTCCATCCAGACATGTTACCAGATCGTGTCATTTGTGACCCTTTACTCACCGTGACGCTCCCACCAAATTTAACAGCATGGACTGGGTTTGATGCGTTAGCTCATAACTTAGAAGCACTTTGTTCGCCCCTTTTCCACCCACAAGCAGAAGGCATTGCGATGGAAGGGATTCGACTCATCCACGAATCACTGTTGCCTGCTTACGCTGACGGTAACAATATACAGGCACGCAGCAACATGATGTGCGCGTCATTGATGGGAGCTGCTGCTTTTCAAAAAGGGTTAGGTGCTATCCACTCTCTATCCCATCCGGTTGGTGGCTTATTTAATTCACACCACGGCTTATTAAATGCCATTTTTATGCCTATTGTTTTGCAGTATAACAAAGCATTCATCAATGAAAAAATGACCAGATTAGCTCGCTACCTTAACCTTCCATCACCCAGCTTCGAAGCGGTTTATCAATGGGCTAACTCACTGCTCACAGAAACCAAAACACCAAACACCTTATCTGACATTGACATCAATGTGAAACAAGCCACGTTAATTGGACAAATGGCTTTCACAGACCCATCATCAGCCTCAAATCCGCGCCCGTTGAGCGAACAAGATTGTGAAGCATTATTTAGATGCGCCGTTACAGGAGACCATAGCCTCATTCCACAACAAGAGATAGCACGATAATGAAAATTGCAGTTGCTGGATTCCAACACGAAACGAATACATTTTCACTTAAAAAAACCAACCTGGCAGATTTTCAGGAATCAGATAACTGGCCAGGTTTATTGTCAGGACAAGAAATTTTACAAATAATGCGTGACCAAAACATTCCCATGAGCGGCTTTTTAGCTGAAGCGCGAAAACTAGGCGCCATAATTAAACCCCTAACCTGGTGCAGCGCACCGCCAGCAGGAAAAGTCACATCAAAAGCCTATAACACAGTTACAAAGCAAATCATCGATCAAATAAAACAACTAAACCAACCCATCGATGCTATTTACCTTGACTTACATGGTGCGATGGTGTGTGAACATATTGATGATGCTGATGGTCATTTTATTCAACAAATACGGAACTGTATTGGAGATAAACCTTGGCTAATCGCATCTTTAGACTTACACGCCAATATCAGCAGACGTCTTTTTCGTCATTCCGACTTACTCATCGGCTACCAAACCTATCCGCATGTAGACATGGCAGAGACAGGCCAGAAAGCAATGCGACTACTCCATAAACTGTCACAAAAAAATGTAAAACCTCACAAAAAAATACACAAATTTAAGTTTCTTATACCCATGACCGCACAGTGCACTATCATTGAGCCACTAAAAACAATTTACCTATCCATACGTGAAATTGAAAAAAACAACCAAGCCAGTCTTTCATTCACTCCAGGATTTCCATTAGCAGATACTGAGCACACTTCCCCTACTTTAGTAAGCTACAACCTCGAAGAACAGACATGTGAAACCACTCACCAAAAAATAAAATTGCTGATACAACGTTTAAAACCAAACTTCAACACACAGTATATCCATGATAAACACATATCGAATCTCATAAAACAAACCAACTCATACCCGCTGATTCTAGCTGATACACAAGACAACCCCGGTTGTGGTGGTAGTGGTGATACAACTGGTATACTGCGTCAACTACTTAAGCTAGAGATGCCTTGTTTGGTGGCTAACATTCATGATCCCAAAACTGTCGCCCAAGCTTTTAAGGCAAGAATAAATGATAAGATAGAACTTCACCTTGGTGAAAACTCATCACAATCAGGTTACGCTCCACTGAACGTTATGGCAACCGTGCTCTTTAAAACCACAAAGAATTGCATTGGTACTGGCCCTTTTTACAAAGGGTGCCTTATCAACTTAGGACACATTGTCCGACTTAGAATCAATAACGTGGAGGTTATTGTCACAGAGAAAAACATTCAGGTCGCAGACATGAGCATGATTGAAATAACAGGTATTCACCCCAGCCAATTTAATGTTGTGGCTCTTAAGTCATCGGTTCACTTTCGCGCTGCTTTTCATCAATTTAGTGACAACACCCATATTGTGATAAGCCCTGGCCTTAACACAGCAAAACTCACAAATTTAACCTATTGCAAGCTACCAAAAGATATTGAAGTCCCTTCCTAACGAGACATCACAAGCATGATAATATCAAACAGAATAAATGAATTTAAACTCTGGGCATGCGCGATTGGTATGGTGATTTCTGGGCAGTA
Source organism: uncultured Gammaproteobacteria bacterium (assembly GCA_902581285.1). GTDB lineage: Bacteria > Pseudomonadota > Gammaproteobacteria > Coxiellales > Coxiellaceae > CACHNP01. Next base: position 76,290 of record CACHNP010000002.1, on the reverse strand, counting down.
TTTTGGGTGGAACTATTGTTTTAAATACGCAAACCTCAGTGACCTTATTATTGGTTTAGCCATCGTTTTTCTGTTCTACAGCCTAATCATGAATGTTTACGTCAAACTGGCATTAGCAACACCTCAAGCTGGTGGCATCATGGCCATCATTCAAGCCACAAAAAGACCACGTGCCGCTCATATGGTTGGAATAATCGCCCTGCTTGAGTTTCTGTTTGCAGTCGCAGCGATCTCAATCGCACTAGGAACTTATATTCATCAATTGACACCAGCGATTCCAGCCAAGAAAATATCCTTAGCAGTACTAATAGGGCTAGGCATTCTAAATAAAGTGGGTCTAGAACAATCCGTAAAGCTTGAAATTTTTGTTACCATGCTGGCTTTGCTAGGTGTAGCTATATTCATACTCTCTTCTTTCCACACTAAAGAAGTACCATTTATCATAAATCACTTATCAACTCCGCACACACAACATGTATTAATGGCAGTACCATTTTTATTATGGCTCTTCTTAGGTATTGAAGGTACCGTTTTAGCTGCAAAACCACAAAAAGACTTTCACCCGATATTATCAAGCACAGTAAAGAAAGCCATGCTAACACTGGGTGTGTGCGCCCTATTTTTAGTGATTCAGGTAGCCACGCTGATACAACCTAATGAATGGCAGACAAACAGTCTTTTGCCGACAGTTATAATGCATCAACACGCGATTTCAACTTGGGTTGTGACCACACTAACCATTTGTGGCTCATGTGGTTTACTCGCAAGTTTAAATGGATTACTTATCGCAGCAATAGCACAATGGGAAACACTGGCAACAAAAAAAAATAGCGTTACTGCAATTATTTTACTGACAATCATAATGAGTCATATTTTCACTACACACACATTACTCATCATCTCGGTGACCTGCGCCCTAATCATCTACCTATCAATAGCAATATTCTACGGATTAAGCATGCACAACAAAACAAAACACTTAAAAAGTCATACACTCATTGCGATCACTACTTTTTTACTGGGGTGTTTTCTATGCTTCTGCATTATTTATTCCAAAACGCAATAATGGAAAATCAAAAATACACCGACATATTCAATCACCTTACATACGAACATAGAGCATCATAGTTTCGCGCTTACACCAAAAATAGTCGTATTTTTATCAAAAATTGACATCATGACATCATGACAAATAGGTGTTCTCACTTTCTATGTAAAAAAACTTGACGTTAAATTTTTATGTACGATAAATGCGTTGAAATGATCATCAGAGACAGGTTCTAGACAATCAATAAAGAACGCCTTAAGTGTCAACCTGATGATCATTTGGGCGGGACGGAGGGAAGTAAGTGAGGGGGAAATACAGTTTGGGTTATTTCTTAGTAGTCCGATCTTTTTTCCTCCTAACTTTTTTATAATACTAATGGTACTTTATAAAAAGAACTTGTATTTCTGCAATCTTATCGCGCAACTCAGCCGCTTTTTCAAAATCCAGATCTTTCGCATGGTCCATCATTTGATTTTCAAGAGCTTGAATTGTTTTGGTCAGTTCCACAGCTGACTGTTTGCTGTATGTCTCAAATTCATCCAAGCTCAGCGCACGCTGCTCTTCCTCTTCAATTAAATTTTCTTCCGTTTCAATCAAATCCTTTACCGCTTTAGCTATACTCGATGGCGTGATATTATTTTCATCATTATAAGCCAGTTGAATCTCTCGCCGACGGTCACTTTCATCCAGTGCTCGCTGCATCGATCCTGTGATTCTGTCTGCGTATAAAATTGCTTTACCGTTAAGATGACGCGCCGCACGACCAATGGTTTGTATCAGCGATCTCGTGGAACGCAAAAAACCTTCTTTATCAGCATCCAATATTGCCACTAATGACACTTCTGGCATATCCAAACCTTCGCGCAACAAATTAATACCCACCAAAACATCAAAAACACCTTTACGTAAATCTCTAATAATTTCTACTCGCTCCACGGTATCGATGTCAGAATGCAAGTAACGAACTTTCACTTGATATTGGCGCAAGTAGTCAGTTAAATCCTCCGCCATTCGTTTGGTCAGAGTGGTTACTAAAACGCGCTCCTTTGCTGCAACCCGAAGATTGATCTCAGACAAGAGGTCATCGACTTGTGAAGCCAATGGACGCACTTCAATATCAGGGTCTACCAACCCTGTTGGTCTCACCAACAGCTCTACCCGGTCGTCTTCATTGTCATCCTCATAGGTACCCGGTGTTGCCGACACCATTACCAGCTGAGGCATCAGTGCTTCAAACTCGTCCCATTTTAACGGTCGATTGTCCAAGGCTGATGGTAGGCGAAAACCGTATTGCACTAAGTTTTCTTTTCTGGCTCTGTCACCCTTGTACATACCACCAATTTGCGGCAGTGTCACGTGTGACTCATCCACAATAAGTACGGCATCTTTAGGCATGTAATCCAATAGCGTGGGTGGTGCCGCACCTGGTTCGCGACCTGACAAATAACGAGAATAATTCTCAATACCACTGCAGTATCCCAGCTCCAGCATCATCTCAATATCAAACCGAGTGCGTTCATCCAATCGCTGGCGTTCAACTAATTTTTGATTACTTTCAAAATAATCCAGTCGCGGTCCAAGCTCTGTTTTGACGTGTTCAATGGTCTCCAGTATCCGCTCTCGCGGAGTAACATAATGCGACTTAGGGAAAACCGTTGTTCGAGGAACCGATCTTAACACCTTACCCGTCATGGGATCAAAATAGGCTAAGCGCTCAACCTCATCATCGAACAACTCAATACGCAGTGCTTCTTTTTCGGCATCCGCAGGAAAAACGTCGATCACATCTCCGCGTACTCGATATGTGGAACGCTCGAATACTTTATCATTTCTGGTGTACTGCATTGTGGCCAATCGTCGAATGATGTCACGCTGATTCAAACGTTCACCAATTGATAAATGCAGCACCATGTTTAGATAAGACCGAGGGTCTCCGAGACCATAAATGGCTGATACGGTGGCAACAATAATGGTATCCCTGCGTTCTAATAATGCTTTAGTGGCTGATAACCGCATTTGTTCAATTTGCGCATTAATGGAAGCATCTTTCTCAATGTAAACGTCACGAGATGGAACGTACGCTTCCGGTTGGTAATAATCGTAATAAGACACGAAATACTCAACCGAGTTTCTCGGAAAAAAATGCTTAAACTCAGAGTATAATTGAGCCGCCAGTGTTTTGTTGGGCGCCATCACCACCGCTGGGCGCTGTGTTTGCGCTATGACATTTGCCATCACATACGTCTTTCCAGCACCCGTCACCCCAAGCAGCGTCTGCCTCACCAAACCAGACTCAATGCCATCTGTTAACTGATGAATTGCCTTTTTTTGAGCAATGGTTGGAGAAAACGGACTTTGAATCTCAAACTGCCCTACAATCTCATCTGCCATATATCAAACCCTCGTTTACTGAAATGATCACCTCGTCTGCATCGATCAGTCATCATAGCATTCGCCAGACAATCAAGCCATTTTGAACCCACATTATTCACCTTATATTAGCGCCGACACGTTTTTTTGTCTATTTTATAACCACATAAAGTGTCATTCACTAACACAAAACCCAAAGATTCAGAATAAGACGTCATTTTAATTGCATTGTGAATCAAAATTGTTAAGAATACTTCGCTTGAGACGTCAAAAGGATTGAATCAAAATGAATAACTTACTATCAGCTCGCGTGTTACAAATGAAGCCCTCAGCCACCGTGGCAGCTAACGATAAAGCGAAGAAACTCAAAGCGAGTGGCATCGATATCATCAATTTCACCGCAGGAGAGCCTGACTTCCCCACCCCCGCCTTTGCGAAAGAGGCCGGTATCGGAGCCATCAACAACAATCACACCGGCTACACGCCAGTGGATGGCATACCTGAAATAAAACGAACCATTATCAACAAACTCAAACGAGATAACAAATTAGACTACAACGCAGACCAAATCATTGTCAGTAGCGGAGTGAAGCAATGCCTTTTTAATCTTACACAAGCGGTACTTGAGCCCGGAGACGAGGCCATCGTTCTGTCACCATACTGGGTGTCTTACCCATCCATGGTCTCACTTGCAGGTGCGTCACCGGTGATAATTGAAGCCGGGATCGAACAGGGCTACAAGGTCACAGCTGAGCAGTTAGAGGCTTCCATCACTCAGAAAACCAAACTGCTTTTCATTAATAGCCCCAGCAACCCATCAGGTGCGGTATACTCACTGGATGAACTCAAAGCGATCGCTCAGGTCTTACTAAAACACCCTCAGATTCTTATCGTTTCAGATGATATCTACGAGTACGTTATTTATGGCAACAAACCGTTTCATAATATTGTCAACGCTGAGCCACTTTTGTATGACCGTACTATTGTGATGAACGGCGTGGCAAAAGCTCACTGCATGACTGGCTGGCGTATTGGTTTTGCCGCCTGTCACCCAGCGCTGATGAAGGCGATGAAAAAAATTCAATCACAAAGTACCACCTGCGCCACATCGATTGCTCAGCATGCTGCAGCAGCGGCGTTTGACGCACCAGCAGACTCGTTCTTCCCTCCCATGCTAGATGCATACACAGAGCGACACCTGTGGCTCATTGACGCCATCAACAAGATACCGCATTTAAACGCCATTCCATCAGATGGCACATTTTATGCGTTTGTGGACGCACGTTCACTTATTAAGGAAATGGGACTGGAAAGTGATATTCAACTGACTGATTTTTTCTTGGAAAAAGCGCACATTGCGGTGGTGCCAGGAAGCGCATTCGGGGCCCCAGGCTACTTCAGGCTATCATTCGCCACCAGTTTAGATCAGATTAAGACCGGCATTGAGCGAATTAAAAAAGCATTGGAATCCATAGAAAATTTTACTTGACCCCAATTAAAAAGGCAGATAACATTGCCTTACGTTCCTCGGTAGCTCAGTGGTAGAGCAGTTGACTGTTAATCAATTGGTCGTAGGTTCGAATCCTACCCGAGGAGCCATTTTTTATCATACTTAAGTCCATGACTCAATTCCGATAATGTATCTTTTTTTACGATGCCACCCTAATCCGAGCCAACGCCTTCCAAGAATTTTTAACAAAATCGTCTACTCCAATCTCTGGGTTGGAAGCATCATCATTATCTGACTGATTATTTCTAGATGCAGCCATCAATCCATGCGGATTTTGTGATAATTGACAGCGATCAGTCACCTCTCGTAAGATGGTCACTTCCTGTGCCGCTTCCGTGTTTGCTCCATTTGAACTGGACGCCATCGCAGCAGAATTAAGATGAGTCACAACCGGATTTGACAAGTGCAAACCGACGGCTGATGCCACAGTCGAGGTGGCCTGCACTGCAGCCGGTATCGTCGCACCAGCCGCCTGCCCGCTGCCATTCTTGAATATACAATAGTACATTCCAAGTAAAGAGGCCTGATTAAACACACCGTGCCACCAACGTACTGCATTCACCGATTTTTTCTTATCAGCTGGTGCCTCAGCACTCGTCAAAGTTGCCTCCCCCGCAGATAACCTTTGGTCACCTGAAGAAGGAAGATGCTCACTTTTTTCAGCCTCGGCTTCAGCGTTACTTTTCTTATCACGGCGACAGAAAAAATTGGCGATAGCAGAAAAACAGGATCGAATACCACCAGCCACTTTTTTGACCGCAAAGCTTGCCCAGTTTTGACTGATATTAATTCCTGTGATGATACTGTTAACCTGGAAAAACACATTAACCGGCTCTGCACACGCAACCACGAGTGTCGACAGTAAATGTGCAGCTGAATTTGCCATGTGAAAAAAACGCAATCCAATATCCAATGCTTTTGACCCATACAGCGCAAACGATGCAACAGCAACACAGACAGACAACACCAAGATCACTGACACCTTAACCAATTCAGCCAACATAGAAACAAACGATTTAACCGGCTGATTCCCCCAATCCAAACCAATGGTATTTTTATAAAGATAATTTTTAAACCTACCCCAAGCGTTTGTCTTAATGGCCTGAGCGACAGCACAGAAAAACAACGCGAATAAGGCACAAGCGCTAACCACAGCAATAGTCGACGCAATGACAATCAAACCAACACCGGGAGCACCCAAAGCGGCCGCAGCAGACAACTTGAACAACAGACTACCAAACCCTGTCAAGGCAGTGTGAAATGACAACAGACCGAACCCTAAACCAGCCGCGAGTGACGTGACTAAAGCACAGACCAGCATCATTTTAAGAGAAAAGCCCTTGATAAGTTCATTGTTTTCATCACGAAACAAACGCGTTAAGAAGCCATCAACAAAAATTTCTTTTAAAGACCAGTAGGAGTGTCCTCGAAATAGAACAAAATTAATCAAAAAGGCTGGGATTCCAATCATCAAGAACGCCGGCAGCAAAGGCGCACCTAACGTAGCACCTAAAACTGCTGCTACCACCGCTTCTCCCAACGCGACAACCAAAGTAATCACGCGAGAAAACCAGGTCAAACGTTGACGTTTAGCACGCTGGTGTTTTTTCCCATCTGTATCGCCCCCCTCATACAAAGCGTAGTTTCCACGTTTTTCAGAAAAATTTTGACCTATAAATTTATCATCAATATTCCCGTGCTTCAGATGATGCACAAACACCTTTCCTTTGTTTGCACGCGAAAAACGGTTCAAGACCTGCTTTAGTGGTCGCATTACCTTATCCATACTTGCGTCGCCTTCTGAGCCTGACGCTCTCGAAAGCCCGCCTTCGCTGCTTGTGAGAGTGGCTTCATTGGAAGCAACTTCGCCACCTAGTGCAGAACCTGAAAAAATGCAATCCACTAAACTATTCAGTTCAGCCTTATCTAGATTTAGCAAATTCAGAGAATAGATAAATTGAGACAAATACGGATCATGCTTACCCCAACACGAAAAATGGTATCTCATCACCGCAGTTTTCGGATTATTAGTAATGTAATCTATGATTGCAGAAATTTGTTTTTTAGTTACCGTTACAGACATCACATTCTCTCATTGTTGTCGCATTTCGCGATAACATCCTTGTGTGCTTTTCATTGGACCTCGGTGTCGTAAAATGCGATTACTTATAAATTAGTCTACGCCTAAATTATTAAGGTTTTATTAAAAAAACTGGATACAAGGCTCTAATTTACAGAAAATTAGTAACAATGTTGTCACAATCTATTTTTATCAACAAATCAAGCATGTCTGTTTGCAAGGACCCGGTGATACCCACTCCAGACCAAACGCTTCTCCAAACTGATACCCAAAAGAAAAACGCTTTCATTCAAGCGCAGTTTTGCTATCATTACGCTTTTGTAATACTTTAAGAGGGTTCATATGCTAACTATAGCCAATTTAACCATGCGATTTGCTGGCCAAGTTTTGTTTGAAGACGTTAATGCAAAGTTTGAAACAGGCAGGCATTACGGCCTTATTGGGGCAAATGGCAGTGGTAAATCCACCATGATGAAAATACTATCCGGACAATTGGAACCCAGCTCCGGAAACGTTAGCTATCCCCCCACTTCCCGTATGGCAACCTTAAGCCAAGATCAGTTTGCGTTTGACGAATACCGAGTTCTCGATACCGTCATGATGGGACACCAAAAACTGTGGCAAGTACACGAAGAACGTGAGCGTCTATACAGCCTTCCTGAGATGTCAGAAGAGGAAGGAATTCGAGTAGCCGACTTGGAGGTCGAGTACGCAGAACTGGACGGTTATTCAGCACCTGCTAGAGCTGGTGAACTGCTCATGGGGGTTGATATCCCGACCAGCATGCACGAAAAGAAGATGTCTGAAATAGCACCTGGCTTGAAACTTCGAGTACTGCTCACCCAGGTCCTTTTTTCGAACCCAGACATAATGTTACTCGACGAGCCCACTAACAACCTGGATATCAACACCATACGTTGGCTGGAGAGCACGTTACAAAAGTACGAGGGAACGCTCATCATCGTATCCCACGACAGGCATTTCCTGAATTCTGTCTGTACTCACACGGCCGACCTGGATTACAAAAACTTGCAGTTATTTCCAGGAAATTATGATGAATACATGGCCGCGGCGATGTTGGCGAAACAGAGAATGGAAGCCGATCGCGCAAAAAAACAAGCCAAAATTGCTCAGCTACAAACCTTTGTAAAAAGGTTTTCTGCAAATGCCGCTAAGTCAAGGCAAGCCACCTCTCGGTTAAAACAAATTGACAAAATGCAACTTGAGGAAATAAAACCCTCAAGTCGCCGGTATCCTTACATCAAATTCGATCCTGAGGTTAAATTACACCGACTTGCACTTCAGGTCGAAGGTTTGAGTAACGGTTATGAAGATGCTCCCAATTTATTCAACAATGTCAATCTAATGCTAGAAGCCGGTAAAAAGCTCGCTATCATCGGTCCGAACGGTATAGGGAAAACCACATTTCTCAAAACCATCCTGAACCAAATTGAACATCGTGAGGGGTCGATTCAATGGGCCGAAAAAGCGAAAATAGGCTATTTCGCTCAAGACCATCAAGAGGACTTCGAACAAGACATGACTTTGATCAATTGGATAGAGCAATGGTCACTTCCAACTGATGACGAACAAGTATTAAGAGGAACACTTGGTCGCATGCTATTTTCTGGTGATTCCATCAGTAAATCAGTAAAAGTGCTATCCGGTGGTGAAAAAGTGAGGATGCTCATTGGCAAACTGATATTGCAGCGTTATAACGTGTTGATACTTGATGAGCCGACGAACCACTTAGACATGGAGTCAATCGAAGCACTTAACATCGCGCTAGAAGAATTCCCAGGCACCATTATTATCGTGAGCCACGATCGACAGCTTATTTCTTCTCTGGCTGACGAAATCATTGAAATCAAGCACGGCCAACAAACCGAGTACTACCAAGGAAAGTACGAGGAATACTTAGCCAAACAAGCTGAGACAATCTAGACACAAAGGCGATATTCACACTCGCCTTTGAAAAACGACTTCATTCAACTAAAGAGTTTCTAGACACCATTGTTTTAGTGAGTTGCAATCACAAGCATGTTTTTTCGCTGGCCAACCAATGCATTGAAATCAAACACGACCGTATTCGCCAAAGAAAGCACGAGATGGACTCTGCCAATCAAGCTAATAAAAATCCAGATACAAAGGCAATAACCTATACCGCCTTAGAAAACCAACGTCTCTGAACAAATGAACGCATCTGGTTAAACAGCGTGTACACCACGGGCACGACAATTAACGAAAAGAACGTTCCACCAACCATACCAGAAAAGATCACTAAACCAATCTGATGACGACTATTGGCACCGGCATCCCCAGCCAACAACAATGGCAAAGCCCCCATACACATAGCAGCCGTTGTCATCAGAATCGGTCTCAACCTAACGCCAGCTGCGGCAATGACTGCATCAATCGCAGAGAGCCCCTGTCGTTGCTGTTCATTAGCAAACTGAGTAATTAAGATACCATGCTTGGATATCAAACCAATAAGAGTGATGAAGCCAACGATAGTGTAAAAGTTAATCGACCCACCTGGGCTAAAACGCAAAGCTAACAAGGCGACAATGACACACAAGGGCACGGAAGACAAGATAATGAGTGGATCAAGGAAGCTTTCAAATTGAGCACTCAGTATCAAATAGATAAAAGCTAACGCCATCAGGATAAGGATACCGGTTGATGAATTGGCATCTTGAGTGTCACTGGCCTCACCCATGTAATGGAAACGCACGCCGGCAGGCAGTGATGATGCTATCTGCTTATTGATAAAGCCCATCGCTTTCGCCATGGAATAACCATCTCGTAACTGCACGGTCACCGTGACCGAGTGCTGGTGATCATAGTGTGGCAAGACCCTTTGCGTGTTTTCACGCTTTATAGTAATTAAGTTTGACAACGGCACCATCATGCCTTTTTGGTTAGCGATCTTCATATCGTTAAGATTTATAATTGCTGTACGAAAATCCGCTGGTGCGACCAAGTAGGCGTAATAATCAAGGCCACCCACATTAAACTGGCTCACTGCACTGCCTGAGTAATAGGTTGAAATCAAGTAATTGATTGCTGCAACACTGACGTTATTTCGACTTGCATTTTCTCGATTAACAGTGACCGTATACTGCCTGTTGTTATAAGTTGTATCGATTGAGAAGTCATAAAGCTTTTTATTCTCAGACAGCATTTTATTAAATTGCTGGGCCTTCTTATACAATGCATCGTAGCTTTCTGATGACGTCAAAGTGAATTTCAAGCCGTCTGTTCCGTGACCCGCTCCACCAAGCGCAACCGCTCGCGCATTGAGCCCAACTTGTCTCATTAAGCTCTTATTGATATCGGCGGCTATCTCTTTAGAGGACTGTGAGCGCTGAGACCAAGGAACCAGACCAATAAAGACCTTATTTGAACTACCGTGTGCTCTTGCCCCCATAGCAAACGAGACCTTGTATGAAATGTCCTTATTTATCTTTTTGTCATCTGAAATCAAATTGATGATCTTGTTCAGTTGCGAATGTATATGATCGACACTTTCGTTATTTTGCGCATTATACACCGTCATAATAAACCCGACATCCTCACTGGGTGATGCCTCCATTGGGATTGATTTTATACTCATAAAACCATACACCACCATTGCAATGGTGAACAGAATAACAAACCAACGAATGCGTAACACTTTTGCCAAAACACGTTGATAAAATCGGCTCAAAGACTCGAGCACGCGGTGACTCCACGCTTGATAACCACGTGGTTTTTCCTGCATCGGGCGCAATAATTTAGAACACATCATGGGAGATAGTGTTAACGATACAAAACCCGATATCAAAACAGCGCCGGCCAATGTGAACGCAAAAGGCGTTAAAAAGGCCGCCATTACACCTGACAAAAACCCAAATGGAGCATAAACTGCAACCAAGGTTAACGTCATAACAATCACTGCAAACGTGATTTCAGAACTGCCTTTTATTGCTGCTTCCTTTGGTGGCAAGCCATCCTGAACATGGCGATAAATATTCTCCAAAACCACAATCGCATCATCAACAACCAAGCCGATACACAGAACCAAAGCAATTAAGGTGATCATATTAATCGAAAAACCAAAGACAAACATCACTCCCATCGCAGCGATCAAACAAATTGGAATGGTAACAATCGGTATAATTACCGATCTCAACGTGGCTAAAAACAAGAACACCACAGCTATCACACACAGGACCGAAATTAAAATCGAATGATAAACTTCCTGGATACTGGCTTTCATAAACTTAGTCATGTCAGCATAAACACGAAATTGAAAATCCGTGTTAGCTGTTTTCTGTGCCATTAGTTTTCGAATCGACTGTGCCACCGCAATTTCATTACTATCAGATGACGTTGAAATCTCAATTCCCACACACGGCTTACCGTCATAAGTTGTAACGGTCGATGATTGAGAAAATCCCGTTTTCTTTACCATTGCAATGTCACGCAAGTGAATTGGCGTTTGGTTTGTCTTCGAAACACCCACAATAATTGAATTGAACTGCTGTACCGTATTAAGTGGGTTTTTGATGTCAATCGGTACATTAATCAAGTTCCCTTTAACCTCACCTGCTGGAGAGGTTTTGGAGCTGTCTGATATCGCCTGACTAATAGCCTGCAATGACAAACCGTACTGCTGAACCTTATATGGGTCTAGTGTAATCACCATGGCGTAAGGAGCCGCACCAAAAGCACCAACATTTGCAACGCCTGGCAATTGGCTCAAAGAATTCACAATGTTTCTATCGACGTAATCCTGCACCTGCCTGGTCGACCAGCCTGGCCGGTATATCGCAATAAGCATCACGGGCATCTCAGCAAAACCTTTCGAAATCATTGGCGAGGTTTGCAAATCACTAGGCAGCCTGTTACGTGCTAAATTGACGCGAGACTGAATGGTGTTCAGCACCCTATCGTAATTTGCGCTCTGATCAAGCTTGACTCGGATCAAGCTAACGCCTTGTTGACTCACTGATAGCACGTGTGCCACCCCAGGAATACCGCTGAGCTCCTGTTCAATTGGTGTCGTGATGGATCTTTCAATGACCGCAGCGCTGGCGCCTGAATAATTAGTTTGAATGTTCACAATTTTCCGCTGATAATCAGGCAAAAACCGAGTCGCTAGGCGACTGTAACCTAATATCCCAACAATGATTAGTATCAAACTGAGTACAGTGGCAAAAACCGGCCTTCGAATACAGATTTCAGATAATTTCATTATTCACAACCTTTAGTAGTGACGACTTTAATCGGGGACTGATCTTGTAACTGAGACGCACCTGCAACGATGACTTTATCGCCGGGTCGTAACCCGCTGAGAATTTCTTCCATATCACCCCGTTTTTCATTACCAACAGAAACCTGAATCTGTTGAGCGATAACCGAAGAGTGGTTATCCTTAGTTTTCTTTGCAGCCACAACAAACACACTATCACTCTGCCCATCTGGCACCACCGCCAAACTCGGGACCAAATAGACACCCGTTCTGCTCATAATATTTTGCTTTACCGTCAACCACTCTCCTGGAACTAACGCTTTATCCCCTTTGACACGCGCGGAAACATTAAAAAAATTGTCCGTTAACCGATGAGACACTGTCGCAACAGAGCCGTTCGCAACCAGCTGATCATCTCGGTACACACTGACTTCTTGGTCGTTAGCTGCGTGATAGACCCATTTCCCAGGCAGCTTATAATCGACTCGCATATCGGACGAAAATACAACACCTAGCATCGTTTGCGAGTTGACCGTTTGATTAGGTTTGAGGCCGTCTGGTATGTCTTCAATTTTCCCATCAACAGGCGATTTCACCTGTAAATAATCAAACTGCTGTTGAGCCATAGTTTGCTGTTGCTGTGCCGTCAACACCGCGGCTTTTGCTTGTTGTAAGTCAATTACGGAAACCGAGTTTTTTGGCAACTTGAGCTCGGCATTGTAAGTGGTCAACGCTTTTTTATAATTCTCTATCGCCGCGTCCAGCTTTTGTTTACTTAGACCATCATCAGATAACTCAAATAACACCTGGTCTTTTTTGACAGTATCATCAGTTTTTACCTCTATTTTTTCTAATTTAAGGTTCGGCTGCGTGTTTTTCACTTTGATGTTGTAAGTACCAGCCTCGGCTGTCGCATCCGTGGTCGCAATCACAGGCACCGTTTTAGGACACATCGTTATGACACCCACTTTCACTGGGCCAGGAGTGAAGCCAGCCGTTTTTTTGGAGCCACTGCAGCCAGACAATGCAAACAGCAGACACGCAGTAATGGAACTGAAAAAAATACCGTTTCTCATGAGTCACTCACCTTGTTTAAGTTGATTGAGACTAGATTAGCTTACCTAATTTTGTTTTGATTATCCAACAAAATAACGTTAACTGACAGAGATTTAAACTAAAGCAGCTGGTTTTTTTACAATAGCATCAGCATTCAGTGACCTGAATTTAACTGTCTTTTTTTTGTTCTTCAGTAGCATTAACTGTTTTTTCAGCAACAGTTTCTTGAGCTTCTTCAGGTGGCTCACTAGTGTCTATCGCATCTTGTTTAGTTTCCTCTGCACTATCACTCGCAAGCACAATCACCTCTTCCGGCTCTTTTTCTGCTGAAGCCGCTTTCGGCGGCTGTTCTGAACTCTCAGTATCTGCTTCTTGATTCACTGAAGGTGAGGCAATATCATCGTCCAAGTCGCACGAAGCTTCCCTCTCTTTTATTACATCATCTAACAACATGGCCAAACTCTGGCTTAATTTTCTTATGTGATCACGCAGAACGCCATGTGTTTTCTGTAACGCATCAAGCTCATCACGCATTTCTTTTATTCGACAACCGATGACATCATCCTCATTCATCTCAGGCATGCTCTTTTTGCCGTCAACCACTTCCGATATTTTTGACATGATTTTACCAAGACCCAATGATTCTTTCAGTCCTGAAAGACCTGATTTTTTTTCTGACATGATTGCTCCCTAAAAACAAGTTTAACTCCTGTAATTATAGTACAATAAATGAACCAAAACAAACGCAGTAAGCTGTTTTTAGATTTTTCTCACTTCAAAGAAAAGCGCGATCAGAGAAAGATATTATAATGGCCTCTAGCGGTTATTCAATCGAAGCTTTACCGCTGAAGACGCAATTGAAGTCTTTTGCAGTCTTGAACATAACCCACCCATGAGCTAATTTGAAATTCTTATCAACACTCATAATCAAGCGAATCACATTCTGCTGGTGCAACGACCCAACATCATCACTGATAAAATTATAACGATCAGTAAGACCTTCAGGATACAGTGCAATATTCTGATTTAGGTAATGCGCTTGACTGGTTTGGTACGAATGTTGTGAATCAATTTGATAATGCACGGATGCCAGTTCATTAATAAAACGAGATTGGTATTGTGCAATGCAATACGCATTATCATTCGAATTAAAATCCGGTAATCCGTCTTCACGAACCGCATTAATGTGATTAAACTGTAAGGTAAAATCACCGGATTTTGCATACAACAGCCCAAATGGAAGAACACACATCATCAAACAGAGTAAAAAACGCCTCATATCGGCCTCCCTAGTTATGCCATAAAACTTAGCCACTAAGTAAAAGACAAAAAAAAAACACAAAACACCAGAAAGATTATTATACCTATATAATTTTAGCCATTAAAGGACGTAGTTAAATACTAACGCATTTACTTTTTAGTTAATGTACATTGTTCTGTTTATTACAAAAAAGAGCACAGCGAGCCCAGCTTGTTCTTTTTTTTGAGCAAACTAACTTTTATCACACCCAGAAATCATGAGACCCTATTTTTTTAGCTACGATAGAAAAGTGTAAAATGAGCACCCCGAATGAAAACAATCACCAACAACAGTGCTTGAATCGCCGCCCACTCTGACATGGACACAAATCATTTTTAGTAACCTGTTTTTTATCCCTGTAAGCTTTGGCATCCACGCAATGACTCAAAGCTCCAGTGTAATACCAAAGTCCTTGTATGAGTTTAAATTCACTTTTCTCATAAAGACAAAGCCCAACACCGTTCTCACGCATAAACACTTTAAAACAAACGTAGGCCCTTTGCTGACTCAGCAATTGATGCCTTAATACCTGAAGCTCTTCCCAATCCACCGCGTGCGACCAACTTAACGCATCATCAAATGAAAACATAACAGCGGCATCGCCTGCCACCGTCTTTTGTATATAAGAGATATCATGAATGACAAAAGCCGTATAACGAGAGCGCATCAGTTGCTCCGCTGTTTCGGCCTTTTTAATTGACTTGATAACTGGCTGACAGCAAAAATTAAAGGCCAGTGATGAGCCGCAATAACATGCCCTCATTCAGCTTCAGCTAAAGGGGAAAATTCTTCGACCAACAATTGGAGTTTCTCGCGGCCACGATAAAAATTGACATCAAGACGATAAGCTGCCTGTATAGTGGTGCAGTTTTCATTCGGCCAAACGGTTGTATCAACATTAAATGCAATCGCATCCAAGCAATAGTCGCAATCCGGTGACATCAATAGCAATTTGAGATGATTTTGCCCAACCAGTTTCTGTTCAATCACTGAAAAATGGCCGTCAAATAAAGGCTCAGGGAAACCTTGCCCCCAAGGCCCACTTCGCCTTAACAAATTTGCCGTTTCTAGATTAAAATGTTCAACTGTTAGTTCACCATCCGTATAAACAAATGCCTCTAATCGCTCGTTACTGGCAAGCTCAGTAATGGTTTCATTAAAAACCCGCGAAAATTCCTCAAAATCAGCTTTTTTGATAGAAAGCCCAGCCGCCATGGCATGGCCTCCAAATTTTGCTATCAAATGGGGGTGGCGTTTAGCAATCAAATCCAACGCATCACGAATATGGATACCAGATACAGAACGTGCAGAACCCTTGATGGAGTCTTCTGATTCTTCAGCAAAAGCAATAACCGGGCAATGATAACGTTCTTTTAAACGTGCCGCTAACAGGCCAATGATTCCTTGGTGCCAATGCTCCTGATACACAGCCAAGCCAAAAAGTGGATCGGTTCGTTTATCAAGCTGCTCCAAAGCCTTAAAAGCCTCTGTTTGCATCTGCATTTCTAAAGCACGTCTCTCAACATTCAACTCATTTAAACTTTCTGCTATCTGTAATGAGTGGTTGTAGTCATCAGATAACAGGCAGTTGACTCCTCGTGACATATCATCCAACCGACCGGCAGCATTCAACCTCGGGCCAATAATGTACCCCAAGTCAGAAGCTTTGATTTGTTTGTACTGACGACCACTGATTTGAATCAGTGCTTTTATACCAACCGATGCTTTTCCAGCACGAATACGACACAGTCCATGATGAACCAAAATCCGATTATTCTGATCCAATGGAACCACATCTGCCACAGTACCTAAGGCAACCAGATCAAGGTAACGTGCCATATTAGGAATGGTAACTCCGCTCTGTTCAAACCAGCCTTGCTCCTTAAGACCTGATCGTAAAGCTAACATCACATAGAAAATGACGCCCACACCAGCCATTGATTTACTGGGAAAGCTGCCCCCTTTTTGATTGGGATTCACAATCACGCACTCAGGAACGTAATCACCAGGCAAATGATGATCCGTTACCAAGACCTCAATGCCAGCGTCTTGCGCCACTTTAACACCAGCCAGGCTGGAAATCCCATTATCCACTGTGATAATCAAATCCGGTTGCCGTTTCTTAGCAACTTCAACGATTTCTGGTGTCAAACCATAACCGTATTCAAAACGGTTCGGAACTAGATAGTCAACATGCTGAGCACCAAAAGCCCGGAGCGCCTTAACAGCCAATGTAGTGCTGGTCGCACCATCGGCGTCAAAATCTCCAATAATAATAATTTTCTTTTGCTCAACCACGGCACTGACCAACAAAGCCACCGCCTGATCAATGTTTTTCAAAAGATTGAATGGCAATAAATGAGTGAGCTCTCTTGAAAGCTGTTGTTTGGAAGTGATTTCTCTGTGCGCATAAATACGCTGAAGCAAAAGAGGTAAATCCTCTAGCTCGACTGATTGTTCAAAGTTCTCTCGACGAACAATGCGTTTAGACATAACAAGTCCCTTGGCTTAATAAGCAAAACCTATATAAAAAAACATCCCTATGGTTTTGTGGTGATGTGAAAGCAGTTAAAAAATAATATGTTGAGTAATCATTCTCTTACTTAATTCTAACTCTAAATAAAAAAAAATCAAGCAGGCTTTTCCCGCATTTTGTAAATTATTTTGACTCAAAGCAAGTCAAATCAAAAAAGCAAAATAACTTGCCTATTTTTGCCAAAAAGTTATCATTAGTGATAAGTTAAGAAATATTTTTTTAAGGTAGTTTTCCATGACAATCCAAGGAAATGGTCAAAAACCAGGCTACCAGCTCCCTTTCCCCCAAATTAAGCTTAATGAAAACTACCATTTAAGAGAACAAGCAGTTTCTGACACATTGGATTTTCTCACCTATTACAACCACCCCGCCGTATACAAACACATTCTTGCCGATATCCCCCAAAACATAGAACAAGCTAAAAATGAGATTCTCTATTGTCGAAATCTATTTTACGAACAAAAAGGCATCTACTGGGCTATTGCTGAATCAAAAACAAACACCATGATTGGGGCTATCGGATTTTACGAGCGTGACCAGAGCCAACTTGAGCTTTGTTATGACTTACACAAAGACCACTGGTCGAAAGGCATCACCCAACTGGCTATTAAAAAAGTCCTAGCATACGCTCAAAACCAAATGGAACGAAACCACTTTTTCGCCCTGACAACAAAATCCAACCATGCCTCGATTCACGTATTAAAAAAAAATCGGTTTGTTTTCGATAAAACACTAATCAAGAGCCGTTTATTTCAAGGCCAACTACACGATGTAGAACGTTTTACGCTTCACATCCCTAGTCATGAAATTAAAGGTTGACGCATATCAAGTTGCTAAGTAATAATTGGTATTTTTATTAACAAGGACATCAATCATGCTAGCACAAGCAACTTATATCTGGCTCGATGGAGCAAAGCCCACAAAAAAACTGCGATCAAAAACTCGAATACTGCCTAACTCAAGTCAAGACGGTATGCAACTGAAGGATTTCCCGGAGTGGGGCTTTGATGGCTCATCAACCTACCAAGCAGAAGGCCGCTACTCAGACCTCATTCTCAAGCCGGTTAATTTCATTAGAAACCCGTTATTGCCCAATGAAAGTTACTTAGTTTTGTGTGAGGTTTATAACCCAGATCACACGCCTCATAAAACAAACACTCGAAGCAAACTGCGTCAACTACTCGAACAAGGTGCTGATAAAGCCGATGCCTGGGTTGGGTTTGAGCAAGAATACACCTTATTTCAGGGAAACACGCCACTGGGCTGGCCCGACAATGGTTACCCTGCTCCACAAGGCCCATTTTACTGCGGTGTTGGTGCTGACGAAGTGTTTGGTAGAGAACTAGTTCAAGATCACACTCAAGCGTGCTTAGAGGCTGGCTTGATGCTTTACGGTATCAATGCCGAAGTGATGCCAGGCCAATGGGAATTTCAAGTGGGTTACCGCGGCATCGAAGGTGAATCGGCTGACACACTGACCATCAGTGATCACCTCTGGTTTGCTCGCTGGCTTCTTTACCGAATTGGTGAAGAATACAACATCACCGCAACATTAGACCCTAAACCCGTTAAAGGAGACTGGAATGGCGCTGGGAAACACACCAATTTTTCAACCGCTGCAATGCGAAATAAAGAAACCGGAGCTAAAGCAATCGAAGATGCCATTGAAGCGCTTTCGAAAAAACACCACGAACATATTACTGTGTACGGCCATGGGTTATCAGAAAGACTCACCGGACAGCACGAAACCGCTCACATAAATCAATTTAGCCACGGTGTTTCTGACCGCGGAGCGTCTATTCGCATTCCGCAAGCGGTGGCACAAGACGGCTATGGCTACATTGAAGACAGACGCCCAGGCGCGAATGCAGACCCCTATGAAGTATCAGCCATGCTGATTACAACCATCTGTCATGCTGAAATCAACAGCAATAAGACAGTCAAGTAAACAAACAAAAGAAAGCCTGCTAAAGCAGGCTTTCTTTTAAATCACACACATAATTGACCTAAAGACACACAGCAGTAAACTCAAGCGCCAGTTATCACTCAGAACTTAAAATCAAAGCTTAAACAACCTGTTAAAATTGCGCGTGGTTTGAGAACACACCTCATCATAAGAAACCCCCTTCAGCTGGGCTAAATACTCCGCAACAAAACGAACATACTCAGGCTTGTTGGGCTTTCCACGAAGAGGAACAGGGGTTAAATATGGCGAATCCGTTTCTATCAATATTCTGTCTAGCGGAACCTCTTTCGCCACAGCTTGAACATTTTTTGCGTTTTTAAATGTCACGATGCCTGAAAAAGAAATATAAAAACCCAAATCCAAAGCGAAACGCGCCAGCTCAATGCCTTCAGTGAAACAATGCATCACACCACCACACTCCGTTGCCTTTTCTTCGCTCATAATTTGCATGGTATGCTCAACCGCATCACGCGTGTGTACAATAATGGGTTTTTGACACTGTCTAGCGACTCGTATTTGACAGCGAAAACGATCGCGTTGCACATCCAATCCGTCCTTATTGTAGTAATAATCAAGTCCCATTTCACCAATCGCCACAACCTTTGGGTTGGTTGCCAAACACAGATAATCACTTTCAACGGGTTCAATCGATACCTTTTCACTCGGGTGTAAGCCAACGGAGCTATATACACCCTCATAACGATTAGCAATATCAATCACACGCTGAGCATCCGATAAATTAATACCTATTGTTAACATTCGATCAACGCCTATCGCTTTAGCGGAGGCAACAATTTCATCTAATGAAAGCCCAAGACGATCCAAATCCAACAGGTCCAAATGACAATGTGAATCTATCAACACAACGACACCCCCGAACTTTGTTTACAAAAATCAAGCCATAGCAACATGATGTTCTCCAGTGTTAGCTGAGGGTTAATTGCCACCCCAGATAGCATGAGTCGTTGAAATTCGAGACACCGCTGATAGAGAGAGCTCCATGCTTCAGACCCTTTAAGTTGGGCCATCTTATTTAACCTTGATGCCTCATCCACATTAATCAAATTCGATGCTGCCGAGCCAAATGATAACTTCGCACAGTCAGAAATTATTGTAATCAGCAACTTTATAGTGAGCTGCAAATCCCCTTTAACCCACTCACCCACGCACGAAAGTGGGTTAAGTGAAGCCAACATAGACTGCTCCAAACATGATAAAACACGCTCACGACAAACAAAATAGTCCGCTTCCAATAATTCCCGAATCAATAAAGGCGCACCTTGAGTTAATTTCCACAACAAACGCGAA
The DNA here is from genome assembly GCA_902581285.1 of uncultured Gammaproteobacteria bacterium. Taxonomy (GTDB): domain Bacteria; phylum Pseudomonadota; class Gammaproteobacteria; order Coxiellales; family Coxiellaceae; genus CACHNP01. The sequence continues at coordinate 55,880 of CACHNP010000002.1, read as the reverse complement.
TCTTGTTCAGGGTACGTCGATTGTATCCAATCCAATGCACCCGATGATTCATCTAACGAAACATGAAGACGTTGACACCGGCTCATAATCGTTGCTGGAAGACGAGTCCAATTGTGTGCTACCAAGATAATTAACACCGAACCCGCAGGCTCTTCAAGTGTTTTTAATAACGCATTAGCGGCAGCCGCGTTCATTTGACAAGCGGGTGCAATAACAGCAACTTGGTAACCCGCTAATGAAGTCTTGTTCAATTTTTCTGAGAGTTGACGTATTTGATCGACTTTAATGAATTTGCTTTTATCTTGCAAACCCACCTGAATCAAATCAGTGTGGTTTCCTGCGGAAAACAATTCACAAGAACGACAACGACCACAAGGTTGTTTTTGATTCAACTTATTTTGACATAAAACAAACTTCGCTAAGGAAAACGCCAAAGTTAATTTTCCAACACCCTGCTGCCCAGTCAACACGATAGCCTGAGGCAGTTTTTGTTGCCCCCAAGATGAAGTCAACACGGACAAATGAGGTTCTAACCACGGGTATTTCACGCGCCCCCCTTCCATTGATCAAGCAATGGCTGCAACTGCAAACGAACCTGTTTTTTTACCTCAGGTAAAGGTAATTGCGCATTAATAATTTTAAAGCGTTGATTCTCTTCAGCCATTTTCAAATAGCCGTCACGAACTCGATGAAAAAAAGATATCTGTTCAGACTCAATCCGATCAAGCTCACAGTTTTTCTCGATTATTCTCTGCATACCAACTTCCACCGGCGCATCGAGTAACAGAGTTAAATCTGGCTTAATATTCGGATGAACTAAAGTAACGAGATGATCAATCGCAGCCTGAGATAACCCGCGTCCTGCTCCTTGATAAGCATAAGTAGCATCGGTAAAACGATCGGCCAATACAACTTTACCGGCACTCAAAGCCGGCATTATTATGTGATTCACATTTTGAGCCCGCGCCGCAAACATAAGAAGCAACTCCGTACTTTGTTGAATCATTTCTTCATGCTTATCCAATAACAACTGACGAATATCTTCAGCCAAGGGCGTTCCACCCGGCTCGCGTGTATTGATAAAATTGACACCAAACTCAACAAATAAAGATTGAATGAATTGAATTATCGTGCTTTTACCCACTCCTTCAACACCTTCAACCGAAACAAAATAGCCAGCCCCCATAATCATAACCCCAAAAAATTGTAAATACCGCCCATGTCTAAATTGAATACAGAGTCGAATCCACGAACAAGACCCATTCATTATAACAGAGAAAATCCTCAGCTGCCTCGAATATAATTCTCAACCGCCTTATTGTGATCTGCTAAATTAGTGGAAAAAACATGCAGACCAATTTTTGACTTTGGATCTAAAACAAAATACAAGTAATCTGTTTTAGCCGGATGCGCTGCCGCTTCCAACGAAGATAAACCAGGGTTGTCAATTGGTGTCGGCGGAAGACCCTTGACCTTGTAGGTATTATAAGGTGTGAACTTTATCAAATCAGCTCGACTAATATCGCCGCCCAAACGCCGGTGCAAACCGTACAGTATCGTCGGATCAAATTGCAGCAACATATTCTTTCTTAATCGATTGACAAGCACGCTCGATACCAATGGGCGCTCCTTATCTACCATTGATTCAGCTTGTATTAGTGACGCGGCAATCAATAACTCATAAGGAGAATGGTATGGCAAAGACTTATCTCTACTGGCCCACACGCGACTTAAATTCTTTTGCATCTTTTTGTATGCAACACGCAAGATACCGGACGCTTTATTATGATAAACATACTGATAGGTATCGGGAGAAAATAAACCCTCTAAATTAGCATGATTAGAATTTAGCATTAATTTTATTTGAGCTAAGGAACGCCCATTGACATCATCAACTAAGTGAGTCGAACGTTTAAATCGATGCAGAATATCGACAAAAGTTTCGCCAGGGATGATCTTTAAATCATGAGTTACAACCCCTTTAGACTGACTCATATTCAGCAATAAATCACGCACACTCATGCCTGGCTTAAACCAATATTGACCTGCGTGCAAACGAGCACCAAGGCCGGACACCCTCAAATAAGCATTCACTGACAACTCTGACCGAATCCATTTCCATTGCTTAAATTGATGAACCAAGCTCGAAGCCGGCGTATTTACAGGCAAAGACACAATTTTACGTTGGCCACCATTAGCTATCGATGAAAAGCAATCGGAGTAAAAAACAACAGCCAATAGGAGAAAAAAAAAGGAAAAAGCGGCCAAACAAAAAAGGGAAAAGCGTCGAAATAAATTCATTTACACTCACATAAAAGCACTTGACTTAAGAGAAATCACACTGAAGTGAAAATCAAGCTCACATTAGTACCACCAAAGCCGAACGAGTTAGACAAAACTGTTTTAATTTCACGCTCCTGAGGTATATTTGGCACGAGATTCATATCACAACCAGGCTCAGGGTTATCAAGATTGATAGTAGGTGGGGCCACTTGATCTCTGATAGCTAAGCATGAGAAAACTGACTCTAAGCCACCAGCCGCCCCCAAAAGGTGCCCCGTCATTGATTTGGTAGAACTAACTGCAATCTTATTAGAATGATCACCAACCAGCGATTTGATTGCACTGTGCTCAGCCACATCACCCAGCGGGGTGGATGTTCCATGAGCATTGACGTAGTCAATATCACAGGCATTTAGACTGGCATTAGTTAAGGCATGCTGCATGGATAATTTCATGCCTTCTGGGTCGGGAGAGGTAATATGATGCGCATCGCTGCTCATACCAAAACCTTTTAACTCAGCAACAATATTGGCACCACGCGCCTTGGCATGTTCGTATTCTTCTAGTACAAGTACGCCAGCACCCGCACCAAGAACGAAGCCATCACGATCTCTATCCCATGGGCGCGACGCTGCTTTAGGATCACTATTTCGTGTGGATAGGGCTCTCATCGAACAGAAGCCACCTAATCCACAAGGTGAATTAGCATACTCTGCTCCACCGGCAATAATCACATCAGAATCACCACAGGCTATGCTGCGAGCAGCGTAGCCAATAGAATGAGCACCAGAAGCACAAGCAGACACCATCGACACATTCGGACCTTTGCACTTTAGAGCGATTGACACCACACCGGAACACATGTTAACGATACAGCCGGGAATAAAGAAAGGACTCACTTTTTTGGGCCCATGACTTCGTAACACGTCACTTGTGTCTTCTATAAACTTGATGCCGCCGATACCGGAGCCAATGATCACACCAAAACGCTCAGAGTTGGTTTCACCCACCGTGAAACCAGCATCATTAAAGGCTTGGTGAGAAGCTGCAACTGCATACTGAATAAAAGGTGAGTAGCGCCTCACTTCTTTTTTTGGCATGTATAAAGTCGCATCAAAGTCAGTCACTTCAGCCGCAAAATGAGTAGCATACTCACTTGGATCGAACCCATTAATGTAATCAACGCCAGATTGACCCGACAAAATATTTTTCCACGCGGTCTGAACCGTGTTTCCAACAGGGCTAACTACACCCAAACCCGTCACAACAACTCGACGCCCCATCCATTTCATAACTATATACTTTCTCGCTTATTAAAAAATAAAACCATACGACTTGATTACGCCTTCTTCTCTTGGATGAATTTCACTGCATCGCCGACCGTTGCAATACCCTCCGCGGCTTCATCAGGTATTTCAATATCAAACGCTTCTTCAAGCGCCATCACCAACTCCACTGTATCCAATGAATCGGCACTTAAATCATTCTGAAAGTTCGAATCAGGCTTTATTTCCCCTGCTTCAACGCTTAATTGTTCTGCTACGATACTTTTTACTTTTTCCAAAATTGTTTCTTCTGACATGGTTTTCTCCCTTTTTTAAAAAACACAAATTATGCAAGACGCTGTTAATTTTTTGATGCGGCCTTAATGTAGTCTACGGCATGCTGAAGGGTTGTTATTTTTTCCGCATCCTCATCCGGAATCTCTGTACCAAACTCTTCTTCAAATGCCATCACAAGCTCAACCGTATCCAATGAATCGGCTCCGAGATCATCAATAAAACTCGAATCATTTTTTACTTCATCTTCACTCACACCCAGTTGCTCAATAACAACCGCCTTGACTTTTTCTTCTACGTTATCAACCACAATCACCCCCATGATTATTATTATTACAAGCTACAAATTCTAGCTATCTTTCACCAATATTCAAGAAAAATTAACTAGTTCGTGTACATTCCACCATTTATGTGTATAGTTTGACCAGTAATGTAGCCACTTTCTTCAGAAACCAAAAAAGATACTGCGTTAGCCACATCGTCAACCGTTCCCAAACGTTTCATCGGTATCGCACTGGACAGCGATGCTCTCTGATCTTCTGAAAGCTGTTGAGTCATATCTGTTTCAATAAATCCTGGGGCTACCGCATTGACAGTTATTTCTCGACTGGCAAATTCCAGCGCCATGCTTTTTTGTGGCACCAATCATCCCTGCCTTTGCCGCACAGTAATTTAGCTGGCCCGGGTTACCCGTTGATGCAACCACTGAACTTATGTTCACAATACGCCCCCATCGGGCTTTCATCATTGATCTCATTACACCCTTTGACAAACGGAAAACGGACGTCAAATTCGTTTCAATGACAGCTTCCCAATCTTCTAGCTTCATTCTCATTGCTAAGCCATCTCGAGTGATACCGGCATTATTAACTAAAACAGCAGGGGCCGAAAATGCGTCTTGTACCTGAGCTAAAAAAGCATCCACACTATCTTGATTGACCACATCCAAAACAAAGCCCAATCCGTGCAAACCAGCAGCGCTCAAATAGTCAGAAATGCGATCGGCTCCCGCTTGAGTCGTTGCCGTTCCTGCCACACAAAATCCCTGCTGACCCAATTTTAACGCGATAGCTCGGCCAATTCCTCGGCTCGCACCCGTTACAATAGCCACCTTGCTTTTACATTCCACCATTTCACTCTCCTACTAAACTGATTGCCATTTCACGGTCCGCCTGATTCGACAAGGCCAATACTTTGACATCGGGGTTAATTTTACGCCCCAACCCTTTAAGAACTGCACCTGGCCCACACTCAACTACCACATTAACATCATAGTTATCAGAGATGGTATTCATTGTTTGCGTCCATTTGACAGAATGCGTTAGCTGTTTAACCAACTGATCTTTAATATCAGTAACCTCGCTACAAATGCATAAATCCGCATTGTGCAGCAAAGGCAGCTTTGGATTTTTCCAGCCAGTAATCGAATCCAAACGTGTTCGAAAAGGTATTTCGGCTTGGCTCATCAGCCCGCAGTGTGCAGGGATACTCACGGGGAGTCGAATAGCTCTAGCGCCGTCCGCCTTCGCTTTGTCAATAGCCCGTAATACCGCATCCGTCTTACCGGCAATGACCACTTGCCCAGGGCAATTAAAGTTCGCTGGGCTTAGCACCTCCGACTCAAGGGCCACTTCATCACACAAGGCACGCACATCTTGATCGCTCATTTTAAGAATAGCAGCCATCGCCCCGCCGTCACCGGCATCCGCCGCAGACTGCATAGACTCTGCCCTACTTCGAACCAAGCTCAGCGCATCTTCAAGCGAAATCACTTCTGCAGCCACCAAGGCCGCAAATTCCCCCAAGCTGTGACCCGCTACCACAGCCGGGCGCGCCTCGGCTCGATGACACCACCAGCGCCACAAAGCAATATCTGCTGCTAACATAATCGGTTGAGTGAATATGGTCTGATTTAAACGCGTGTTATCCGCATCATTAATCACTTCCCATAAATCATAACCAAGAACGTCAGCAGCCTCAGTAAAAACAGCTGCCACCTGTGGATCAGTCCTCATCTCACTAAGCATATTTGTGGACTGGGACCCTTGACCTGGAAAAATAAATGCAATTTGACTCATGATGTCTCCTTTAGTAAGTCAAAAGGGCTGCGCCCCAAGTAAAACCACCACCAAAAGCTTCTAGCAATAGGTTATCTCCTCGCTTTATCCTACCATCGCGCACCGCCGCATCTAGCGCTAAAGGAACGGAGGCTGACGAGGTATTTCCATGATCCTGAATCGTTTGTATAATTTTATCATGACTTAGAGTTAATCGCTTGGCTATAGCATCAATGATACGCTTATTTGCCTGATGAGGTATGAGCCAGCTGACATCATCGGAATTCATTTGATTTTTTTTCAACAAACCATCAACCATTTCACCGAGTTTACTGGTTGCGTATCGAAAAACTTCTTTACCCTGCATAGTCAAGTACTGCAGATTATGTGCGTTCCAGATGGAATTTTTTATGTGAAGCATGTCTGAGTACTGTCCTGCTGAAAATAGATCCGTGGTCATGATACCTGGCTCCTCGGATGCACACAGCACCACAGCTCCGGCGCCATCACCAAACAAAACGCAGGTGGAGCGATCTTCCCAGTCAATGTATTTAGACAATGCGTCAGCACCCACGACCAAAGCACACTTTGCAGTTCCGCTTTTAATAAATTGATCTGCCGTGTTTAGTGCGTAAATAAAACCTGCGCAAGCCGCTGAGACATCAAATGCCGGGGAATGATTAGTTACCCCCAAAGACTGCTGTAAAAGGCAGCCACAACTTGGAAAAACACAATCAGACGAAACGGTTCCGACTATGATGAGATCGATATCATCTACGCTTACTCCAGCTGCATTTATTGCTCTTAAACTCGCCTCATGGGCCATGGTATGCAAAGTTTCTTTTTTCATCGACGACATACCTTGTCTCAACCCCAACTCGCTGCTTAATCCACTCATCAGTGGTATCGACCATTTTTGATAAATCGTGATTAGTTATTTTTTTCCCGGGCAAATAACCACCAGTACCGATTATCTTTGAGTACATATCATTATCTCCATGAGACCCCAGGCTGAGCTAATCAGAACCTGGCGATATTGCTGTTTAACCATCATCCCCATCATTCGACTCATCGTGATTTTCTGGTATGACCGAATCTTTATTGTCATCACATGCTGAATGACTAGACTCTTGAACGGCTGATGCTTGCTCAAATGAAACGAGGTATTTCCCAAGCACATTCGGCATGTCCGCCATACTTTCACGAAATGCCATCTCTAACGCCTTACCAAAAGCAAAAAAAATCAGCGCCACCATGGCTTTTTATCACAACCCCCTTCAAACCTAGAATTGAAGCACCATTAAACTGTCTCGGACCCACGTGTTTAAATAGACGAGATAAAACAGGCTTGAGAAGTAGAGCCAAGAAGCGAAAATAAAGGCCCGACTTCAATATGTTCTTTAACGCAGCCAAAAAATAGGCCGCCGTCCCCTCAACCGCTTTAAGACCGATATTACCTGAGAAGCCATTCGTCACAATGACGTCACAACGATTCGAAACAATGTCATTACCTTCTACAAACCCAATGTAGTGTAACAACTCAGCCGAGTCCAATAGTGCGGCAGTTGTCTTGATATCATCGTCACCCTTTATCTCTTCTTGCCCAACATTAAGCAGACCAATACGAGGAGTTTCAACGCCAGCCACCAGTTTAGCCATAAAGTGCCCCATGATGGCAAACTGCAGCAATTGTTCGGGGGGCGTTACCAGGCTCGCACCAGCATCGAGCAGATAGTTGCTTTTGAATTGTGGATTAGGAAAGCGAGCAACGATAGCCGGCCGGCTAATGGTCGGCAACGTTTTTAGAACAAACTTGGCAATCGAGACGAGTGCACCCGTGTTCCCACTAGATACACAAGCACCAGCTTTGCCTTGTTTAACCAAGTCAATAGCAACTCGCATCGATGAATCTTTTTTCTTACGCAGCGCAACAGACGGCTTATCATCCGATTCAACAACCTCCCCCGCGAATTGAACCTGAATGCGACCTGACTTCAGATACGGTGAATCGTTACCCAGTATATCTAAAATCATCTTATCGTTACCAACCAAGATAAGCTTAGCACGTGAGTTCTGCTTAAGAAAATCAACACATGATGGGACCAGGACAGTTGGCCCAAAATCACCACTCATGACATCAACTGCAAGTATATTATTTGACATATACCCCCACTTTACTCGGTTATAGTAGCAAAAACTGCCTTAGCTATTTTCTTCGTTTACCCGCTGAAAATCCTTGATGGACGCGATCTTTCCGTCGTGCGTGCATAGTACACCGTTATCAACAATGAGTTGATGAGAGACCTGAAGCACACCAAAGTGCTCTGTCTCTTTAAAGACACTGATTGGCTTCACGGAATCATGCGACCGTCTTTTTCCTCGTCGACTTCTTGTCACTTTACTTTTTGGTACAGCCATTAAATTTCCTCCCACTAAAACTTTAAGTCGTTCATTAAAAAGGGCACATTCTAGAACATTAACGATTACAGGTCCACATAAATCTTGAACTCACCATATAATAAATCAAAATCAGTTATTTATGAAGCACTTGCTACATAAAATAACATCGATTTTACTGTAAAAGCCGCAAGACTTCACTTAGGTCGTGACTCAAAATAACACCCAACCCTCTGAAAGAAATAGAATTATCTAGACCAGGGAAATAAATGCCCGCACTATGCAAAAAGAGCCTCTTTAACCCCAAACGTTTCATCTTTAAATTGAACCGGTCACAACCATACTTATCATCACCAGCAACCGGATAGCCCATGTACTTAGCATGAACACGTATCTGATGCGTTCGCCCCGTTGCAATCTGAACCATTAATAATGTCGCATCAGAATAATAGGCTACCGGCTTAAAGGTGCTAACCGACTGTTTTGCCCCCTCACCATCGCTAACGATCACTTTATGACCACCTTCAGGCAATTGAATCTTCAATAACGATTTTTTAACCACGCAACGATCATGTCTCCACCGACCTTTAACTAAGACAAAATAATGTTTAACAACACGTCGGCAGCGAAACTCCTGCTGAAGAAGACGAAGTATAGACCGCTTTTTGGCAATTAACAAACAACCTGAGGTCCCCTTATCCAAACGATGAACCAGCTCGACACAAGGGGCTTTTGGGCGCATTTTTCTTACAACTTCTTGAACCCCCAACGAATGGTCTGAGCCAGAATGAACCGGAATACCAGGTGGCTTATTCAAAACAAGTAAATCTGAGGACTCCAGTAAAACACACCCCTCAATCCAAGACATCAACTCACTTGACGCCTTCACCCTCTCCTCAATTACACCTGATGAAAGAGGTGGAATTCTGACAGAATCATTTGCTTTGAGACGATAAGTAGCCTTAACTCGCCCTTTGTTAACTCGCACTTCGCCTTTTCTAATTGCTTTATAGACCCTTGATTTTGGTGTATTTTTCAAAAAACCCAGTAGAAAATTATCTATCCTCTGACCGTCTCGCTCATTGTCAATGAGCACATATCGAACCTGCATAGCAAAACCCATAAATACCGCTATCGAGCAAGCATGTTACAGACGGTTTTGAGTTGATGCAATTGTGAATTACTGTTACTATAGGCGCGTACGGTTAAAAAAAGACGTTTTTCTTTAACCAATAGATTTAAAATTAATAGTTATTTCAGCTAATTAAACAAAATCGTAAAGCAACGCATAAGACTTTAGATTTTTGATAAAAATAACTACAAGAAGCAAATAACAATGCGCGAATTAACAAATAAGCAAACAATACAGAATACCGCTCTTGAAAGAGCATCGAGTACGCAGTTTTAAAATTAGTCACATAGGGTAACCTGAAAAACACATTTTTAAAATAACAGCTAATTTGATATAACGCGCCTGAACAAAAGGCGAACAAAATGAATAACATGCTAATAAACGCCTCGCAGCAAGACGAGCTGAGAGTAGCAATAGTCAAAAACAACCAACTAATTGATCTAAACATTGAGCCAGCGGGCAAAAACCAAAAGAAAGCCAATATTTACAAAGGAAGAATCTCCAGCATAGAACCAAGTCTTGGAGCAGTTTTTGTGGACTATGGCAGTGATCGTCACGGTTTCTTGCCTATCAAAGACATAGCAAGAACGAATTTATTAAACCAGCAAGATGCGGATATAAATGATATCGATATCAAAAAAGCACTCAAAATCAATCAAGAAATTCTAGTCCAAGTGGAAAAAGAAGAACGTGGTAACAAAGGTGCTGCACTGACTACCTACATCAGCCTTGCCGGATCCTATCTTGTACTGATGCCAACAAACCCCAAAGGAGGCGGCATTTCACGACGTATTGAAGGGGAAAGCAGAGAACAACTAAGAGAGATTATTGAACAACTAGATACGCCTGATGGCATGAGCGTCATCATAAGAACTGCAGGTGTAGGAAAGAACCTCGAAGAACTCCAATGGGATCTAGACCTCCTCCTTAAGTACTGGGAAGCGGTTGAGCAAGCAGCAACAGACACACAAAGCCAAGTCAACCTCATACACAAAGAAAGCGATGTTGTGATACGTTCAATAAGAGACCACCTAAAACCAGACATTGACCAGATCATCATAGATGACTCCGCTACGCATGACAGAGCGAAACAATATCTAACAAAAATCAATCCTGAGTTCATCAAAAAACTAAAGCACTACAACCAATCAATCCCATTATTCTCTGCATACCAAATTGAAGAACAAATTGAACAGGCGGTATCAGGGGAAGTTAAACTCAAGTCTGGAGGCTCAATCGTTATCGACCACACGGAGGCTCTAGTAACCATTGATATCAATTCGGCACGAGCAACGAAAGGCAGCAGTATCGAAGAAACCGCGTTCAATACTAACATCGAAGCCGCTAGAGAGATCCCACGACAGCTCCGAATACGCGATATCGGTGGACTTATTGTTATCGACTTTATAGACATGCTATCAAATTCAAACCAGAGAAAAGTAGAAGACGCATTAAGAGACGCTCTCAAATTTGACCGAGCCAGAATTCAAACTGGTAGAATCTCAAAATTTGGATTGATGGAAATGTCCAGACAGAGATTATCTGCTTCACTCACCAAAAGCACTCAAATAACCTGCCCACGATGCAAAGGCCGCGGCAGTGTTCGAAGCATTGAATCCACCAGCTTAGCTATATTACGCTCTCTAGAGGAAAAAAGTATCAGAACAGGTGGTGCAACACTGCAACTGCAACTCCCGTTAGACGTTGCAACGTATTTACTAAATGAGCACAGAGAACAATTTAATAAAATACAAACAAGAGACGAAACTGATGTGATACTGCTTCCGAACCCACACATGTTCTCTCCCAATTTTGAGATCAAAATAGTTAAACAAGACAACAAATCAACTCAAACTCCAAGCTACAAGAAAATAAAAACCCCACGCACAGAGTACACGAAAAAAAACCGCAGCCCAGCCATGGAAGAAGAACCTGCTGTTAATCAGTATTTAAAAGAAGACTTAAACAAACCTCGACCAAGACCAAAAGCAAATGAACCCAGCTTGATCAAGCGTATCAAAGAAGCAATTTTAGGCGTCAATCATGATACAAAGCAAAACCTCACAGCTCCAACAAAAACAAACCAAAGAAGAACACAGCATACTCGTGGCACAGACACAAACAATCAAAGAAGAACCAGTAGATCAAATTCAAATAAATCATCGAGACCAAGTCAACCCAAAAAGAATAGCGATGACAGGAGAAGTCAATCAAACAAAGCTCAGCCAAGAGCAAATAGAACAACGAAGCCTAAACCAAATACAAGAACAAAGTCCCCAAACAAGAAAGAGGTAGATGGCAACAAAGTAAAGCAAAATAAAAAAGACATTGACGGGAACAGCGAAGATTACTACAGAGAAAAACAAGCAACCAGAGCGGATGCGAACGGTAACATTGCACAATCTACACCAAAAAGAAGTAATAGAGGCCAACAGAGAAACAAAAATCAATCTCATCAAAAAAAACAGCCAATTGAAAAAAACATAAAATCAGCTGAGAAAACAAAGAAAGCCTCAGATAACGACAAAAAGACCCCAAAAAAGACACAAGAAGAAAAACCGCAGGCCACTTCGACCAAGCCACGAACAGAGGAAAAAACACCGCTCACTAACAAGGCTGCCAATGAACCAAAAGCGTCAAGCCAGCCTTTGGCAACTAAAGAAAGCACCCCATCCTCAGAAAAAAAGACACACACGGGAACCCCCGCCTCATCTTACATAAGAAGAAATAAAACAGGGGACAGTCAAGCACTTCAGCAAGTAAAAACTCAAAAAGAGACTCAAAAGAAAGAAACCAAAGAGTCATAGCATTCTTTACAAGCAAAAATTAAACAGCAGACACCAACCAGTGAGAAAGTGTCTGCTGAACCTTATCATCAGCGTGAACCATTAAAAACACCATTCATTAAAAAAAAGTTAAATCTAGAACTTGAAGAATCACCCTATTTTAAATAGCTGGTTATTTTAACCAGCCTATGTTAGCTTGATAATAATTCAGATAAAACAAAAAAAAACAAGGACGAAGATGCCCAAAATCAGTCAGCCAGAAAAAGTTAAAAAATACAAATTCACCCTAAAAGGGTTTAACTATTACTTACTAAAACAAGCAGAATCGCAATTAACAGAAAATAGGCCAGGACGTTTTAATCAATCCATACTATCAAGAGCGTTGACATTCAACGAAATAAAAAAACTCAATAAAGATGAACAAGTGTATTTTTATAATGTCTGGATAAACAACAGCAAAGAATCACCCAGCACAACAAAAATACCAAAAGAACCCCGCCTTAATAACACACTTACAGAGTTTATTCAGCTTGCAATAAAATTGAATCAACATCAACTTATAAAGCACTTGTTTGAAAGAGCGCTCAATGCGTTTCGAGAACATGGTTCAATCAATGAAATACGTCAACTTAACTTACTCAGCAGTGACGGCCTCAACATAGCGCATCTAGCAGCAAAATATGGTCATGTAGAAACGCTAAAAACAATAAGGGAGTTTGACCAAAGATCACTACAAAAAAAAGTTAATCTTCCCTCATCACCAATACACAACGGAAAGGTAGTACATGTCGCTGTACAATATAGGCAGCATAACATCATGGACTACCTAGAAAAAATTCAACCAAAATGCTTTATAAGTAAAACAAACCCAGATAGCAAACCAATTGCACACATGCTTGCTGATTGCATGGATAAACACACTTTCAACCTCTTATGGAGATTAGATAGAGCCGCCCTATTTGATGACATTCACAAAGAGAAAAAACCAATTGAAACTGCAATTGAAAAAAACAACATACCTGCATTCATTGCTTTTTTAACGATAAAAAAAAGCAAAAGCGATTTGCACAAATCAATGACAGATAAGACGAGTCAAACTGAGTACTTAAACACAAAGAATGAGAACAAAAATATCGCTTTTTATCTAACACAATCTGCATCCTTCATCATGTGTCATATAGCGTGTCTAAGATGTCTCTACAAACACTATCGAGACAAAGGAATTTTTACTGCGAAAGACAGTCATGGATTGACGCCATTTGAAAGGACGCTAGCACACCTAGGTTATGCAAACCAACCAAACGAAATCGCACATAAACTCAAGGGAACACTAGAAGGTTTTTTAATGCAAAATATTGGGTCATTTGATACTTTAACTTCTGAGTTAAGAGAAACTTTTATATCGTCCACCGCGTCTCAACCACAAGTACCGTTTAGCGGCATCCAAATCTAACTAAAAAAAAGTAACAACACCATGCGAAATTTAGAAAAAACTGCATTAACGGCTAGCACAAACTATTTTAGAGTACCCAGAGAAAAAAAAAGAATGAGAAGTACAGCCTTAGATGATTTTTTTAAATCATTCCACACAGCAATCTCATTTGACATGAACACCATTCTCAGCTGGAAACCCACCATCCAAAAGGAATTTCTAAACCAATGGTTAAACGTATGGAATAAAACCAGAGGAAAAATATCGCCACCTACAAACAAAAAGGGAAATAAAAACATCGATTTTTTCACATTAGCTCTTGTACATGATAATATACATGTGGCTGAGGCATTATATAACAGCATCAATGACGACCAACCCGATGAAACTGGTTTTTATCGACTTCATCATGCAGTTCGTTTAGGGGCATCTCAATGCTTCAAATTTTTGTATAAAAAAAACGAACAATTACTACTCTACAAAATAAAGAAATCAGAATATACACCACAAGAGCTTCACGGAAGCACTGCAACACTACTTGCATTTTACTACGGAAAATCGAATATTCTTAATCGAATAAACAAACTAAATAATCAATTGGCTTTACACCAAAAGAATGATAATCAAGAATCAATCGCACATATGGCCGCCTATAAAAATAATGTACAAATGCTGGCTTTTATAAACAAGCATTTCAAAAAGAAGCTAACAAAGAAAAATTCACTAAACAAAGACCCACTCCACATCAGCCTTATTCACGGCAACAATGAGGCTTTTTTTTATTTGCTCTCTGTCATTGAAAATAAAAATAACCTCTACTTGAATCCAGCCAATCCACTTTTCAATATTGCATTTGATGCAGCGTCAGTAGACTTGGCTAGCAGCTTTTCTATCCTGAGTTACTTATATAAAAACAATCAAGGCTTATTCCAGGTAACCAATTCTCAGAATCAGACGCCAATCGATATCATTATCAATCAATTGGGCTTATCCCACTTAACCAGAGACGAAATTGATGCATTATCGTGTGATATAATTGTAACCCTCTACAGAAAACAGGGATCAGTAGAGAGTCTTTACGCATACAGACACAAAAAAAATCAAAATCAAAATCAAAATCAAAATCAAAATCAGGAGAAGAATAAGTCAACCACTCTTTGGCTAAAAATATAAACCAAGAGAGAAAAATCTAATACATGATTACGATCACCCCTCTCAACAAATTGAATTTAACGACAAATAAATTTAGTCATAAACAATAACTTACAAAAACAACCAGAAGACCTTACCACCAAGAGTCGTTATATAATAAATCAAGAATGATAAATTTTTAATTTATTATTAAGCTAAACTAATTTTCCACTTTATTACTTTTAGTTTAAATCAATAAAAAAATTTAATGCTTACTTAACTCAACTTTTAGCGAGTATGCTATATAATGAGACTTTTTTACGCAGATTTATGGATTAGGTGCAAAGAGGGTCAAAGGTGTATAAAAGTAAAAAGAAGGTGAGCATAAAACAGCCAAGAAAACCTAAACAAATCCAACAATCTCCGAGTGAAATAAAAAACCGCATACAATCTAATTTAAGAACACTTATATCACCTTTTCACGAAACACTCTCAGCTTTAACCAGTCAGGAAGAAGGCGAAATAGATAACCAAATTAAAAAAGCCATACAGAATCACGACGAAGTATTTATAAGAAAAATCACCCTATTATCAGAAGGTAAAAGCAATCACTCAGCAAAAACTATTTATTCGAAGGAATCAACAAAGTTACAACAACTCAGTAACAGACATGTTCTACTCCAAAGAAAACACCTCATCCACAGCAATAGGCATTGGCATCAAGGCATGTATGACATGTTTGACCTTTATGTCAAAAATTCAAAAAAAAACTGGTATGAAGTACATCAACTCCTAGTACGAAAGATTAAAGAAAGCTGCAGAAAATCAAAAAAACAAAATACAGCCAATCCTTGGATGTATCGCGTATCCAGAAACGACAACTTTATATATAAAGAACTGTATATCCATTTGACGCAAATATTTATCCCCAGTGAAAATATGACTGACAACAAAGAACTAAGAAAAAATTTACAAAAAGACCTATTGTCGTATTGTTCAACAAGAGATAAAAAATCAATATATGATCTTAGCTCAATTTTAAAATCCTATGGGAGAAAATTAAACACAAAAAGAAATCGTGCCAACAATGAACTAGTTAGTAAAATCATTATTCGAATATATTGCTGCTTACTGTATTTATCTGAAGAAGCAAATATAGCACTAGACATATTAAACAACACTGACAATCCAATACAATACAAATTAACTGAAAAAAATATAGATGAAAAGACAAAATTACTAAACTCAATCTGGTGCTGGGTTAACATGGACGATAGGCTTGATTCAGCAACCAGCATGCACTGCATAAAAAAAACATTAAAAGCAAAAACAAGCAGCGCTCTCTATCCGCATGCTCTGACCATTTTACTAACCCAAACAGCGAGCCTACCTAACTTAATGACCATTCAGACAATCGGTCTAAAAGAGACTGCTATAATAAATATAATAAAAAAAAATACGGTCAATGATTTAAAACTTTTACTGGCTGAATTCTACCTCTTTCTACTAACAGAATCCTCCGCAGATACGAGAGAAGTTATTCAGACAATAATAAAGTATGAAGACTTAAAAAACACAAAAAGACAATATAAAAAAACAGCATATTGGAATAAAATTATTCAATTCTTAGACTCATTAAGTCATTTATGGATCAATCACCAAGAATCATTTTTTCATCAACAACTTCTCGATGAAGAAATAAAAATGAAGACGAGCATTCTAATGGATTTTTTATCAAGAGTTAAACTAATGGTCAACAGAAACACATCAAACCAAACTCTACACATTCTACTATTTATGCTTAATATTAAAACACCTGATTCACAGCATTTATTCATTAATGACCCTCACCCATTAACCGACTCGATCTATGAACTAATTACACTAAAATATAAACACATAGAAAATCAAATAGATCTCTCATATGAAGACAAACAAGATCATTTATTCTGGTTTAAATACATTAACCCCAAACTTTCATTAAGAGAAATCAAAAGTACGGTTCATGATTACTTCACAGAAGACACCTTGTTCAACTTGATGAATAAAAACATCGACAAGTTCATTAAATCTTTATCATTTAACCTTTTAACTTTTACCAAGTCCCCTTCAGCTAGCTCTACCTTAACCTACAAAATAATAATGAATTTGTTAATTAACAATAGTCACATAAGAGTTCCAGCGGAGATAACACCACCTAATTGGATGTCATGCCTAATTGAATTAACTGACATGCTCGAATTACAACCAAACTTAATCAAGCTAAATATCTTCTCAAATCCAACTTCTTCATTTTGGCTAAAAGTACAGAATTATTTTATTCAGTCGCTATTTAACGAAATCACTGACTCATTAAAAGATACGAACAAGGCCATATCATACAAAATTACTTTAAATTCAATTGGAATAGACAAAGAAGCTCTTATTGTATTATTTCTAAGCCAAATAAGAAAAGATAATCCGTCGCACCAAAAAAACGAAGCGAAATTAAAAAAAGCAATTCTCGATACACTGTCTCAAAACCATTTAAAGAAAGGCGATAAAGACAGAAATGACCTAATACAAACCTATGCTATTCTTAACCTGATTTCATATGAACTTAATAAGAAAATAAAACCAAAACAAAAAGCAGAATCAAGCACCAGCAATCTGCCAACGTATCTTCAATCAATTATTGCCGACCTTATTTTATCAAAAGAAATCATGAAGGAGCTACCTCGATTTAACATCGTTAAAACACTAAATGATATAACGCAAGTAGGAATAGACAATGTAATAAGAAAAATCCTACTCAACAACACACCCGATAGTAAATCAACCACGCAAGCAACAGTCGCCTTATATAAAACAGAACCAAGAATTCAAGAAATATCAAAAAACATACTTTTGTCAATGATACCTACTATGAAACAAAATGAAGAATTATCTTGGCTAGAAGCATTTGATACTTTCTGCACAAAACATCCGAACTTCATTCTCTGCAATAATAAAATTAGTATGTTAACAAAAATTATCAACGACTCTTTAAAAGACACCGTTAATGAAACCCTCACTGCGGAGAATATCAAAAGTCAAATCTCATTAGCATCAGAAGTCTTATTTTCAGATCTCAATTTACATATACAGAATCTTAGCACAAAAAAACGCGATTTCACCCCAAAGTCTCAATGGCAGATACCCTTTATTTATGCCACCATGTATGATAACGAACATGGCATTGACCTGGACGAAGAATTTCATAGAAAAGTAAGTGAATTCACCAATGACCTGATATCATTAATTAATAAAAACAATGCTAATCCAGCGTACATGACCGACATAAATATTATTATTTCAAACTATGCCATGATATTTAGCACAATTCATAAAACCTTATCAACAAAACAACCTTCAACTGATGTAGCAGCAACGATAACACGCATGCTAATTCAAATTAACAGCTCTATAACACCACCAAAAAACAAAACTCTAATCACTCAAAGCAATCAGTGGATGCTCATTGCAGAGATGACAAAACTGTGTGAACAGTCCAATATTATTAGGCTAGTTACTACAGCATCAAACCAGATACCCAATGTCCACCTAAGCTGCCTTAAGTACACTTTGATTCAATTACATAGAGAGTCACAAAAAAGCCCAGGAATTGAAAGCTCACAACAATTCCACAGTGAAGACGCAACCAAATTACGCAGAAGCCCGAGTCAAGCTGAAATTTATCACTCATTTTTCTAATAAACTCAAATAGCACACTCATTTAAGTTGGCAGTTTACCTGAAACAAAAACACGCGGATAAAAAATCAACACTTGAATAAGATGCATTTCACAATTATGATAGACGTGCATTGAGGCTGTTTATTATGAATAATACTGAATTACTATTACACTGCATTCCACCAAAACTTATTGAGTGGAAAAATAAAATTCGCGACTATGTGTTAAAAATAAATCACTCTTTTGATTCATCACATCAAATAGACCATATTGATAGAGTGTTAATCAATGCGCTATCAATACAAAACAAAGAAGGCGGTGAATTAAGTATCATCATACCGGCAGTATTACTGCACGACTGCGTCCCTATAGACAAGCGATCGAAACTCCGAACTAAAGCATCACAACTATCGGCAACTAAAGCGCATGAACTTTTATGCCAGTGGGGTTACCCAAATCAACACTTACAAACCATAACAGATTGTATTCAAAGTCATAGCTATTCAGCGAACATCCAAACCAGCTCATTAGAGGCCGAGATTGTCCAAGACGCTGATAGACTTGACTCACTTGGTGCTATAGGAATAGCTCGTGCGTTCAGCCTAGGAGGGAAATTCAATAATTTAATATACGAACACAATGACCCATTCGCAAAGGATCGTGAACTCAATGATAAAGCCTACGCACTAGATCATTTCTACACCAAGCTAATCAAACTACGCTCAACATTTAAAACTAAAACAGGCATCACAATGGCATATCAACGAACTCAATTTATGCTCGCTTACCTTGATGAACTAAAAAAAGAAATAATAGGATGAATATCAACAGCGTAACTAAAGCACATGGTAAATACGCCCGGTATGCCCAGAGTATATACTTTTACGGTAAGCCTTTGCCACATCAACGGCATCCACAGTTGCATACCCAGGAAAAAAATGCCCCAGCTTTTCCTTTGATTCAGTTAACAAGGCAGGTGAAACCACATTGATACGCTGACCGTGTGGTAGATCCAAACACGCAGCACGTAAAAAACCCTCGATTGCACCATTTGCCATTGCTGCCGCAGCACCTTTCATAATTGGATCTTTATTCAAAACACCCGTTGTTAATGTAAATGATCCATTTTTATTAACATGTGCCATACCTTGAATAACAAGATCAATTTGCCCCCACAGCTTACTATTCATACTGACTTGAAAGTCATTCAATGTCATTTGAGGCAAGTTTTCGAATTTAACACCTCGAGCAGCGGCACAAACCACTGCATCAACCATACCCACATCATGAAAAAGCTGCCTAATCGAGTCAGATTGACTAATATCAACCTGGTAATCCCCTCGCGAAAACCCAACAGATATGACATCAGCATCACTAGATAGCTCACTGCGAATAGCAGTACCAATTGTCCCAGTAGCACCAACTAATAAAATTTTTTTTCACATTCAATCCATAAAAAATCGTGACAGTTTGATCACTTATAAAAAAAGAACGACAAGGATAATATTCCCTAAGTTACCATATCACACTTTCTAGAAAAATCCTTTAATGACTTTATTCGTGTCGTTAATGGTTTATCGCTGACTCTCACGTGAATACGAGCTCCATTGTATAAAATTCGTAGTTGCTCGAGCAACTCAATCTTTTCTAAAGCGCAAGGTGTCCAATTTGTATAGGTCTGTAAAAAACCAACTCTAAAAGCATACACACCAACGTGCCTATAGCATTGACCTTTTGGAAGCGAAATTTGACCTGTACTTAGGTATTCTTTATGACAAGAAGGTATAGGCGAGCGAGTAAAGTACATTGCATGTTGTCGTTTATTTAATATTACTTTTACAATACTGTGATCTTCCATATCATTTATTTTGGTAATTGGCTCACATAAACTGGCCACTTTTAAATTTACGTGCTGTTCTAAATCATCCGCTAATGACAAGATAAACTTTGGATTGAGTAAAGCATTCTCAGCATCTAAGCACACCACAATTTCATCATCATCAAGCTCAAGTGCGTCTACCACTTCGCCGACTTTCTCAGTTACCGAAGCCTCTTCCTTTTCGATGAAAAATACTCTAAGTTTATTTTTTTCAGCCACATCACTTATAATAGAATTATCTGTTACTAACACAACGTCAACCGCTCCACTCTGTTTTGCATTTGAATGAATGTGTTTCAAAATAGATGGCAGTGAAGATTCCTCAAGTAAATCCTGGTACCAGCTTGCCGAATTCTCTAGTATGGGCACAATGACGTAAAATTCCATAAAAAAATCCTCCTCACAAAGCACAAGCTTGAGCTTGTTTTAAAAGCGGTATTCCAAACTCGACACTAAAAGCCTTTTGATCAAAATCACACAACAACTTCTGCTCCTGTTGATCATACAACAATTTACCGCCACACATAGGGCAAGCCAGTACTGAAAGTAATACCATATCCATATTTCAAATCTAACATCAAATGATGGACTTGAAAATAGGAAATATGTTTTTTTTGAAATTATGATAAATTGGTCGGGACGGCAGGATTTGAACCTGCGACCACTTGACCCCCAGTCAAGTGCGCTACCAGACTGCGCCACGCCCCGAAAAGCATTATTTAATACGGGGTAAATTATCGTTTAAAAGCATGAAATATGCAAGAATAAATACCGATTCAAAGCATAAACAAAAAAAGAACCTACTGCATAACGTCCAACAATTCTTCTAACTGTTCGATTGCAGACTGAACACGTGTTTTATCAACCTTTTTTTCAGGCGCGGACGCTTTTGTGTTAACTTCAGTCTCTAGTTGCTTTCGAGCACCACGAATAGAAAACTGATCTTCGTAGAGTAATTTTTTAATTTTGCAGACTAACTTGATATCATTTCTTTGATAGTAACGTCTTTTTCGTCTTTTTGAAGGGTTTAACTGGGGGAATTCTTGCTCCCAGTATCTTAATACATGTGGCTCAAGTTGACACAACTTAGCGACTTCACCAATGGTAAAATATATTTTATCAGGTATCACAATAGGAGTTTGAACACTCATTTATGTCAAGACTCCCCTTCACCCATTTGATGTGAGCTTGTGCTATTCTCTTCAATACTTTCAGAATAATTTTCAACACGAGATTTTAACTTCTGCCCAGCATGAAACGTGACAACACGACGTGCTTTGATCGGTATTTCTTCACCCGTCTTTGGGTTTCTACCTGGTCTTTCACTCTTATCTCGCAAATTAAAATTCCCAAAACCAGATAATTTAACTTCCTCTCCACTTTCAAGTGTCGATTTAATTAATTCAAAAAATAGCTCAACCT
This sequence comes from uncultured Gammaproteobacteria bacterium, assembly GCA_902581285.1. Classification (GTDB taxonomy): domain Bacteria; phylum Pseudomonadota; class Gammaproteobacteria; order Coxiellales; family Coxiellaceae; genus CACHNP01. Next base: position 34,090 of record CACHNP010000002.1, on the reverse strand, counting down.
GTTCCTTTGCCTCACGCTTACTTAAACCAAGAGACGTATTCAATGTAGACGAAATATTCAGTTTTGTTAATGTGGTCATTACTGCCCCCTCATCGTTGCGCCAAATCGATCTGATAGCCGAGCCAAGATCTTTTCAAACGCATTATCCACCTCTGACTCTATAAGAGTGCGGGATGGATCCAAAAAGGTCAACCCTAAAGCGACACTTTTTTTACCTATTTCGATCCCTTGTCCTTGATATACATCAAAAATATCGACATTGTTTAATATTTTATCAGTTGTTTTGCGCACCTCCGAAATCAATGCTTCGGCACTAAGGGACTCATCGACCACGACCGCCAAATCTCGCTTCATTGCAGGGTAACGTGGTAAACTCTCAAACTGAGGGACCACACTATCATTTAACAAATCCAAATTTAGTTCAAAAAGAAGAGGTGCAGCAGACAACCCCATAGAGGAGACAAGCCGCGGGTGCAATGCACCCAAGGTACCAACGACCCTCTCACCTACGCTCAGTTGAGCACATTGACCAGGATGCAACATATCATGCTGACCGACTTGCCAGTCAACCTCTCCTTGAAGGTTCAGACGGCTGACAATTACCTCAACATCACCTTTAACCGAATAAAAATCACTCATTTTTAGATCAGCATTGTTACACCAGCTTACCTCGTGAATTGGGCCAAATGCAAGCATCGTAAGCATTGTATACTGGTTTAGTTGAGCTGAGTCAGCAAACACTCTACCAATTTCAAAAACACGAACACGATGATGCTGACGATTTAAATTATACTGTAACAACTTCAACAAACCCGGCCAACAACTTAACCGCATAACAGATAGATCTTGCGAAATCGGATTCTTCAATTGAATCGCACTGCCTTCACCGAGCAGCTCAACCTGCCATTGGGGGTCTACAAAACTATATGTAATCGCTTCACTGTAACCCAACGTGTTTAAAATAGGTAACACGGCTTGCGTTCTTTCAATCAAAGGGTCTGTCAATTTCATTGAAGGTGACGAACTCAGAGGCTGTGAGGCTATATTATCAAAACCATATACTCGTGCACACTCTTCAATTAAGTCAACTTCTTGTTCACAATCAAAACGAAAACTTGGAACACGAAAGTGCCAAGGGGAGTTTTCGTTTAACGGAGTAAAACCCAAACCGGTCAAAATACCTAGTATTTTTTCCTGCGAAATACTGACACCCAACAAACGCTCTACCTGTTCATACCTTAACTGTATCGTCTTTGTTTGTGGTTGAAACGCCTCATTTTTCAATTCACACATCACACCAACCTGACCGCCGACAATATCAACCAGCAAGGCGGTGGCTCGCTCAAGAGCTTCTTTTTGTAATTGAAAATCAACCCCACGTTCGAAACGGTAACTTGAATCGGTCTGCAAGTTGTGTGTAGCAGCCGTTCGTCGTATAGAGACAGGATCAAAATAAGCCGATTCTAATAAAACATGCTTAGTCGTATCACCAACCGCTGTGTGCTTACCTCCGGCGACGCCAGCCAAAGCGAGCGCACCCGACTCATCCGCTATCACGAGCGATTCTGCATCCAGCTCAATGTCACGGCCATCCAACAGAGTCAATTTCTCACCATGAACAGCAGAACGCACAAGCACGTCTCCTTGTAACTGCTCCAAATCAAAAGCGTGCATCGGCTGCCCCATCTCCAACATAACGTAATTTAGCACATCAACAACCGGGTTTAAGGAACGCAAGCCCGATCTACGCAAGCGTTCCTGCATCCACACAGGAGTTGACGCAGACTCGTCAATGTCTCGAATCACACGAGAATAATAAACGGAACACTGCTCAGGTGACACCAACTGTTTAACAGGCGACAATATTGTTTCATCCAAATCACTCACACTGGACCAATAGGGTTGAACTAATTTACCCTCACCTTGACTCAACGCAACCTCACGCGCTATACCATGCAAACATGCACAATCGCCTCTGTTAGGTGTCAATTCAATATCAATTATATGATCGTCCAACTTCATATAGTCAAAAAAGTCGTGACCAACTGGCGCATCGTGATTTAATTCAATGATACCCCCAGCCGGACTTAAGTCTTCCCCTAAACCCAATTCAGCAGATGAACAAATCATTCCACTTGATCGCTGTCCTCTTAGCTTCGTTGCTTTTATTTTAAAATCACCCGGCAGAACAGCCCCAACAATAGCAACAGGAACCTTTATTCCCGCTCTGGCATTCACACCGCCACAAACAATATCCAACAACTCGCCTTGCCCTACATCGACACGGCAGCATCGTAACCGATCCGCATCTGGATGCTGTTGGGCTGACTCTATTTCGCCAACCACAACACCTGTAAAAACGCCTGACGCCGGCTCAACTGTGTCAACTTCCAAGCCTAGCGAGGTCAACCGCTCTACTAAATCGGTAAGTGAAACATCAGACGAGAGCCATTCGCTTAACCATTGTCTACTGAACTTCATAATTCGCACCCATTATTAAAACTGCCCCAAAAAGCGTAAATCATTTTCAAACATAACACGTAAATCGGTAATACCATACCGCAACATAGCCAATCGATCTAAACCTAACCCGAAGGCAAAACCAACGTATTCGTCTGAATCAATATTCATTTCCTTTAAAACATTTGGATGCACCATGCCACACCCCATAACCTCTAACCACTTATTATTTTCACTGTCACATCGCCGAATATCCACTTCAGCTGAAGGCTCAGTAAAAGGAAAGTACGAAGGACGAAACCTAACCTCGACGTCAATTTCAAAAAACAAACGCAAAAACTCACTTAAAAGCCCTTTTAGCTGCGCAAATGACGCATTCTTTTCAATCAATAACCCTTCACATTGATGAAACATGGGAGTGTGTGTTTGATCTGAATCACAGCGAAACACACGCCCTGGCGTAATAATACGTATCGGCGGTGACTGTGACTCCATCACTCTAATTTGAACCGGGGATGTATGGGTTCTTAATACCCGACCATCAGTTAAGTAAAAGGTATCTTGAAGCGCTCTGGCAGGATGGTATTCAGGAATATTCAAAGCCGTGAAGTTATGATAATCATCTTCGATTTCAGGCCCTTCAGCGACCGAAAACCCAAGCTGACTGAACAAGCTAATTACCCGATACTTGACTTGGGTAACAGGGTGAACCGAACCAACCGAGTGCTTAAGACCAGGCAATGATGTATCCAGGGTTTCACTTTTTAATTGCTTTTCTAAAAGTGCCTGTTGCATCACGTTTTGCTGTTTGCTAATTTTTTCACTGAGCTCTCGCTTAGCCTGGTTAACGGCCTGCCCCATCAAGGGTCGCTGGTCTTTAGGTAGCTTACTAACCCCTTTCAACAACGCAGTTAAAGAGCCTTTTTTCCCCAGAAACTCAACTCGGATCGCATCCAGAGACGCCAAATCCTCAACCGCGGCAATTTCGCGCTCGGCTTGCGTCACTAAATCATCAATTTCTTGCTGCATGATACACTTCCCATACTAAAAAAAAACCGCAAACGATGTTGCGGTTTTTATTATAACAAACAACGTGTTGATTTTAAGCTTCAACCATCACTTTATCAACCAATTTTTTGAACTCTACTTTATCGTGAATCGCCATTTCTGACAAAACTTTGCGATTCAGTTCAATGTTAGCTTTATTCACAGCCGCCATAAAACGAGAGTAAGAAACTCCATACTCACGAGTGGCAGCACTTATGCGAGCTATCCATAATCGCCTAAAGACACGCTTTTTATTACGGCGATCACGGTAAGCATACTGCCCAGCTTTAATTACCGCTTGTTTGGCAACGCGAAACACGCGGCTTCTCGCACCACGGTAACCTTTCGCTTGCTTTAGTACTTTTTTGTGTCTTGCCCTTGCGACAACACCTCTTTTTACTCTTGGCATATTAACTTCTCCAATTTAAATTATTTTAGGCCCAGCATAACCAAAACTGCAGGCTTATCCCTATCATTCAGCACATGAGTTCCGCGAGCTTTTCGTTTCATACTCATGGGCTTTTTCTCTTGTATGTGACGCCTATTAGCATGCTTAACCTTTACGTTACCAGAACCAGTCATTTTGCAGCGTTTTTTTTGCCCCACTCCTGGTCTTAATTTTATTTTTTGTTGCCATAAATCAAACCTCGTTATTTCTTTTTTCCCTTACCATAAGCAAGCACCATCGAAATCTGCCTACCCTCAAGTTTTGCCTCCTGCTCAACAATGAGCTGCCCCGTGGCTGACTCATTCTCTACCGCAACCCTCACACGCTCGACCACTTCAAGACCAAGCTCGGAATGCTGAGCTTCTCGCCCTTTAAAACGTAACGTGATTTTTGCTTTATCACCACGCTCCAAAAACCTCAAAATATTCTTAACTTTGTTGTTAAAATCACCAATATCAGTAACAACTCTGAATTTAACTTCTTTCAATTTTGTCGCTTTTTGCTTTTTTTTGTTACCTGATTTTTTCTTATCTCTATCAAAACGGTACTTGCCATGATCCATTATACGACAAACGGGTGGATTACCATTTGGAACAATTTCAACCAAATCAAGCTTTGCCTCTCTCGCTGCTTGTAGAGCTTCTGATATCGAAACCTCACCCTGCTTTTGACCATTTTCATCAATCAGAAGCACCTGCTCTACCCGTGTGATTTTTTCATTCACTCGTAGCACTTTTCTCTTTTCGCTAATTATATGCTCCTTTTTGTTCAACTTCATGAAGTAGCGACTCTACCCAATCATCAACCGACCAGGTCTTAGTAGCACCATCCAAACCCCTAACAGCAATAAAACCTTCTTCAACCTCGCGATCACCAATAATCACAAGATAAGGCAGCTTTGCAATAGTATGTTCGCGAATTTTATAGCCGATCTTCTCATTTCTCAAGTCATAATTAACTCGAAAGCCCATATTTTGCAATTTTTTCCCAATTTTCATCGCATATGTGGCGTGACTGTCCGTAATAGTCGTGATCATGATCTGTTTTGGGGCCAACCAGAGAGGTAAAGCCCCAGCGTACTGCTCGAGCAAAATAGCAATAAATCGTTCTAAAGAACCTAAAACAGCACGATGAATCATAACCGGAGTCGCTTTATCACCATTTTTGTCGATATAGGATGCCCCTAATCGCTCCGGCATGCAAAAATCCAACTGAACCGTTCCACACTGCCATACACGACCGAGACAATCGCGTAAAGAAAACTCAATCTTAGGCCCATAAAACGCACCCTCGCCAGGCAACAAACCCCAATCAATCTGCTTTTCATCCAGCGCATCAGATAACGCCTGCTCTGCTTGATCCCAAACGGAATCCTCACCTATTCGCTTCTCAGGCCTGGTTGATAATTTATAAATGATATCAGTAAACCCAAAATCACGGTAAACCTTAATCAAAAGATCAATAAAATCAGACACCTCTTGCTTTATCTGCTCTCTAGCACAAAATATGTGCGCATCATCTTGAACAAATCCCCGCAAACGCATTAAACCATGCAATGTTCCAGAAGGCTCGTTTCTATGACAGCAACCAAATTCGGAATAACGAATTGGAAGCTCTTTGTAACTCACCAACTTCTGCTTAAAAACCTGTACATGGCAAGGGCAATTCATTGGTTTAACTACAATTTCTTTTTTGCCCGAAGTCAAACTAAACATATCATCGCCGAACTTGGCTTTGTGGCCCGATTTTTCCCATAAGTCCACATCAACCAACTGCGGTGTATTGATCTCTTGATACCCCACCTTAACAAGAAGCTGCCTTAGATATTCTCTGATAATTAACACCAAAGCCCAGCCATTAGGATGCCAAAAAAACCATACCCGGCGCTTCTTCTTGAAAATGAAACAAATCCAACTTTTTAGCTAGGATTCGATGATCACGCAACTTGGCCTCTTCCAATCGTTTCAGATACACATTCAGCGCTTTCTTATCGGCCCATGCAGTGCCATAAATACGCTGCAACATCGCGTTGCTGCTATCACCACGCCAGTAAGCTCCTGCGCATTTTGTTAGTTTAAACGCTTTTATAAAGCTGGTATTTGGCAAGTGTGGGCCGCGACACAAATCGATAAATTCGCCCTGCTGATACAAAGATAAAGCCTCATCCTCAGGCAAGTCCTGAATAATCTCAACTTTATAGTGTTCATTCATCTCTGAAAATAAAGACACGGCCTCGTCTCGAGTTAGCTGCCTACGCTCTACTGGCAAAGCTGCCTTGGCCAAGGATTTCATTTTCTGTTCAATAAGCTCCAAATCTTCAGGGGTAAACGGCCGATCAAAGGCAAAGTCATAATAAAACCCATCTTCGATAACAGGCCCGATGGTAACCTGTGCACTAGGGAATAATGACTTGACAGCTTGCGCCATTAAGTGAGCACAAGAGTGCCTCAAAACACTCAAACCCACTTCATCTTTGAGAGTAATGATACTAAGTGAAACGTCATCGCGTATTTCATAATTGGTATCAACCAAACGATCACCATCAAGACGCCCAGCCACAGCGGCTTTAGCTAGGCCAGCACCAATGGACTCTGCCACTTGAAAAACAGTGACACTTTGATCGAACTCTTTACATGAGCCGTCAGGTAATGAAACTACAGGCATAAATAATCCAAAAAAAAATGGTGGGCGGAAGAGGACTCGAACCTCCGACCTCCACGATGTCAACGTGGCGCTCTAACCAGCTGAGCTACCCGCCCCAAAACCGAATTTTTGACAATCACACCGGGTGCTGATTATCGACGTCAAAAGATACCATTTAAGAATTTAATAATCAACATAATTAAAAACCTAATCTTGTCATGCCATCAAGCAACCAATATAAGGGATAAATTATTAACTAAAAATTAAACGTCAAAAAAGACACAAGATTTTGGTTTTTTTTTTTCTATTTTAAGCTAAGTAACCTTGTCAAAAAGAAAAAAATGCGTATCATAACAGTGACAACTTTGTTTTTTGTTTAAACTGTTCTTAATTTTAAGAACACAGAACCAAGAAACAACTAAACTTTAAGATTAATTATGTAAGGTAAAAAAAATGAGCTCTAAATACCGAAGCGGTTTTGACTTTGTCAGCGCCAACCCATCACTCCATTCAGGCGCAAAACGCCTCCAACTGCCATTGCACACTGACAACATGCTCACCACATTCAGCAGCTTGGTCAACGAAATCACAGATGAGTTCCTTCGCTTCTTACGCACCAAGTTCAAAGACGTGAAATTCATTTCGAACCACCTCCCAAAGAACATGAAGCTCGATCCTAAAATGCCGCTTGCAACTTTGCTTAGCCACTGCTTCCCTATTCTTTACGGCTTGCAACAACGTAATGAAAACACCTATCAAAAAATGGTCAATGCTTATTTAAGATCCCGACTTAGTGAAACAGAAAATAAAACTAGAGAAAAAATCGGCCTACTCATTCACACGTTCCATCAATTGACCGAGTCTAAACAGTTACGCCATATCATCGCAAAAAAGACTGAGATGGCGGCTATTAACTACCTCGATGATCAACAACTAACACTTCTAGTCAAACAAGAAATTCAGTCCCACTGTAACGCTTTAGCCACGGCCTTCAACCACTGCAAATCATCTGTCGCCACAGGAACCAAAGAACAAAACGTGTTCTCAGGTCTGATATCACGCGCAAAAGGATTCAGTAGCTACACAGCTAAAAAATTGTTAGCACATTGCAGCGAAGGAAAAATTGCCTAATTCTTTTTTAGCCTTACCTTAGACCAAGGCTTAACTTGCCAGGTGGTACAAACTGTCGCAATATGGTTATTATCAGTGTCATAAATTTCAGTTGACATATCTTGGCTGGCCGTGTCAACTCCACTCAGTTGCCGCAATAAGTTTTCACAATCACTGGGATTCACTTGGCATTTTGAGTGCAAATTAGACCTACCTTGATAGTGATAACTCACTTCAATTTTTTTCATGATCAATCGATACAATTCTGGTTTGAAATACAATAAAAGAGACAACCCGGAACAATACTCACCAAGAGTCGCGATAGCGCAAGCATGCATGCCATTCAAGTGATTAAAATTACGCTTAGCATAAGGCATGCTGCACTCAATCGAGTTCTCAGCAACTTGACGCACAAACAGCCGATGAGGACGATTAAATGGAACGCCAACACGCATAAGAAAATTTAATTTCCTTAAAGCGAAAGATGATGTTTTAGACTTATGCAACAAACCAGAAATTTTATACAACGCTTTACTCATTCTTCATCCCTATCAATAATCACATACTTAAAGTATAATGATTCTGCATTAGGATGCAAGGACAGAAGCATGAGCAACCAGCCATTATGGACACCACCCAAAGAACGAAAAAAGCAATCACTCATCAGTCAATTCATCAACTTCGTTAACAAAACCAAGTCACTCAACATCAACAGCTATGAAAAGCTACACAAATGGTCAATATATCAGCCTTCTGAGTTTTGGGGTAGCGTGTGGCAATTTAGTTGTGTTATACACCAACAACCAGCAAGCACAATATTGCAAAATGCAAAGCATATTGTCGACTGCAAATGGTTTGTGGGTAGCAAGCTCAATTATGCTGAAAATCTTTTACATAACAGAGACAACACACTAGCACTAATCGAAATTAATGAACAAGGTGAATCAGAAACAATCTCGCTATCAGCACTAAAAACCGAAGTCAATCGCCTATCTCAACATTGGCGCCAACATGGTGTTAAGCCCGGAGACAGAATCGCAGCCGTACTACCCAACAATCGTTTCGCCATAATCGCCATGCTAGCATGCTCGAGCATTGGAGCCGTTTGGTCGTGTTGCTCTCCTGATTTTGGATCGGATAACATCCTGGATCGCTTATCCCAGATTAGCCCATCCCACATTATCATAACGGACAAACACCAATACAAAGGAAAAGTGCACGACCATAGCGATAAAATACAATTAATTCAAAAAAAAGCTAAACCCAACAAGCACCATCATTCTGACGGAAAGAAGTAAAACAAGCATTGAATCCAGCTATAAGAATTCCATCCGATACCAAGATATTCCTAAAAGCCGGTTACCACTCGCGTTTGAGCCTCTGCCATTTAATCATCCGCTGATGATATTATTTTCATCAGGCACAACAGGAAAACCCAAATGCATCATTCATGGTGCTGGCGGAACACTACTACAACACATTAAAGAACACCAACTACACTGTGATATAAAACCACATGATCGCGTATTTTTTTACACTACCACCGGATGGATGATGTGGAACTGGCTGATAAGCGCACTTGCAAGTGAGGCAACATTGGTATTATTTGACGGCTGCCCCACCTACAAGCACACCGATCAACTATTCTCACTGATAGATGAGCATCAGATTACGCATTTTGGAGTCAGTGCAAAATACATCGAGTTATGCCAAAAGAACATGTGCGAACCAAAAAAATTCTATGATTTAACCACATTAAAAACGGTGCTCTCAACTGGCTCACCTCTTTTACCAAAATCATTTGACTATATATACCAACAAGTCAAAAGCGATGTCTGCTTAAACTCAATATCAGGTGGTACTGATATCGTCTCCTGCTTTGCACTTGGAAACCCGCTCAGCCCGGTATTACGCGGCGAAATCCAGTGCAAGGGCCTTGGCATGGCGGTTGAGGTTTACGATCAATCGGGCCAACCTGTCATTAACCAAAAAGGAGAATTAGTATGCACACAAGCCTTCCCATCAATGCCTCTGGGATTTTACAATGATTTAAACCAAACAAAATATAAAAAAACCTATTTCAGTTATTATGAAAATATTTGGGCTCACCGTGATTATGCCAGCATTCAACCAAGCGGTGGTTTAATAATTTACGGGCGATCAGACAGCACTCTTAACCCTGGTGGTGTGCGGATTGGGACTGCTGAAATATACCGCCAAGTAGACAAGATAAACGACGTGCTCGAATCAATAGCGGTTGGTTACCCTATAGCAGAAGATGAAAGAATTATCTTATTTGTCGTCCTCAAAGAGCAGAAGAGCCTAACAGAGCGACTCTCTACTGAAATCAAGCATCAAATAAAAAACGGCACATCAACGCATCACGTTCCTCACCAAATTATAGCGGTACCGGAATTACCACGCACATTGAGTGGCAAACTTGCCGAATCGACAGTCAGAAAAAAATTACTTAAATTACCAATCGATAACCAGCTTGCATTAATCAACCCAGACAGTTTAAACCATTTCAATGCAAATGAAATTGAATCTTAAAAAAAAGCCATTCGAAAAATAACAGTTAGTCATTTCTAACCGCTGTTCTGAACACAATTAGGTCGAGAGCGACAATACGGCGAACAAACATGTCAAAACAAATAAGAATTTTCAAACAATCCGACTGAATAAAAAAAACTAAAAGCCTCTCTGTTAAAGCGAATATCAAAACAGCATAGCACGCAGATTATCAATAAAATAATACCTAAAAAAAACTTTAACTGACACTAATTCACACCAAAATAAAACTTTGTTGTATGTTCTAGCAGCACAACGTAGAATAAAAATTAGGCACACTGCATTAGTCAACAAATGGAAAAACTAAAACAAATAAAATTAATACTGCTATTAAGTTATATTTCTCTAGCTTCCGTTGCGGCTGCTGTGATAACACCAGCATTGCCTACAATCCAACAAGCATTTCGCTTATCAAACGACTCCTTAGAGTGGGTTATTTCAATTTTTTTAGTCAGTTATGCATTAGGTCAGCTTATTTATGGCCCGCTAGCAAATACCCTAGGGAGAATTCAAGCATTAAAAATCGGAATAGGCATCTATATTATTGGTATAATAATCTGTCTTTTTTATTCCTATCAAATGAACTATAGCGGCATTCTCGTAGGAAGATTCATCACCGGCTTAGGTTCAGCATCTGGCCTAGCATGCACCTTTATTCTTCTAAACGAAACACTCCCTAAAAAACAAGCAAAAACAGCGTTTTCATACACGTTAATATCATTTACATTAGGCATTGGCATTGCAATTGCTATTGGGGGGATCGTAACCGAGCACGGACACTGGCAAAATTGTTTCTTCGCACTGTTAGTACACGCAACTATTCTACTCTACCTAATAAAATATTTACCTGCGGAAAAAATAAAACACGAAAATCAGCCCATCAAGAAAAGTATCTTATCCTTAAAGCATGCATGCACTAGCAAACGGTTAATTATATTCTCGCTAACAGTCGGTTTTTCATCGATGTTCACTTATGGATACAATTTTGCAGCTCCTTTATATAGCCAGCTTAGTTTAAAAATGACCTCAAGTGGTTTTGGGTACTGGAACAGTATAAACACAGCTGGGATGCTTTTAAGCGTTATAATAGGATCTCGTGCAACCCCAAAGCTGGGATGCTATAATACGTGCAAACTCGGATTGATAGGCATGCTCATCAGCCTAACTATGTTCTGCCTAGCTTTACAACATAAACAATTCGACCCATCTTCGTTTTTTTTAATGTCAGGACTGTGTAATTTTAGTAGCGGTTTATTGTATGCATCCGCCAGCTATATGGCAACCAACGCTATCGCAGACAAAGGTGCCTCTGCCAGCATTATGTCTTTTATTAATATGTTTTGCGCGACCATGTGCGTCTGCATATTGGGCTCAACCAGTTTTACGCCTATGATTATATTTATTGCGATTATGCTTGCAGTGTGCCTAGTGCTTGTGTCTCTATTTGTAATAGGGCAGCGTCACTTAGACAAAGAGTGTAACCATAATTTAAAGCCGGTAGCACATAAATAAGATAAAATGAAAAAAACGGATCCGGATCTTATTACCACTGCTTTATATTAGTGTTTCAAATGGTATAGTATTATGATGAACAGCAGGAAAAGAGACAATAATTGACAACCGAAAATAACTGGGTAAATAATTGTCTAAAAAATATGTTTAAAGGCACCATTCCGAAAGAAATTAAAACCAAGATACTTCAATAAAGTAGAAAAAGACACTGAAAAAAAACACGAATTGGAATTTCAATCATTCCAAAATAACTCCTTATCTAACTTCACATCAATCCTCACTCAAACCAACCATATGCTAGTAAAAGCAAAGTTAAACACAGCCACTGCCATGAATTTCTTTTTCGCGACCGTGTTCTTGACCTTATTACTACTTATTTTTATTTCAATCACCTCTCACTCAGTGTCTTCTTTTCTTGATAGACCGTACTCCAGAATACTAACATCTAATATCATACTCCTTACTTATACTCTAGTGTACGTAATCATGATTTACAGATCTCACTTCCCTCTGTCATTCAAAGGAATCACACTCAACCATTGGCGCAAAGACATTAAAATAACGTTGATACTTACAATTGGCTTTCTAATTGCATTATTAATATCAAAACTAATCTACATCAAGCTAACAAACAACACCCAAATGCACGTATTTGATTTTCCCGCCAAAAAAAGCCCCATCTCTCATTCAGTCATTATGGTTTTGTTTTACACCGCCTTTACCGCTGTGCAAGAGTTTACTTCAAGAGGCGTTATTCAGGGAATAACCATGACCCTAGCAAATAACTTATACGAAAGAATAAGAGCAATACTCATTGTTACCATGATATTTTGCTGCACACACTGACACTTTCCAAATGATGTAATCGCTTTATTAATCAATATACCCAGCCTTTTATGGTCTATTTTATACGAAATAAACGAAAGAAGATTGATTGGCGTCATTATTTCACATGCCATAATTGGCTCAGTGTTCTTTACGTTCGTCGGCTGGCACGGCGTTCTAGGTTAAAAAAATCCAATCGCAGCAAAGATGATACTAAAAACGCAATTCATAACAAATATCAATTAATCAACGTCTAGCCGCCGCAGCATAGGTGGCTTTACTAACCACTAAAGCATTCGAACTCACACTTATATGCGATTTAAAAAACCCAACTTGCGGGGATATTGAATAAAGACGCTCACCCTGCTGATCAACGTGTGATAGAAAACTTAAATACTGCTGCACAAGTGAATTTAGCAATGTTACCGCTGGCACGCTCGATCGGGTCTGAGGATTTGCCGGGGGTGACACTAGCGCGTTTAGACGTAACATTTTAAGAAAAAACTCCCTATCAGACTCTTCACGAGGAAGTCGCATATTTTCAAGCATCATACCCAAACAAGAAAACACTTCGTCTTTAAAGAGAAAACCAGAAGCATAAGCTCGAGATAATTTTTTTATTATAAAAACAATATTTTTAAAATTTGACTTATCCGGATTTTGCGCTGTTTTCTTAAACCAGTCCTTATTAACCACACCTATCACCGGTGTCGCCAAGCTCGTTTTTTGCAAAGCGCAACCCCAATCCCATCGCCCCCCCAAGACAACCTGACCGCAATTCGCATCGAACAAAACACGACAAAAAACATCATTAAAAGGAGAAAGACGCATCACCTGTTTCAACGTTTTATTATAAATGGTAAAGTCAATCGAACCAGACGAGAAGTGTAACTGAACTTGAGAGAATTTAATTCTAGGGATAACCCTCACATCCTCATCTTTAAAGAATAATTGAATCAAATTCAAAAAATAAGTAAAAGCATCTTCCAATGATTCACTCGGATCAAATAACACTGCTAAATCAATATCGCTCGGACACACACTTTGGTAAGGTGAATACGGTAAAGCTGAACCATACAAATAAACACTAAACCGAAACAGTGCGTTTTTTATCAAGCTCGTCAAAGCTAATAAGACATCTGGCGTTATCAATTCCTTGCGGTGGTATTTATTAATTTCAGTGAATGACCAACCTCGAGCTAGATGATCAACTTCAATTGGAGCAATATAAGCGGCAATGGGCGTCATAAAAAAATCAAGAAGCGAATTCATTTGAATGACACGATAAGACATTCGAGCACACTCTTTTTTGGCTTCATGATATTTTGCTTGAGACTCATCATATAAAGACTGACAGGTGGCCAGTTTAATCTGACTCTGATCAAACTTAGTCATGATATGATTTCTGTGCTGCTCCGATTCATGCATGGATTGAGTCAGATCTTTATTGGCCCGTTCCAGCGCATCAATTTTTTTCGAATCTGCCTTTTTTTCTGATGCACGCAAAGCTTGAGTTAACTCTTTATTGACTTTAGTGAGACCTTTGAACTCACTCGTTAATTGCTTAACTTTCTTTTGATTATTTTTACTTATACGAACGGCTTTTTGAAGCTCTGAAGACAATAAAGCAACCTGTTTGAGGAGCCCTTCATAATCCGATGCGTGTTTAACTTCAGTTTCACCTGGCTTACCAGTTTTAACAGCGACAGATTTCGACACGTCACTTGGTTTGACAGCAACAGTCGAATCAGTTGAACGTTCGAGGCATTTCATCAATTCATCATTTAGGACCTTAACACTAGACGCAGCTTCATGGTGAGCTGAGTTTTTTTTTGGATTTTTTTTTCTTTTTCCTTGGCATGGCACAATTCTACTCGGTTAATTTGCACCCATGCTATCCTAATCCACTCAAAATTCAAAGGAATTATTTCGTCACCCAGTAAAAAACTCTCAATACATTATCTACAACAAAGCTATGCCAATCTTAACGGATGGTGACCTTCGTCATTATCCACTGGTTGCAACAGCTCCACCCGCATTTTTGCAGATAACCAGCACTTTTTGGAGCTAAAATAAAGCAATGCTAAGGAAAGATCCAGTGTATAATTCACTGCAAACAGAATAGACGGTGCAGAATTATCCCGAGCCAGACTAAACGCAAGCGTCATTAACCCAACCAATACAGCAATGCAAGATAGCACCATGACATCAACCATACCCAGATAACAAAAGGGGTATTTTCTCGCATAAATTGGCAGAGGAGAGGAACTAAAGTCTGCTGACACTGAGTGCTTATTCTTTAGTAAAAACGAAACAACCCCATGCATTATTGCTGTCATGACATTCACGGCTGTTAAGAAAACACACCACTGTTGACAGCATGTCAGGTAAATGTCATCAGGAAGCACATGAGGAGCCACAAGAAATGCAATAATCTGATAATTGGTGTGGATAATATCAAAGCAAAGCGCATCATAAATACAGCATTTCAATAACTTATCACGTTGCAAGCGCGCAAGAAGGGACTCGGTGCGTGTAGAACTTAAAACTCGATGCTCCGGTGCAGCATCTTGGCGAAGCCTGGCTTGATCCGAGCGAAAAAAACAGTCAAACATAGCAAAATTCCCTACTAAAATCGTCATCTAAGAGTCGCAGTGAAGCCTAATAAGACACCAATCATTAAATAAAGATTAAATGACATCAATACAAAACCAGTGAATAAAATCAGTATAATACATGGGTTTATAATCACAATGAAGTCATTTTGTAACAACAATTAAACACAAAGTTGAGAAGCAATCATATTCCTGAAATCAATGTAGATGATAATAGCAACAGTAAATACAAGTAACCAAGATACGAAACACAACTAGAGCGACTCACCATGACCAATAACGTGAATATTATATACAACAATGGGCCAGCTGCCGACCTACTGCGTCGACTGGGCTTTATTGCACAAAAAAATAATCGCGGTAATTCAGGTGTTGATTGTATAGATAAAGACATTCCACGAACCTTGTTTTTATATAACCAGAATTCACAGCGAGATCTGACTGAGAACATATCGAGCTTTAAAATTAATACATCTGACTATTTGCAAGGTGACTTAACCGGCAGGAATATTGTAACCGCAACCCTAACTAACAGGAAATTAATGACCCTAGTTGAAAAAATGGATTCAGCCCTAACCTGCCGCGACTCTGATAGAATAGCACGGAAAATAAGAAATTTATGCAGACAGAATTTTGATTTCTGCTATCTGAATAACGAACGAGTTTTGTCCGGTCTCTCTTTTCATTTTTCACTCATAAATCAAAGCTGGGCATTAACCATTACAAAGAACCTAAATCAAGCGTCAGCCCAAAAGAAGCAAGTATTGTTCATCAATAACTACTCAGATCGTGGCATCGAACCAAATGAAACAATCACAGAACCAAATCAAGTGTTAAAACTAATTGAAAAAGAAATTGACAATAAACACGCGTTCAATCGAATAGAGCCCTTCATAAAACGTGATAACTCACTCAATTTACAATCTGCCCAAAAATTTATGAATGTGGATAACACTAAACTAGCCAGCACAAAAATAACAATCAGTCACCAAAAAAAAACAGCTCAACATAAAGCTAAGCGCGTATTGCAATACTCGTCTACTGCGTCACTGTTTACAGGAGCATCAACTGGTAGCGTCATTGGTGGCACGGTTAAGTCGGCCGGAAGTGTGCTATTAGCAAAGCATGGTCTATTTTCTGCGCCTGGAATAATAATTGGTGCAAAAAGCGCTCTTGTCGCTGGACTCGCACTTGGAATCAGCGTCGGATTATCAGCCATAGTGGTCATTGGTTTGGCTGTCGCCCTGTGGTATGCCACACAAAGATTGTGCGCGAACAGAAAACTACATCAACACAGTTTCACAAACGGTGTATGTTCACAAATGCGTAATTCAGTGTAAGCATAAAGCGTTAAGTCTAATAATATAATTGAACGCGTTGGTAGGCATTTTGAAAACACAACAAGGTTAAACCAGGTTAATGGCGCTATCAATAACCAAGACCACCTCACCGCAAATAGATAAAACAGCTTGCGATTGTGACAATGAGTTTGAAACACTGTCTTTGTAGTCACCTCCTAAGTTGCATTGCGTCATATCAAAGAGCAAACCTTGAGTAGAAATCATTGCTGTATCCATTGCCAAGATAGAAACACGCTGACCAGACATGCCCACGAGTCTAATGTCACAATCACGATGAAAAGAGATTCGCTCGTGGTCATTCACCAACACAAAGGGGCGAGATTGCCGATAAAAACGACGTAACAAACGAATGTTATATAATGTGTGGTCGACACGATAACCCGTTGCTTGAACCACGACAATACTGGTTGCCCCACGGTCATCAAGGAACTCAATCGCTTTTTCCAAATCTGTTTTTGCCTGATCAGGCAACTTGTGACATTCAATCCCAGGTGAGTGACGACAATGACTTAAGTCTCCCGTATCAACTGAATCAAAATCACCGATTAACATATCCACCACAATGTTTTGTTGTTTAAGGCCAGAATAAGCGCCATCACAAGCACAGACAGAGCGATTTTCACCCCATTGAACCAAACAATCACTTGACACGGGAGCTCCGTTTGCAACGATTAACCAATCATTCATTTAGACACTCCCTACTCTGAATAACGGATTTACCTGTGAGATAATAATACTGAGACAAAAGAATGGACGTCAGAACAAACGTAATCGGCGCACCATAAAGACTTGATGGCCCCCAGCTTAAACACCAGGCAGACACAGTGTCACAAAAGGAAGTAGCAACAGCAATCCAGAGGAAAATAACACTCATTGAATTGAGACACTGATCCCTTACGCCTTTAAAAAATTGTGGGATCGTATAGAACGAATACCCCACTCGTTCAACCCAGCCCATACAGAGAATCAAGAAAGCATGTTTCGTTGGGTCAATAAAAATCATTATCGCAAAAGCTAGAAAGAAAAAAATAATTAATGTAAGCAATGAAATAATAACACGATCTAAATATGATTGACGTCGATAAATCAATAGCTGCACGTGTTGAATCATGATACAAATCAGAGTAACAATACTAATCAATCGGTATTGCCACTGTGTGATGCGACCGAAACCGTATACCATATCGGCCAGTGCAGCCAACAAAAACAAAGTGTGAAAACCCAAACTCAGGTTATTAAAGTAGCGATACCGAAAATTATGATAGAGTTGAGGAATATAAAAAAACAAATACAGTAACAACGAGATATTGAGACAAAAATTACCTAGTGCGATCACGACACTTCCTCCGCTGGCATCATCCAGATCAGGTTCAAGGAGTTGAGACAACGCTCTCTCAGCCAAACAGGCACCTCCGGTCAGAGCTGCTATTATCACCCATCAACATGTTAGTGTCAACAACTCGCCAGTGTGTACTTCAGCAAAGCCAGTCCCTAACAGGGAACAGTTATATAAATGACTCACTTGACGAAAAAAAAATAATAAGAAGCTTACCTTCACGCCACCACGATCAAAATAGAAAAAAAGCTAATTTAAGGAAAGCTTAATGGATTGCTATAACCAGATATGATAATTTGAAAAAATCAAACAGATAACTGAAGGAACACCTATGTCAGATCAGTACAAAAGTCAAAAGATCTTCATCAAACACCTCTTCGACTCACTAACTCAAGCACTACTAAGAACCAACAACAAAAAAACCAAGCAACAGCTGAGGTTGGAAATATACAAACTAGCCATGCTAGAGAAGCACAACTTGAAGCAGTTAGTAGAAAAAGATTTCACAGCACTGGCTGGCAATGTTATGAGAGCCATCAGTCTGGATAATTTATTTTGCTTGAAATCACCAAGCTATAAAGCAGCGATTGAGACCTACCATCTTGCAATGGAGACTGAGTTAAAACCAACACAAACAAGAATGTCATCAAATCATAGACAATCTTATAAGAACAAATTAAATGAAATAGTAGATAGGCTACAATGCCTAGTCCTGCACCAACAAAGCGTGCAACCTAAAAAAAGTGAAAAGCATGAAGAAATGGGCATGCTAGCGATAGAAATACACAACATGCAGATTAACTTTGAATACAATAACAATCCGATTAGAAAGGAGAAAATACACAGCATAATTAGCGACACCAAACAAGTATTAGGAAAACACCTTGGCACTGTATTAACACAATTCTACAAACCTAACAGCCTAAAGGTGTGCGAGCCCGAATTAGAACGATTAGAAAAGGAGCTAGAAAGTCTTGATCAATATTATACTGGGCGGCTGTACTAGCAACTAGAATATGAGTTACCCTTGAAGAAAAAGTAACACTACGTCGAGAAAGGCATATAAGGCTGAATGCAACACAACGACCCAGCAAAAACATTAAAAAAATATTAAATTTGTAAAATAGTATGAAAATAATTAAACATAATCCGTGAAATAAGCTATAAAGGTGTTAAAAATACAGATCACAAATTTGAATTAAAACAAATAAAAAAGCATGAATCTACTAGATACAAAACATGATGACAATGAAACCCGAAGGGAGTTCGAAGCGTTGTCAATTAAAGAAAGTCGCGTAAAAAAAACAAAACAAGTCATCGCCACTGGCAATGCGTTACTTCGCTTTACTGAAACTTTGCCACATCATGCCTATCACAAAATCAATCAAAAAATTGAGAGTAAAACGTATCTAAGCACCACACTTGCAACCACAGATCTTACAGGCATAAACTACTACAGACAAAGACGTCCACCATTGTATTCAGGAAGGAAAAACACCCGCGCAAAGAAAATAGCCATGATTTTCGATTTCAAAGAACAACAAATCCAACCAAACAAAACGGGATATTGTTTCCCTCATGGGTTTTATGCAAAAACAGATTACAATTTTAGCAGAAAGAATAAACCAAAATCACGAGACACGCACTTTTTTCCGAGCGCACACTACCAGACCTCGATACGAAACACAAATAAAACCATTTCGTCTCATAGATACAAACTCTTAAAAGAGTTCACTCAACTAAGAAAGAAAATCGAAGACATCAGTCCTAATTTTAATTATCATACAGTAGCAACGAAAACCAGCATTACTGACTTGAGAAGAATTAATCAGGCATTAACTAAACTCAGGCAAAATGGCGACAAAGAAACCCGTCTTGAGTTTAATGAGATTTTTTTTCTACCCACTTCCAGCCCGATCGGAATTTGCATAACCGACGAAGGAAACGCTAATGACCGAATAATAGCTTTCTTGTCGTCACATGCACTTGAGCATGAATCCAATATTCGACTACCCGTCATATATCACTCCAGTTGTGAAAAAACAAAAAGCGAATTAAAAGAATATACCACGCTGGATTTCTTTAATGACATTACAAGCAACCAAGTGTCGTATTATAAACTAGCCAAAGACATAGCAAACTTTAATGAGGCAACCTATAGCAGCGTGCTTGTATTTTTAATACAGGAATACCAGCGACTTAACTTAACACCCATCAATCATGATAACCCCCAACAGGAAGAGCATGAACGGGAACAATTTCATAACTTAATTTGTATACTCATCATTAAACTTAAACCGAACTTTGACATAAGCTACCACGCTAACCAGGTAAGCAATAAGCACTTAACCACCCTCCTCCAAACATTACTACATAATGATTCCACATCTTATTCAATAACAAGTCACTACTGGAAAAGAGGAAAACGTAACAACCAAAGCATAATCGATAAGCTAAACGAAAAACAAATAAAGTCAATCATCGAATCAGGATCATTACTGCGCCATACGAATAGTGTCAGTAGGGATTTACTAATGAAATATCAAACCATAATTACAAAACAAGAAAATACGTGCGCACATTGTGAAAACCTTCTCACCTTAATTGGAAAGAAGAGGTCATGCCTAGCATTCTTTTCATCACAGCCATACTGGAAACGCTCCCTCCTAAAAATGATCAAAAAGAATGATAATGAGTCTATTCGCACCACACTCATTGAGAGAATTGAATCAAATCATACGTTCTCGAACGAAGACCAAGCTGTCATCATGCGTTTTTTTGGACACGATTTCAACAAGATCAGTTTCGATTTATTCAAATCAATGATACTGTCTCTAGAAAAAGAATCACATCATAGCTATAAATATAATCAAAACCCGTAATTCAAAATAATAATTTAATCTCTCAAAATCATGAACCGTCAAAATCAGCCGTTTCTTGGCAAATATAAAAACTCATGGTTATACTGAAGATAAGCGACTATGCGATAACGACACTAAGACAAGGAGATCACTGATGCCTCAAAGCATAATACCCAGCATTGTAATCGGAGACATACAAGGCAACCCCTGCACCTTACTTAGAACACTAAATTCGCATCAGCTCATAATGTCACAGCATCCTAACGAATGCATCAAACGAGCCGAATTATTATACGAAGAAGACCAAGTAAATCTAAACAGAAATTTTTTCATTCAATGGGAAAAGTGCATTAGCAAAATTCAAGTCAAACCGTGTCAAATCACCCTTCTAGGTAATCTTGTGGCTACCACAGGAAATAATGATATCTTCATGCTAAGTGTACTTCATCAGATAAAAAAATATTTAGCTGATAATCTAAAAATCGTTGTATCATACCGCGACCTTTTTTTCTTACACACCGTAAAGCTCAACTCATTAACTCCACAGACAAAATACCCGAACCGGCCCACGGGTGATATTAAAGCCAAGAGGGCATATGAGATACTTAATGACGCAATGAGTCAATGGGCGTTTGATAGAATCATTGATCCTAATGATACCATAGCAAATCGGCTATTAGACGGAATTCAGTTGTTGACAAGACCGAACGACAAAGAAATTCCACGACATAAAAGCATCAGCTCCCTTCGACATCTATTTGAGTCAATCGATCTTGTTGATTTTAATGAATTGGATAAGCTTGATTCATACATCGATGCATACAAAAGTGCATTGGTTCCAATTGCATTTCAAAGCAGCAATAAATTCACAGATTCAACACTCTCATTTGAACATGCGGTGTGGCGATCCCAACATGAATTTCAGCAAATATTAGCGAAAAATACGAATCAACTCATTTTGAATTATTTAGACAGCGCAGTTGGTGAAGCACCACCTGCAGACACCATTACTGAAGAAAAACAACAAAACTACGCGCCACTTCAAGAAGCCCAGGGCGTGATAATGGCAAGCACCAATATAACACCAAATAACTTGGTGACACTATTAGACTTATACTCCGGCATGAAAGGCACGCCTGCATACAACCTAGAATCAGTTAATGAACTCCACATAATACAACCATCAGAGCGAAATAGGTTCGAGCAATTTGGTCAATACAGCGACAACCCCATCAATTCCACCACATTTTTAGCACCATCTGCAAATAAAGTCTCAATGGAGCTAATAGCAGTGAACAACAGAACACTATTAAACCATATCAAGTACATTACTGAACAATCCATAACACGTGTTAGTAATCGAAAAAAGAAACAACAGCTCGCCATGCACTTGTCACTAATTGAAATTCAGTTAAGTAAAACTAATATACCGGATCGTCGAATAAAACATTTACTGACAATGCTTAGTAACATGCTAAAAGTTAAATCTGGCGCACTCCAATCAAAAACTCACGCACATTATTCCCCGGTACTAATGAGGTTGAAGAATATCATTAGTTTACACAAACAATCGAGTGAGATTGATGAAGAAAAGAGTCATTCTGAGCGCAAAAGCAGCAAACAGGCATTATTGAATGATACGACAGGAGGCGAAAGATCGAACAAAACACTCATTCAAGACGTCATTCACCAGTCAACTATCATCGTATCGAATCAACTCCGACTTTTTCCATCTACAAACCGAAAACGCTTGTCACTCAAAACTGCTGTTGATGAACTCGCAAAACAAGGTGAGATAATTAGCACCTTAAAAGACGATAAAGTCACGCTTAAAGAAATAATGAAAACAAAAGAACTTATCCATAATGTAACTCAGTCCTTAGCGCTCCACCGTTTTTGTATATCAACATTGTGCCTTAAGCCAAACAGTTATTATATTTGCGCAAGTAACCTTGACAACATAACTGATGAACTTCGCCAACGAAATTTTAAACTAAATCAACCTGCATTGAACGAGGCACTGAAACAGAACAAAACTAATAATTAGTAATAAAAAAAACACCCCCAACCTAAAAAGCGTTATTTTATAGATAAATAGCTGATAACTATGGTAATTTCTATTTTTATTAAAATGCTTATTATTTTTAATAACAGTTGAAAAAAAAATAATTTATCCTATATTCCCTGGTATGAAACAGGGAGCATACCATGAAATACGTTATTGCGCTTATTGTGACTCTATGCACAAACAGTGTCATTGCATTTGATCTTAGTAAAATCGAATCACATTTAGTCAAAATTCAGTCTGATATCAAAACCAAGTATTGTGATTATAATGGCGATGATGGTCATAACGGCGATGATTGTGATACTCGTATGATTGAGATCAATTCAATCGGCGTACTTGATAGTACAAGTACCATTTTGGCTTATACGCCTTTCGTTCTCAATAAAAATATAGCCGACAGTGTCATTATTAAAAATCAAGCTGATGAAGTGATACACTCACGCATAAACGGAAATAATATTCTTGCTTCTTATGGAAAAGAAATATCCCAAGTAGGTATAGATACGAAACAGAATTACGAGCATGACAACAATACGTCACCAAGACGAACAAATGGAATTAACTTAGAAGATAAGGTTCACGTTATCGCCTTGAACAAGAATAACCAGATAAAAGCATTACCATTTTATATTACACATAAGAGTCCAGATAGCATCAAAATTAGGCCAGAAAGAAGTACTATTAGTGGTGAGGCAGTAAATATCTACGGGATGCCAATTTTCAACGAAGATTATCAACTCATCGGATTTATAAATAATCAAGAAGAGTACATTACTATTGATATTAAACAAGGTCTGATACTGAATAGATCCAGCTCATTTAATGTCTCGGTTATAGAACAACAAAGCACGAAGCCATCTGTGAAAAATAATCAAGACTATGATAATTCAGAAACCTGCCCACAAGAAATGAGAAGATTCGAAAAGCTCTCGCCTATCAATATTATTTATCAAGATAATGATGGGTATTTATATGAAGTGAATACTTTCCCCGTCATGGAACTTCCTGAATCCTATGTAATGATGTACTTAACAGGGAATATAGAATCAGATCCAAAAAAAATCAATAACATTCTAATCAATAAGAACTCTATTTTACGCGATAATAGCCTCGACATACTTGAACAAGCCACTTTTGAAATCACTTCTGATGAAAATAGCGAATTGTCATTATTTGGAATACGAAAGAACTTTTTAAAGAGTCCACAAAGCGTATCTAACACTTTATTCAAAATCCAGAAAGCGAATAAAAAAATTAGCAATGATTTATTACAGGAAAACCTGTCTTTAGACCTATATGACATAATTTGTCAGAACAAAGAAAAAATCGAAGATACATACCAAGAACTTACCAATTCAGATATCACTATTAATATCACACCAGAAATGCATAAAAGCATAGAGAAACAACAATCACAATATCAATTCGCACTTATCGATAACACCATCGTCGGTAGCATAAAAAAAGATGAGAGAACGTTAGGTGATGGAAAAGTTCTAATAAAAGTCAATTTTATCGATAAGAACTCGCTACATCAGTTAGAAAAAAAATTAAATAATTATAAATACTCTCTAAGTAAAAATGGTTTTGGTATTGGTTTATCTCCTAATCATACTGGATACTATTACATGGTCACTGCCATTGATGAAGATTATACCAAAACAAATTTAAAGGTAGGAGATGTAATCACTCAAATTAATTACATAGACCCAAAAACAGAAGAAGCTCTAAGAAAAAGAAATTATGGTGGAGCGTGTAGGACGATAAAGAATTTTATCAAGCCGGAATTTAATAAGTATCTGCAGCAACTCAAAATATCGAACAGTTCATCAGTCAATTCGGAAGACAACTGCATCCGCGCAATACTTAATTTCCAAACACAGAGGGGTGTAAAATACGCAACGGGATGCTGGAGACCCATGGAAGACGCCAATTGCACACCTATCCAGCGATGAATCAGTGGACATATAGCAACAATGTGATAGAATCCGGTAAAAAAAGAGGTAACCCATGCCGATTCAATGGCACCAACACACCACTATCCTTCGACAAGAAAGTAATTTCAAGCGTTGTGTCTCGCATCTAAAAAACAACCAGATTGAGACACTATCTACTCAACAATGGCTTGATTTAACGGCAGAAATACTTTATGTCACGTACAGCGAATTATCACAATCGGCGGAATTAAATTTAAATCGCTGCAACAATCCTACTATATTTAGCCAAACTAATTGCGACCATTTAGCACAGGCACTACTAGCAAGAACCATTCCCTCATCATTACTCTGTAAAACACTCATCAAAAACGAAAACCAATTGCTCAGCACACAGCAAATCTCCAAAGCGATAACGCCACTTTGGATTATCACACTACAATCCTCAAGTTACACCAACCCAGCCGTGTTATTACTAGCCATTTACAGTGCAAATTACGCTGATATACAAACAATGACGCCTAACTACATTCTCCGATACCGCTTGTTTCAATTAAGAATAAAACTGGCGTGTTATCTATACCAAAAGCCTCCCCTCAAAGAATTCAGCATCAGTACAGATCAAAACGTGCACGTCAGTAAAAATCAACTTAGAAATCACATTAATAGAATCTTACATTCACTTTACAACTTGTTTTTTTCTGATGAAGTCAACCCCTCGATTGAAAATGATACCAAGCATATAGCATCTCTCAGTGTACAAAAATTGAGGCGATTACAACTGTTGTGTAAAAACCACAGAGCCAATGTACCCGTTTATAGACTGATGATCTACTGGATCGAATCCCCTAACACAAAATCACTTTTTAGAAACACCATTGACTGTCTTTTAACGAGAGAAGATCACACGGACCGATCTAGCGAAATTCATCTTGAATGCGTCACTCTTTTGTCTCTATTTTTCTACAGCGGTGTTTGCCAAGAATTTTCTAATATAAACAAAAAACACGACTTAAGGACCCATATTTTACGCTTAGACCAAACAAAACTGAGCTTTCTAACCAAACCAACATCAGTTTTATCCAACGACATGACGAGAAAATTGTTAATCAAATACGGTTTGATCGTTAAACACCCTCAAACTATTTATTACAACATGCTAAAGTCACTGATGACTCATTCGAACAGAAGTCAAATCAAATTCATTATCGTGCTTTTAAACGCCCTCAAAATGACTATCGTATGTGAGTGTCTGATTGCTTGTCATAGCGAAAACGGATTGATGACAAGACTGCATAACTTAACTGACAATACTCATCGAAATACGATCTTTATCAATGCGAATAGCCATAAGAAACGATTCATCCTACTGCATGAATTGGCACACGTAATTCAGGAATGTTATTTAATCAATGAGATGAAGGGATTTTCAACCACAAACCAATCGTGTAACAAACTCAATAAAAGCATAACCACTTTTTTTAATGAGATTACATACCTGTGTTCAATCATCCCACAATCCGAACGGCGATTGTTCTCACACATTCTTCATCTAAAAGACAATGGCGCCTACAAAAAACAAGATTACTTAGCAGAAATACACGCTGAACTGGTGGCAATTCTCTTGACATCAAAGGGCATATACAACAAGTTTATCTCATTCTGCCCGCTCACAGAGCACTGGTTCGAAAGCATAAACAGAACAGCTTACCAAAAGTCACTATTAAAAAAAGTTAAAAATATTAAACCGAAACCGCTTCAACACCCTCGACAATGGGAGAATACGTCTTCACCACGTACTGCTCAATCATTGACAGAAACTGCTCTGCAATGTTTTCGCCCTTCAAGGTTGCTTTCTTAACACCATCAATAAACACTGGGGCAGAAGGCGCCTCACCCGTCCC
Source organism: uncultured Gammaproteobacteria bacterium (assembly GCA_902581285.1). Classification (GTDB taxonomy): domain Bacteria; phylum Pseudomonadota; class Gammaproteobacteria; order Coxiellales; family Coxiellaceae; genus CACHNP01. The sequence continues at coordinate 7,395 of CACHNP010000002.1, read as the reverse complement.
TGGCAAGCTAATTCCTATGTTGGCATGCTTGCTTTCTCCTGGGCCATTAACAATACAACCCATAACAGCTAAAGTCATATTTTCTACACCTGGATACTGTTTGCGCCATAATGGCATTTTTTTCCCTAAAAAAATCTCAACGTTTTTTGTTAAATGACGAAAAAATTCACTGGTTGTACGCCCACAACCAGGACAAGAGGTGACTTGAGGTGTAAAGTGCCTTAGCTCTAAAGATTGCAAGATTTGCTGAGCAACTTTCACTTCATTATCGCGAGGCGCACCAGGCTCAGGCGTTAATGAAACACGTATGGTATCACCAATCCCAGCTTGTAATAGTGTACCAATTGCGGCCGTGGATGACACGATCCCCTTCATTCCCATACCAGCTTCTGTCAAACCCAAGTGCAATGGATAAGAACATTGTTGCTTTAAAGCCTTATAGACAGCAATCAAATCTGGCACCCGTGACACCTTGGCTGAAATAACAATTTTATTACTGGCCAGCCCTTGGGCTTCAGCCGCACGCGCACTCGAGAGCGCCGATTCAACCAACGCATTTTGTAATACCTGCTGAGAAGACAGGGGTTCTTCAAGCAACGCATTATCATCCATCATTTTTTTTGCCAAAGCCTTATCCAAACTTCCCCAATTGACACCAATTCGCACCGGCTTGTCATACTCAATTGCGACCGCAATCATTTGGTTAAACTGATCATCTTTTTTCTTTCCGAAGCCCACGTTACCAGGATTGATTCGATATTTAGCTAACGCTTTTGCGCATTCTGGATAAGCACGCAGTAAAGTATGCCCGTTATAATGAAAATCACCGACCAACGGTACCGGGCAGTCTAATCTATCAAGCTGCTCGCGTATCAACGGAACTGCTTGAGCCGCCTGCTCGGTATTAACAGTAATACGAACTATTTCAGAACCCGCTTTGGCCAACAATACGATTTGATCGACCGTGGCAGATACATTTGCAGTGTCAGTGTCTGTCATAGACTGAACAACGACTGGAGCATCACCCCCAATTAAAATATGACCAACCCTAACAGTCAATGATTTACCAGAATCAATCATTCGCCTACCACCTGGAATAAAATTAAATTAACAATACGTATGTGTGACTGTATATTAGCAACTCACCTGATCAATTGACAAGTAAAAAATGGGAATAATCATTATTACTAAAGCTATGACCTAAGCCTCTGATTTGACAGGGTAAAATCTAACCCAGGCGTGCTGTAGGTGACGACTTCACGACACTCATAGTAAGAATTCGGCATAAGCTGAACCTCATCCAAAGGAAAAAGCCTTTGCGAATCAATGCCACGGCTTTGTTCTGAACCAGAATCATTATGATCTAAATTAATATCAAGGTGATGCGATATAAACTTTTCTGGTGCCACAAGACGATGCATGACCTTCATCAAATCATTCAGACTTATTGGATCGCAAACAACACTCAACAATGAAGCAATAACCTTTTTGAATTCATCGTTTGGCAAATGATTAGCGAGAGAATCAGAAAATGTCGAAGAGGATGAAAAGTAAAGGTAATAAAGCAAAGATTTGAAAATAGGTTTAATTTCAATTAACTGAGATTGAGCCATGAACGGTGCTGATAACAGCATATTATAAAAATTCAAACTAAGCTTGCATGGCAGTAGAAAGTGATGATTGATTGAATAATGTTGCTGCATTAAAAAATGGTAAATACGAATAATATTGTTCAATGTACCCAAGCATGATTGTTCAAATTCACTTAGTGTATCTCGAGTGAGTGCTTGCGTGAGAAATAAAGATAGACTGTAAATAAATGACACAGCATGGTGAGAGAAATAATACGACTCAGGCAGACCTGGAGTATTACAAATTTGACAAAACCGCTGCACAGAAACTTTATTAATAGTAACAATACCAGGAGAAAAAGAAAGGTCAGAATAGAATGAATATATTATTCTCATATTATCAAGTTTAGAATTAATCTGTAAAATAGCATGATCAGTAATATCAAGTGTGTTCATGCGCTGAGTAAATGAGCGAACTAAGCTTTTATCATATTTAGAAAAAGACGGTTCGCGTAACAAGAAAGCGTAGAGCTCGCTTTCGTTATAATTAAAATATGAGAATATTAATTTACTAATAAAAGTACAACTCGTTTTAAGATAACCAAGAAGCGAATCCAAACGACCGTTTCGTATCAGGTTATGTTCGGAATGATTAATTTTGTCGAGCTGATCAGAAACATGAGACAAGTACATGATGTAAGGAACTAAGGCGATATAAAATGAATTTGATGATAATCCAGAATGGGTGAAGTAGTCGGAAATGACAGCGTGGTTTAAGGTGGTAAACTGCAATAAAAGGTTAACAAAAAAAGCATCATAATGTTGATAATCCTGATCTGTGATACCCTCTAAATAATCATCAAAACAAATCGACAAAGTATTAAATAATTCTGCTTTATTAGAATGGGATCCAGCCAAAGATAGGAACAAGCGAGCTGAAGATGTATAAAATAGAAATGGCAGTCGTTGAGAGGTTGAATATAAGAAACTGGAAACCTGTGAATCTGTTAAGATTGATGCGGAAAAATTTATATTAGTTAGAATAAAATCAAAAAAATTAGTTTTACTAACGAAATAAATAAACGAACAGTATTTTTCATCCTGATTATGAAGCCGTGATAACGAGCTAAACAGTGTCTTAAGAGCATCACTGTATTGAATTTGCCAATCTGAAAGAGTCACTTGAGGATTTTGACTTACAGCAAGAGCGCGAGAAACAGGCACTCCCAAAGAACTAGAAGACACACTGGAAATAGCAATAGTGGAAACAGAATTTGATTCTGGTGAAAGAAGTGAGTTAAAACGGACCTGCAAATCATCACAAAAAAGTGATATTGCTGTCAGATTTTGCAAAGAAAATAACTGATGAGTTTCAGAAAAGAAAAAACACTGAAGAGTAGCAATCAGATTCGCTTTAAATATATTTGCTCTCTTGTTGTTGTAGGAAATAGATTCGCCAAGTTGAGGTTGTGCAACAAAATAATCACATAAAAACGAACGGACACACTCAGCTATGGTTTTAGTGGATTTCAAATCATGATAAACAAACTGCATAAGGGTAAGTATAAAAATGATCTGAGTTTCATTATTTATAAGCAAATCATCTTGACTTCGCCTATCAACCGAGCCCCCCACACTCTGTAAAAGAGTCAAAATTGGAGACGAAACATCACTAATATCAACGTATAAATGATTGGAATAGCTAATAAAGCTTTGAAAGCAATCAAACATGATATTAAAACGTATAGAAGAATTAATTGAACCAGCATTTAACAAATTGAAATATTGTTTGTATAAGTAGGCAACTTTAGCATGATCATTATTAACTGATTTAAGCTTAACTAGAAAATTTAATAAAATTTTATCTTTATCAATTTGATCAAAAAAATCCGAGCGCATTAGCTGATATAGAAAATCAGGTATAAAGGATTTTTTATCAACTGATTGCGATCCATAACGAAAAGTTATTATATCTATCTTAGACAAAACGAGATCATACATTAAGGTAACTGGTTTAATGAAATCAACTGTATCATCTATAGCACTAGCCGTCTCAATGTTAGATGAATCTATTAAATAATCGTAATAGAAGCCCAAGTCAGAACTCATAATGACAGACGGAGCAGATTTTGAAAACATATCCATTTTAGTTAGCACTTGTCTAAAATTGTATCTCATAAATTAGTATCCTCACGGTGATTGAGTTGGTAATGGCTGTGGTGACGTTGTATCTAATTGATCACCATCATATAATCGAGGTAACACACGTTCCTTTGTAACAATACTTTTAAAGTGCTTATGAGAATGCTTATCATAAGCTATACCCCAGTTATCATTAAATGAGGACGTGTTACATATGTGTCTTAATGACCTATTTAGAGCTGGTTGATTGCTTTTTATAGAGACAAGAAAATCCTGTAATAACGATGCGTACTGGTCAGAGTACGGAATTGAAATAACACATCTAAAAAATAATTTCAAAAACACATCTGAAAATAGCACTCGGAAAAACCAGGAATTACTTTGATCATTATGAAGTAAGCATTTATTAATAAAACGGATGTAGTTAACGCGAACCGTATATAAATTAGCACTTGTGAACCCAGGTTTACTCAACAAGCCGTTCTGAAAAAATAACGCATGACACAAACCATCAGTATTAATGGAAAAAATAAAATTAGCTCGACCCATCGTTACTATGTACTCATGGTAGAGGATTGAATTACAAGTTCGACTAAGAAATTCCGAAGCATCTGATAACGTATTTTTACGATGAGAATTTGAAAAATAGTGAAGATAGAAATTTAACACTTGCATGCTTGATAAAGAAGTTAATTTTTTTTCAATCGCTGCGTATATACAGGCCTTTATGTTTCTACACTCAGGAATTAACTGATAATTCTTTGGGCAAAATAACGACTCCACGCCAAGAATTAGTCGTAGATTACCAAATGATGAGACACTTAAGTTAGCAGTCAAAAAATGATTAAGGACAACCAAATCAGCCAGTGCATTAAAATACTGATAAAGTAGTGAGGCAGATATAATTCTTAGCCGACTCTCTCGATCTGAGACAACAATATTAATTTTTGATAAAGATAATGAATTAGAAAAAAGTGTTATTTTTTCCTTCACATCTGAATTGATAAGATACTCACGAAACCAACTTGACACACTCAAATAAATAAGCGCAAAGCGAAAGTAATAATTCTTCGTACTGATCTCAAAATTCATCTTGTTTGAAAATAATGCCATTATTTGATCTGAGGAATCGAACTTATTTGATGAAGTTACTTTCTGTTTTATTGAATCAACTAGGCTTAAATAACTTCTGACAGACAGATCATAATAATCTAATAAAAATCTCACATAAACATTTTCAGCAAACTGAGTAATTAAATTCATACGAGCCGAAATATTCGACTCATCCATTAATATACGACAGTCGCTCATTGAACAAAACGAGTTGAATCTTAAGCTAAGTAATTTATAGATTGTTTTGAGGTAATTTGCATTTTGAGCAACAATCACATTCGTTACTGAGAGAGCACAATCTCGAGTAATAAAAGAATCATTATTGTAATATGATAATATCACACGATTCTTAAGCTGATTAAGAAACTGCAAACTGGCCATATACTGATAAGAAGACTCTGCTAGGCCGTCAATATTGGCAGGTAAATTTTTAACCATTGCAAGTATAAGACGATCAATCTTGTCTAACCATAGTGAGTAATTATGTTGATTAAAGAGACTTACGCTGACCATGGCATACTGAATAAATGAATCAAACAGCAACAAAACGTTTTCATCATCTCGTGCAGGCAACTGAATAGAACTGCTAATAGCACAACAAGAATCCATTGCATCTTGAAAAAAATCAATGATAAAGTTTATTAAATTATCGTTATCCAGCTTAGATTTAAGTTTATCTTTATCTGTATCGCGCAATGATAACATAGTAGAATTATTCAAAATAGTGTGTATTTTCTGTTGTCTATTCTGCCGTTGAGAACACGCTACATGAGAACTCACACACTCATTCAAATCAACAGCTGAAGGTAATTGGTTGACATCATTGGTGTCATCAGTATCACAATTTTGCATACCATTAAGGTCTGATGACTTGGTCTTTTTTAGTAGCGGAACAATATCAGATGGACATACCAATTTGACAGTATGCTGAGGACCAACATGCTGTATAACTGAACTAATATCACGTTTTCTCTTTACTGAATCGGGTGTGGTGGTTTGATCATGTATCACAGCATCGTTATTGATCGGTGGTAAATTATTTTCATTCGATAGAGTAGTTGATGAATCTGCTTTTTCAGTAAAAGAAGAAGGTTTTACTGTCTCAACTAACTTTTTAGTTACAAATGAATTAAACTTTTTTTTATCAGAATATCGAGAATCCATCAAATAAGCCATTCTTTCAAACAGTGTTAAATCACATGCATCAAACCACAACTTTACTCTATTAGATAGAATGTCATAACCATCAAAATAATATAAGCTGGAGTTAGTTTGAGAAGAGCACAAATCGTTTGACTTAATTGAGCCATCAATATATTCAGAGAACAAGTATGATATCTTTAAGGCATTACGTAATCGAGATAATCTTTCTTCGGTTGAACCATCCCTGATATAATACAACATGACTGTGAAAAACTGATCGTAAAGCTCACTCAAGCGTGTCGCTTGTGAAACATAATTCTTACAGTATAAAATTAGAGATGAGACTAAATCATAACCAATCTCATTTTCAAACTTTATTTCGATAAACATCTTCATAACATCATCAAGCTTATTTTGCTCACTGTAAAAAGTTAACATGTGTGGAATAGCCTGTTGCTTTTGATAGAATAAATACATTATCAACCCTGTGACATCTTTACTTAACCCCTCTTCATGCTCGACAATATGGCTAAGCAAACACAACAACAAAGGCACCAGTTCAACAAAAGTTGAGTTCTCTAAATCTTTTATTTCTTGCATAAATGAAACGTAAGACACATAAGAACTACATGAAATCAAGAAGACTTCCTTCCCAATCAAATTATGGTGCAGTTGAGCTCGCTGAATCATTAATTCGTCTTGAGATTCCGTCCATATTTTTTCTCCGTAACACAACACAACAAAACTCATTACATAGTGATTAATTTCCCTTATCACATGACATGTATGATAATCATATATTTGATTAACAAACACAAGTAAATCTGACAGTGTTAAGAGATACGACCCCTCATGAACAACAGTGAATGCCAGTGAGTATAAAGCAATTTCATGAATAATGAATTCCCTTGTTTTTGGAAAAACATCAATATAATCTACCGTAAAATCTATTAACCTCAAAATTTCTGACTTAAAGTCAAACACGCCATTTTTGCTATTCTTGGTTACCATGTTTTTTATTCGAGTCTTGTACTTATCACTTTTATACAGATCACATAATAAAAAAAACAATGTACTATCTAATATGGGAAAGAACTCATCTTGAGTTGCAGCATCATTACCAAGCAGCGGCAAAACCACCGCCGTGAATAACGATGGCGTGTCATCTGGCTTTTCATGAAAAAATAATGAATCAAGCGTGGTTTCATCAACACACACTTGAATAATAGCAGTGAATAGATCGTCAAAAAAGGCATCAACATGTGGAGAAAATCCGCGATCAGAATCAGGTCTGAGCTGATATATCTCTTTACTTAGTATTGTCACCAATTTCAACCGAATCGATCCTGCAATTTCATTGCACTGTAATATACATGTTAATAATCTTTTTATGACATGAAGCCAAGTGTTATCATATGGTTTGTTA
>CACHNP010000001.1 GCA_902581285.1 uncultured Gammaproteobacteria bacterium | reverse complement strand
TTCCATGATTTCTTTCGAGCCGCCAATCGCGCCAACTGGCATACCGCCGCCGACAATTTTACCCAGCGTGGTTATGTCGGGCGTGATCTGATACAGCTCCTGCGCTCCACCCAGGGCAACCCGAAACCCTGTCATCACTTCGTCGAAAATCAGCAACGCTTGGTGCTGATCGCAGAGCGCACGTAATTCACGTAAGAAGTCGGGCTGAGCTTTGATCATATTCATGTTGCCGGCAATGGGCTCCACAATAACACCGGCTATTTTGTGCTTATATGTGTCAAATATGCGGCTAACTGAGTCGATATCGTTGAATTCGGCGGTTAATGTGTCAGCGCAGTTGGATTCGGTCACGCCGGGGGAGCTCGGGTTGCCTAGGGTGGCAGCGCCGGAGCCAGCAGAGACCAAAAAGCTGTCTGCATGCCCGTGGTAGCCACCTGAGAATTTGATTATTTTGTCTTTCTGGGTGATAGCCCTGGCCAGCCTGATGGCTGTCATCGTCGCCTCAGTGCCCGAGTTCACCATGCGCACTTGCTTGAGGTTGGGCATGAGTTCACCAATGCGCTCGGCCAGTTTGATTTCCAATTCGGTGGGGGCGCCAAAACTCAGACCGTTCTGTGCCACGGTCTGAACGGCTTGAATCACCGCTGGGTGCGCGTGGCCCAGGATCATGGGGCCCCAAGAACCGACGTAATCGATGTAGTTCTGGTTATCTACGTCAGTAATGATGGCGCCTTTGGCGCGCTGAATAAAGCGCGGTTGACCGCCCACGGCGGTAAAAGCACGCACCGGTGAGTTGACGCCGCCAGGAATCACATCGCAAGCTCGGGTAAATAATTGATCAGATTTTGTCTTTTTTCTTTGCATTGGTTGCATTTTACGCTTTGTTAGATTATAAGTCTAGTTTTTTACCGGTTAGTAAATTCTGGGGATAATTGTGAAATACAAAATATACGAGTGTTGTGTGTGTGGTTGGCAATATGATGAGGCCAAAGGTTGGCCGGATGACGGTATCGTTCCAGGTACTCGTTGGGAAGACATACCTGATGATTGGGTGTGTCCTGATTGCGGTGTGGGGAAACAAGACTTTGAGATGAAGGAAATCTAGTCGATCACTGAAATGGCTGCACACTGGCTAATATCACCACGCTAACTAGTATCAATGTGGGTATCTCATTGTAAAATCTGTAAAATTTTTCTTTGTGTCGGTTTTGATTGCACTTGAATTGGCGTAAGCAGCGGCCACAGCTAAGGTGAAACACCCACAATAAACCAGCCAGCACGAGTTTGATCTGAAACCACGTTTGGTGCAACAGCTCGGGTTTGAGTGCGATCAGCCAACCCCCCATAGCGGTGGCGACTAAACCTGCTGGTGTCATGATGTACCAGAATAACTTGTGCTCCATGGTTAGAAAGCGGTCACAGCCTTTTTTATCTTTCTCATCAATGGCTTGGCAGTGATACACGTACAGTCTGGGCAGGTAGAATAAGCCCGCAAACCAGGCAATGACGGCAATGATATGAAAAGCGAGCACCCAGCGCATAACGAAAGCTTCCTTTTTTGTGATCTAAATTGTGCCTACTCTAGCATAGAATGAGTGGTAAGTGGAGTGTTGTCGGAGATTGACCTGGTAGTGACATTGCTTCATAATTGACTGAATTTTTAATCAATCGGACGAGAGTGATATGACGGTTACTGCTGATTTAAACTTTACCAAAGCCTGCGCTCAGAAAGTGTGGAGCTTGATCGAGGAAGAGCAAGATAATTCGGGGTTGAATCTTCGGGTGTATATTCAGGGGGGCGGGTGCTCTGGATTTCAGTATGGCTTCATGTTCGATACGGATATTCGAGAGGATGATCACGTGATAGAGAGGGCGATTACCAATGAGGACGGCGCTCAATTGGGTCAGGTTAAGTTGTTGGTGGACTGCATGAGCTATCAGTACCTCAAAGGAGCGGATATTGATTACAGGGAGGATGTGGCAGGTTCCCAGTTCGTGATTCGAAATCCGAATGCCAAAACCACCTGTGGTTGTGGTTCGTCTTTTTCAGTTGAAGATAAAGACACTGAAGCCGACACAGAATAATCCGATCGACTTCAGGGGCCCAGGTGCTGCTATTTCTTATCAGCAGCGAGATTTGCAGAAATCATGGCGTTGCGCATTTGGTCGGCGAAGTCAGCTAATCCGCCAGGACTATGTGGAATGAGAATGCTGTTAGCCCCTTTTTCACCCATGCTTTTTAGTGTGTCAAAATATTGAGTCAGAAGAACGAGATTCATCACTTCTCTGGCATCGGTGCCAGCAATCGCTTCCTTAAAGTCAGAGATAGAATCTTTTAAACCTTCAATGAGTGCTTTACGTTGATTGGCCATACCCACACCCTGAAGCTCAGTACTTTTGGCTTCCGCTTCGGCCGCCTTCACCTTGAGAATTTTTTCTGCTTCACCGCGCTCCGTGGCTGCCACCCGCAAACGCTGCGCTTCGTTGATCTGGTTCATCGCATCACGCACCTTGGGTTCTGGCTCGATATCGGTAACCAACGCTTTGACGATGCCGTAACCAAATTGTTCCATGATATCAGTGAGCTCGGTTTTTACTTGCACCGCGATATCGTCTTTCTTTTCGAAGACGTCATCCAGAATCATTTTGGGTACGGTGGCTCGCACCACATCAAAGACAAACGAGTTAATTTGTTCAATGTGGTTATTCAGTTTGTAAGCGGCCTCGAAGACTTTGTCTTCTAAAACGTGGTACTGAACCGAAATTCCTAAGTCAACGGACACCTTGTCTGCAGTTAACGTGCCAACGCTCACAGTGATTTGCTGAATTCGTAGGCTCAATCGCCCAGCTATACGTTCGATGTAAGGAAGTTTAAAGTTTAAGCCAGGTTTTGCGGCACGAGAGAATCGTCCGAATCGCTCGATAATGGCTTCGGTTTGCTGTTCAACGGTGAAAGCGCAGCTAAATATAGTGACGATTAGCAAGCCAACAATAAATATGATAAAAAATTCCACTTTGTTCTCCTGGTGTTAATGTAATTTAACGTTAACAGTGCACGCATATACTGTCAAGCCAGTGCTCGTGATTCATTAGGGTGAGTAAGGGCGAGGTGGTGTGATGTGCTTAGTGTCACTGTCCACTCGTGGCATATGTTCTTGTATCTGGTTGATGCGATTCAGCTGTAATGTGAATGTTTTGATTTTTTCATATTGTAGCGTGGTGTTTTTGATGTTTGCGAGGATATGGCTTTGGCAGATTTCTAATTGCTGAGTGGCATCAGTATTGTAAGGATCTCTGAAACATTGATTTCGGATATCTATCATGGTGGATATCAGACCTTGGTGTTTTTGCTTCAGTGACTGAAGTTGTTTGATCGATTGAGCGAGTTGATAGATTATGTTTAATAAGTGCTGTGAGCACGATTGGTATGGTGCTGAGTTTAATGTGTTGTGTGCTGTCATGTTGGGACCTCCGTGTATAAATTTCGTTTCGTCCTTGAAACGTTGTCACTGAGTCATGGGTTTTGAGTTGAAGCAAGCTTATGATGTGTAGCAGTTAATGATTTCAGTGATTTTTAGTTTTAAAAAAAACGGTGTGATCATTGTTAGTTATGCTTGCAGCAACATTTAGGTTCGCCTATAACGTGCAGTGGTCAGTATATTATCTCACTTGAGCGACGCATGAGCAATACTGGCCTGCTATTTAGTGGGTATTTTTTGATCTGGGTCATGACGAGGTTGGCCGCTTTTTATTTTTTCGTCGTGCTTGTTGCCAGTCTCCTGGCTCCACAGCCAGCCGCTAATCGACTTGTAAATAGAGTCACTTAATGATGGCTTACTTTGTGAGCGGGTTGCAATGCTGTCTTTGATCGTGGTTAGCAGGTGGTGTAATGATGCTGTTTTCTCTGACGGATCAATGCGATTTGTTAAGACTTCTATCGTGTCAATGAGTTGCGTTGTATAATCATCGCGTTTTGATGGGGCGTTAAGTTCATTTACAATGGTTTCAATGAATGTGATCTGTGTGGTGGTTAATGAGTCTGGTTTTTTGATTTCAAATAACGCATTCCAAAATTCAGTATTAATCTGAGTTAGGTCATTACCGCCCGCTTGAATTTTTGCTGTAAATGCTTTGTTGGATACGATGTCACCTCTGAATGAATTAAACTGTGTCGTTAAACCAGATTCTGCTTCAGATGTATCTGGGCCTGTATTTATGGTTAATAGTTGATTAATAACGGTACTGTCGCAAGTTTCCAACTTTTGTTTGAATCTAACGTGATTTAGCAATCCTTGTGCGCGTTTTTTTTCTTGGAACGAGGCCTTGGGGTCTGCGATGATGGCGCGGGTGTATAGAAGTATTTCAAAGAGTCTATCATTAGAGTTAAAAATAGCGTTTGTAAGATTATTGTTATTTGCGTGAGTTGCATGCAATACCGTGTCAATGAGTAATGGGAGTCGAACGCATTCATCAGTGAACTCTTTATCTTTAATCGCTTTTTGTAATTGATTATTTTGATTTTGAGAGTTTCTTATGAGTGCGAGGTTTCTATTGGGGTATTGGAAGATGGATTGATCTTGAGCCAGATGGTTTAATAAAGGCGAGTTAGTCAGGGGGTTAGCTTGAGTGCGGATGATGTGGGTGTATTCGTTGAAGAAAAGGTGTGCCTTTTCTTTCGGTGTGCATTTGGTTAATTCAGCTTTTGTGATAGCAGTGTACGTGGGGTTGCTGACTTTGTAGTCATTCTCGTTATTATTGTTACTTGGTTTTGCAATAGATGGTTGGGGTTGACGGTTTTTGAAAAATTGAGTCAGGCTATTTTGGAATTTGTATAGTAGGCCTGTTAACGTCGGAAAAATTAAGCCGCTTGCACCACTAAGCACGCTTGCTTGGGCGACTATTTGACTGATGCCAAAGGTATGAGCAACAGCAGCGCACGCGGCGTGGATAAAGGGAACGGCTGCCATGGTGGCGATGATCGGGGCGCCGATGGTGGCTAAAGTCACCGTGGTGGCAACACAGGCAAGACCTAAGCCAAGTAATATTAACGGCACTTTGTTTTGGTGTGCCCACTCATTCCATGTTTCAGTTTTTTGGAGCGATTGGAGTGAGTGTATTTCGTTAAATTTGATGTGAGCACGATTTTGTTGTTTATAGTCTCTGTATTGCTGCTCGGTGCTGATTAACTGGTTACGTATTAGCATTAGTTGAGGTGAAATTGTTTGTATGGATAAGAGAGATGAATTCTCAGCTTGTGGTTGGCTCAGGCGATTGTATAACATGCTTCTGATGCCAATCAGACTGGTGTAACTTGAGATAAGAGCTATCCAGTTATGTAATGCAGAGTGGCTTTCGTAAAAATTTCTTATTTGGGCTCTGTGAGCTTCGAATTGGTTTCTTGTTTCTCCACTGGAAATAGTTTCACTGAGCTGTGTGTTTTGGTCAAGAATGCCTTGAAACATGTGGTAATTCGGGGGTTCGAAGGAGTATCGGCTTTGTGGTTGAAGTCTGAAATGGTTATCCCACAGGGTCTTGAAGGCCTCTACATCCTTGAGTAAATCAGATTGTAATTGCGGGTTTTGAAGGAGTTGGTTTTGTATTTCACGAAACACGGTATCGATATTTTGGAAGTGTTTTTCTAGTTGGTCATTTTGTTTCTTTATTGATTGTAATAGCTCGCTGGCTGTTTTTTTCACGTTATCGTGTTCTTGGTAAAGGCTATTGAGATTGTGTGCGTTTTTAGTTATTTCGACGTCAAGTTGGTTAATGGCTTGGGTCTTTATGGTGTCGAAATCTTGATGACGTGTTATTTGTTGAAGTTGAAGATTGAAGTCGTGAGATTCACTTGTAATTTGTGTCAGCTTTTCATCTAGTGTATCAATATCTGATTGTTTGGATTGGTTTTGTGCTTCGAGTTTTGTTATCTGTGTCTGTGTTTTTACATTCTCACTTGGTTCACTATCAAGTTGCTCTAGCTTAACTCTAAGCTTGTTTATTTGGGTTTGATTAGCCCTGATTGCCTTGCTTAGTGTTTTTTTCTTTTTTGCTTGTTCCTTATTATTGCGCATGTTTATTCGAATCTTTTGACTGATTTTGATGAGATTCTTTGCATTCACGTGTGTGTCATTCTCTTCGGTGGCTGTGTTGTGAGTACTGAGGGTGGTTGAGCTGCTATTTATTATTATTTCTTTGGTTTGTTTCGCGATATCAATGTTTATATCACAGGTCGCTTTCTTGCTACTGATAGCATCATCTTGCTTTACGATCTCCTGGATTTTATTTGTTGGGAGTTCCTGAGACAGTATTTTTAATTCGTTGAGTTTTGATTCCACTAGGTCACACAGAAATGGCGTTTGGTGTGATGTGATTAGCATTACATCATCTTCAGAGATGTTATCATTGCATGGAATTTTGATAAGTGCTCTTTCGTCCACCGTGCGCTGATGACGCTGCAGTTTAACTGATCTATGCCAAAAACCGTTAATTGCCTGCCAGTGTGTCGTTTCATCAAGTCTGATTTGATAGTGACTTGAGTGGTTGTTGCTCGTGACCATGGTGTTGAGTGTGGTTAAGTAATTCTGCATTCTGCCGTTAGGTGAGGTATCGAACTCAAAGCAGAGGTGATCCGTGCTGGAAAGAGCGTTGACTGCTTGTTTGATGTGCTCTTTTCGTTCCGCAACTTGTTGTTGAAAATATTTCGACGCATCTTGGTTAGTGTTGGTGGTCGCAGGCTTTACGGTGATAACATCAGGGGTGATTCCTGTGGCCGTGTGGATGGCGTTCAACACCGGTGTCAGCTTGCTGGGAGTGCAGTTTGTGATGATGTGAAAAGCGTTGTCATTGCGGTTGGCTTTATTCATGTGAAATGCGAATTGATTCGCTAACGCAAGCTGCGCACTGTCGTCAGGGTCATTCTCTATTGTGGCGATCAGGTGGTGGGTGGTCATGGTTTCGTTACTCAGTTTCTGGGTGGTTTCAACACGCTTATTAGTAGTATAACATTATTTATGCACTGGCGTTATTCCGTAAGTGTAAAATTTGCGTTACATGCGGCCACTTTAATTAAGTAAAAATTAAATAATTGATTTTTTTTCGCATTTTTAAAAGGGATTAGTGTTTCTTGCTGACCTTTTCAATAAATTCGAACCAAGGGTTCAGGATGCTGGTCCCAGTTCCTGCTTCTATCTCGCGAACACACGTGGGGCTGGTTACGTTGATTTCAGTGAGGTAGTCTCCGATGACATCAAGCCCAATAAAATGCAGCCCGCGTTGACATAGCGAAGCGGCGACCTGGTTAACGATCCAGTGGTCACGTTCAGTGAGTTCGCACACTGTGGTTGACGCGCCCGCACTGATGTTTCCGCGAAAATCATTGGTCATTGGCTTGCGTAAAAGAGCGTGTGGAACTGCCTTGCCGTTGATGATAATGATGCGCTTATCACCCTCTCTGATAGCAGGAATGTATTGCTGGACGATCACCCTTTGGGTGAAATTGTGTGTGGCTTGTTCGATGATGGTATTCAAATTGGTGTCGTCATCACGCAGTTGGAAAATGCCGCCACCTCCCATACTATTAAGTGGTTTCAAGACCGCCTTTCCGTGGTGAGACACGAAGTCGAGTATGGGTTTTCTTTGATGGGTGACGATTTGTGGTGGTGTGCATTGCGGGAATGCCTGTGTGGCCAGTTTTTCGTTGGTGTCTCGTAGGCCCTGAGGTGAGTTTAATATCACGCAGCCTTGTTGTTCTGCGAGGCTGAGTAGGTGAGTTAGGGTAATAAAATTGGTATCAACGGGCGGATCGAGGCGCATTAAAATAACGTTGAGATGAGACAATGGTTGCTCAATGGTGTCTAGAATTTGGTACCACTGGTGTGCGTCATCCATGACTTGAATGCGATGCATTTTTCCCCATGCAATACCGTCCTGCAGCCACACGTGGCTGGGCTCAAGGTAAAAAATCGCGTGATCACGTTGCTGTAAACCAAGCATCATGGCAAAGCTAGTGTCTTTTTTGATATTGATCTGACTGATGGGGTTCATGATAACGCCTATGCTGGACATGGTATTTCCTCTTGTGTGTGGATTATTTCGTGTGCTGCGGCAAGTGCAGCTAAACGGGCCGTTACGCTGTACGGGTAGAACGGGCTGGGGTGCTGCGAGACGGTGGTTTCAAACGAGGTGAACTCCACCCCGGGGCTATTTAGATTATCCTGCGGGCCTTTTTTCTGATGGTAGCGAAAAAACCCGTCAACCACATGTTGGCCGATA
The DNA here is from genome assembly GCA_902581285.1 of uncultured Gammaproteobacteria bacterium. Lineage (GTDB taxonomy): Bacteria > Pseudomonadota > Gammaproteobacteria > Coxiellales > Coxiellaceae > CACHNP01. The sequence continues at coordinate 118,912 of CACHNP010000001.1, read as the reverse complement.
TTGTAGGCCACGGTTTCTGCTGTGTGATTTTGGTAGTGCTCAGTCGATGGGACCCCTTCTTGAATTATGATATCAGTGACGATTTGGTTGCCTTTTGTTTTGGACATCCGAGTGCGTTGCTTGCGGTTTAGTGAGAGCACGTCGTCTGCTGAGGTGATGGTCATCACGGCCATACCATACGTGCCTCGGTCTGATTTTGCAATGAGAAAGGGTTCATGTTCGATGCCGTGTTCCATGTACTTTTGTTTGATTTGATCGAGCAGCTTTTGGGATTTTTTTTGTAACTCAGTAAGCCCAGTCTTCCCCATAAAGTTCACCTGGTTACAGGTGTCGAAATACGTACTGATGAGCCAGGGATCAAAATCACAGGTGTTGGCCAGCGCTGTGGCAAGTCGATTGTAATGAGTGAAGTGAGTTGATTTTCTTCGTTTAAACCAACCGAGATTGACAGGTGGGGTGATATGGTTGGAGGCGTTCTTTAGTAAGCTAGGTGCGCCGCTGGATAAATCGTTATTGAGAAGAACGGTGTTTGGGTGGAAATCTTGTAAGCGAAGTTGGTCGTTGTCAATCAATATCGGGTGGATTGTGAGTACTTTATCCGGTGTCAGCGTGTGTGTGATCGGGGATGTCAGCTGCGGGTCAATGATGCCTATTTTGACATGGTGATGCGCTTTGGTGAGTATCGCTTCGAGGCAACTCAGGTGGTTTAGGTACGCCTGATTTCGAGTGTGGTTTTCCGCTACGATTAAAATGTTTCTGTTATTCTCGATGGGCAGACGTGCTTGGAGTGCCTCTACGCAGCGTTTTATTTGTCTTGGGTGTATGTTGTTGAAACCGGCGGGAAAGAGGTTGGTGTCTACGGGGGCTAATTTGAATGCTGAGCGACGAATGTCAACGGAGCTTAAGATTGGCGCCTGGGTCATTGTCCACTGTTTTTTAAACCAGGATTCAATCTTATCCTTATGATTTATAATTGGTATTCGTGATAGTGATAGCCTGCTCTTTGACGGAGGTGCTAGTTTTAAAAGCGGTAAGTTGTGTTTTTTCATTTACCAAAGCCCCTGTTGCTTGAGGAAAAACAGCCTACTATGGTAACATGCGGAATCGAGCTGTACAGAAAAAAATACGAAGGGTAGTGTTGTGAACGGAAAAATGATTGGGCTAATATTAGGGCTGTTTATATTCCCGCCTTGGGGCTTGTTGATTGGCTTTGCTCTGGGTGCTATGTATGATAACGGAGTTTTTCAACGTTGGCAGTCGGATTTTGGTACTAGCGATACAGGTCGTTCTAGTTCTTCTGGTCACACATCAACTCAACAGGTCTTTTTTGATACGTCTTTCGCCGTGATGGGTTACATTGCTAAGGCTGATGGTCGAGTTTCTCAGCAAGAAATTGATATCGCAGAAAGTGTGATGGCGCAAATGGGGTTGGTGGGGGAGTTGCGACGGCGTGCTATCAGTATGTTCAATCAAGGAAAAAATCATCCGATGTTTTGTCGTGAAGCGTTAGCGCGTTTTCGACGAGTGGCCTGGTTTCAGCCTGGGCTAATCCGGATGTTCTTAGAAATTCAAATGCAAATTGCTACTGCAACTGGCAGGCTGTCTCTTGCTTCACAGGAAGCCTTGCGCTTTGTGTTTCAAAGTCTGGGGATTCCAAATATGGCGTTTGAAGAATACCTTCGGCAATTTTCCTCGGCTTATCAGCAACAGTCTCATGGATACTCACAGTCTGGCTACACCGGTGGCGCTGGTTCGTCACTGCACATAGGGGATGCTTATCAAACGCTGGGTGTGACAAAAGAATCCTCTGATGATGATGTGAAAAAGGCATACCGTCGATTAATGAGCAAGAATCATCCAGATCGATTAATTGCAAAAGGTGTTCCACCTGAGATGATTAAGATAGCAACGCAAAAAACACAGACGATCAAGCAGGCGTATGATAGAATAAAGTCAGTTCGAAACATGGCGTGATGCTTTTAAGAGGAGCGGGTAGTGGCGATAATTTCAGCTTCAATATTAAGTGCGGACTTTGCGCATTTGCAGCAGGATGTGCAAGCGGTGCTGGATGCGGGAGCTGACGCTGTTCATTTCGATGTCATGGATGGTCATTATGTGCCAAATTTGACAGTGGGCGCCTTGGTTTGTCGATCTTTACGTGACGCTGGAATCTCGGCGGAAATCGATGTTCATTTGATGGTCGATAATCCCCGCGATTATATCGAACCTTTTGCGTTAGCTGGTGCTGATCGCTTGAGTTTTCATCCAGAAACCGTAGAAGATGTCGATCAGATGATATTGGAGATTAAGGAGGCCAATCTGCAAGCTGGATTGGTTTTTAATCCGGATGAAGAGGTGGTTCTATCAGAGGTGTCTTTGGCTGAAATTGATATGGTTTTGTTGATGTCGGTATTTCCAGGGAAAGCAGGGCAGGCCTTTATTTCGGATACGCTGGTGAAAGCTGAGCAGTTGAGGCGGTTACTGGATGCTCAGGATCGTGATATTTTGTTGGCTATTGATGGCGGGATCAAGGTGGATAACATTCAGTCTGCTGCGGTTGCTGGGGTGGATTATTTTGTGGTGGGGTCTGGCCTGTTTTCGGCGCCGGATTACTCCCAGCGGATGGGGGAATTTCGTCGGAAATTGGCTTCACCTTAAACAGGTGATTTGTGCCAAAATAAACCCATATTTTTATTTATATGTGACAAGTGGGTGCTCTTTAAATGAGCAAAGTTCAATAAAATCACAGATTTATCTCATTTTTACTATACTTTCTTTGGTAGCTAAGATATTATCTAGGTGTTTGTTAAAAAACAATTAAACAACAAGGAGAGTGTTATGGAAGATTTCAACCCGAAGGATATTGCGCTGGACATTGCAAAAAGGGTAACTGCTTTACGTTTGCAGCGTGCGTGGACGCGTGAAGTGCTAGCAGAACGAGCAGGAGTTAATGTTTATACACTAAAACATTTTGAAAGAACAGGGCAAATTTCGTTACATCGATTGGTTGCGGTGGCATTTGCGCTGGAGATGAATGCAGAAGTGGAAAGATTGTTTAAACCGCGTCAACGAGTTGATGTGAATAATTGGCAGCTAGAGCCGCAAACGACACGGAAAAGAGGCAGACGAAGAAGTGCTCAGGAACCCGTTAGTTCAGTTGAGGCTTTTCAAACTCAGGCAGCCCCACAAGAAGAGACCGTCGAGTAAGTATGTATCCCTAGCCCGCCTGTTTACAGTTTTGCAAAAAAATTGTATATTGTTTCTTTTAGAGAAACCAAAAGGCGGGTTTTATGGCTAAGATCAAACTTGATGACCTAATGATATTTTCTCAGGTGGTTGAGAAAAGAAATTTTTCTAAAGTTGCCGATTATCTCGGTATTGTTAAGTCTATGATTAGTAAACGCGTAAGTCGTCTGGAAACCGACCTGGGTGTTCGTTTAATCAATCGCAGCACGCGAAGCATGTCTTTGACTGAGGCTGGAAAAACGTTGTATGAATACACCAGCCGGATTCAAGAAGAGCTGGATGGGGCCATGCAGGCGATTGCGGTTTCTAATGATAAACCCCGCGGAAAGTTGAAAGTAATCAGTCCGTTAAGTTTCGGTAGTGGGTCTTTGTCATTGGTGGTAGGGCGGTTTCTGCGTGAGTACCCTGAGATTGATGTTCAGTTGACACTGAGTTCGCGTTTGCATAGCCCGGTTGATCTGGGCGCGGATTTGTTGATTCATGTGGGTGAGCCGGCGGATTCCAATCTCATGGCGCGAAAGCTAGCACTACGTAAGTTGGTAGTTTGTGCCGCTCCGAGTTATTATGATCGTGCTGGTGTGCCGCAGGTGCCTGCAGAGCTAAGTGATCACAATTGCTTGGTACACACGCGTCTTCCGGAGTCGAATGTGTGGAATTTTGCTGATAAAGGAAAAAAGCAAAAAGTATTGGTTAAAGGGGATTTTCAATCCAATAGTTCTCAGGCGTTAAAATCAGCAGCTTTGTCTGGTTTGGGTTTAGTGATGTTGCCGGATTACACATTGCAGAACGAATTGGATGATGGGCATTTGGTGTCGGTGTTGTCGGAATACTGTCCAGGCGATATTAGTATCTACGGTTTGTATCCTTACACTAAGCACGTCACGCCAAAATTAAGGGCATTTTTAGATTACTTAGTGCAAGAGTTAAAGTAGAGGGGAAAGTATGAAAGCTGGGTTATATCGTATCTTGGGGTTTTACCATTTGATCGCTGGCGCGATGTTGAGCATGGTTATTTTTATCGGCGCCATGATTACAACTAAAGACATTTTTTTTTCGCATCATGTTAAGTTGGATAAGTTGTCTCTTGGGTGGACCCTGCTCGGGCTGATGTTGATGTTAGTTTTTTGTATTGTTGCAATTAAAGCCGGTTTTTTGCTGCTGAGGAAGAACTTCCATGGTGTTCGATTGGCTTTATGCGTCCAGTTGTCACAACTGGTTTCTTTGGTGACGCCATATTTTGTTTATTGCTTTCACTTTCCTTGTTTTGTTGGTTTGAGTTTTTTTAAATCCGCGGCGGCTTCCACTAGCCAAGTTGCTTTTATGCCAATGTGGCCTTCCCAAGCCCTTTTTTATACCGGGGCAGCTAAACCAGTCCATCGTGTATGGGCGGCACTTCACTACGCGGTCTGTGTGAACTTGATCGCTCTATTGTGCTTGCTGTGTTTTTTCATTTTATGGTTGAGTGAGAAAAGAGCCGCCAGCTTGTCAACAAATGAACAGGGTGAAGTAGCTTAGTTTAATTTTCATTCTTTTTTCTGTCCGCATTTATTTTTCTTTTTAATTTGGTTGTTTGTGATGAAATTCGGTATACTGATTTTCATTTGCGATAACTGATTCGAGAGAACAATAACATGGCGATTGACGAAATTTTATCCGAAGATATTGAGCAGCAACCGATACGGGCTTTTACTGAAAAGGCGTATTTAGACTATTCTATGTACGTGATACTAGATCGGGCCTTGCCTCATGTGGGCGATGGGTTGAAACCGGTTCAGCGACGAATCATTTACGCCATGTCTGACTTGGGGTTAAAATCAACAGCAAAGTACAAGAAATCAGCCCGTACGGTTGGTGACGTGTTGGGTAAATTTCATCCTCATGGTGATTCTGCTTGTTATGAAGCGATGGTGTTAATGGCACAACCGTTTTCTTATCGTTATCCTTTTATTGATGGGCAAGGGAACTGGGGCTCCAGTGACGACCCTAAGTCATTCGCTGCAATGCGATACACGGAAGCTAAATTAACTCCGATTGCAGATTCGCTATTGGCCGAATTACAGCAGGGGACGGTGGATTGGCAACCTAATTTTGATGGCACGTTGAAAGAGCCAATGTTACTACCAGCTCGTTTGCCGAATATATTACTCAATGGTACGTCGGGCATTGCGGTTGGGATGGCAACAGATATTCCACCTCATAACATCACTGAGGTGGTTAATGCTTGCTTGTACTTGCTGGACACGCCTAAACCAACCTTGGCGCAAGTCATGAAGCACGTTAAAGCGCCAGATTACCCAACGAAAGCTGAAATAATTACTCCTCGTGCTGACATTAAATCCATGTATCAGACCGGGCACGGTAGCATACGTATGCGATCTGTTTGGCGTAAAGAAGATGATGATATTATCGTGACTGCATTACCACACCAAGTTTCAGGCGGAAAAGTCTTAGAGCAAATTGCACAACAGATGTTGGCAAAGAAGCTGCCAACTGTGAGTGATTTACGTGATGAATCTGATCATGAGAACCCGACTAGGTTGGTGATCACCCCGAGGTCAAACAGAGTGGATGTGGATGAGTTAATGAGCCATTTGTTTGCAACCACGGATTTAGAGCGCACCTACCGAATTAACTTAAATATGATTGGTTTGGATGGGCGCCCACAAGTGAAAGGGTTGGTGGCTTTGCTGCAAGAGTGGCTTGACTATCGGAAAGAGACAGTGAAAAAACGGTTGCGTTATCGTTTGGAAAAAGTAAATGATCGGCTGCATATCCTGGAAGGCTTACTAATTGCGTATTTAAATCTGGATGAGATTATAGAAATTATTCGACGTTCAGATAAGCCAAAACCAGCTTTGATGAAAAAGTTTAAGCTATCGGAAGCGCAAGCCGATGCGATCTTGGAAATTAAATTACGTCAGTTAGCAAAGCTGGAGCAAATTAAGATCGAGCAGGAGCAACAAGATTTGGTTGCGGAGCGTGATGAGCTGGAAAAAATTCTCAAGTCGGCTGCTAGATTGAAAACCTTAATTAAGAAAGAACTCAAGTCCGACTTGGATTTATATGGTGATAAACGCCGAAGTCCGCTAGTTGAGCGAGAGGAAGCTAAAGCCATTCGTGAGTCGGATATGCTGCCAAGTGAATCCATTACTGTTGTGTTGTCGAAGAAAGGGTTTGTTCGAAGTGCAAAAGGGCATAACGTTGAAGGTAACGCACTGAACTACCGTTCAGGTGATGGTTACCTGATGCAAGCGCAAGGACGTTCCAATCAGTTAGCTATTTTTATTGATAGTGTTGGCCGGTCTTATTCCGTGGGTGCCCACACGCTACCATCCGCCCGTGGGCACGGTGAACCTTTGACTGCTAAGTTAAAGCCGGCACCAGGTGTGTCATTTCAAGGTGTGATGATGGGTAGTGATGATGATTTTTATGTTTTGGCATCAGATGCGGGTTACGGTTTTGTGACTCAATTACAACATTTACATTGTAAAAACCGCGCTGGTAAAGCGGTGTTAAGATGTCCTGAAGGCGCTAAAGTGCTCTCTCCTTGTCGAGTGAGCGACGTTGAAAGTGAATACATTGCGATGGTAACATCCGAAGGGCGACTGTTGATTTTTCCTTTGGTGGATTTGCCAGAATTGGCTCGAGGTAAAGGAAATAAAATTATTCAGATTCCATCTGCAAGATTAAAAGCGCGAGAAGAGTGGTGCGTTGGATTGGCGGTACTGGATGAAGAAAGTAATTTGGTGGTTTACTCCGGTAAGCGTCATCTCACATTGAAGCCAAAAGATTGGGAGCATTTCGAAGGTGAGCGCGGGCGCCGTGGCTCAATGCTGCCGCGTGGCTTTCGCAAGGTAGATGGTTTAGAGGTCGTCAACAAGTAGTTTATCTGCTCACTGCATTATTTTTTGGGTTGGATATTACTAGATAGTAATTTATCCAGATTGGTGTTGATTCGCCCGGTGGTAATGTGTCAATTTGTATATACGTCTGATTTTTATTTTCAAGCATTTTCTTTGTTGCGACGAATTTAAATACATTGTACCCGCCTGGATTCCCAGGATATGTTTCCCCTGTGGCTACCCAGTCTTCTTTATTGTATTTGATTAAGCTATTATCGAATTGAGGGTCTTCAGCCGTGATTCCGCCATCCAGTGCTTCGATTGCTCGAATTCTAAAGGAAGGATGATCTACGCTGACCGTAAATGTGTTAGTTATTGGGCAAGAAGGTATAGTGATTCCGTTGTCTTTCTGTAATTTATTCCATTTCACTGAGTCGCAGTCAGTCGGTTTACTGGGTAAAGTGCAGACGGTTGATATGTGGTTGTATGGTTGTTGGCCAAAACAATTCACAGGGTATTGAGCCCACTCCGGGGCTGGTGTTAACGATTTGTTTGAACAGCTCAAGTGTGAGGTTTCTTTTAATTGTTTGAATGTGTCGATAGGGCAGTTTTTTTGACGCTCGGTTGGCAAGCACCATGTTGTTGTGTTGTTACTGCCTTTACTAACTTTGAAACACTGTTTCCAGTTTGTCAGCAAGAGATAGCTGGGGGAAGCGCTTTTTTTCGGCTGGCTGCAACTAGGCAGTCCTTGTGTTTTTAACGATTCATAGGTGGACTGATTGCAATTGGTTGGCTTGGTTGCTGGCAAGCACTCGTGTTTGATGCGGTTTTGTTGGTATGTCTTCACGCATTTTTTGCGCGCCCCGTGATTTAAGTTTTTGCTGGTTTTTATGCTAGGTGACTTGTTTTCTAATTCTTTTTTATCATTGCAAGCAGTTAGGGTGGCGAGAGTTATCATACAGAGCACGGTGATTTTTTTGTTCATGGGTTTCCCCTAGTGTGTAATTAGCGTTATGTTTGGATATTGTCGTGACCACTTTTTACTTTATCTTAAGGGCGCTAGTTATGTCAATTTAAGTGCGTAAAATGAGTAAAATTATTTATCGTACGATAATGCTTATACTTTTCTGACAGTGCTAGCGATTTACATCACTCTCTGTTTTTTGAATAAATGATATAGTTGTCTGTATCATATTATCGAAATCTGGATTAGTTGTAAGACGTATTTGATTTTTTTTGAGGTTGGTTGCATGACTGAAAGTCATATCATTAAGCTTTTCTTCGCACTCTGTTGGTTCGATGTCATTAAACATGGTCCTGCAGTAGTAATACTCTGGCTGGAAAAAAGGGTTATTTTTATAAATCAAAGAGACATGGCTAAAATTCGTAATGTTATATTCTGCTGAGTCGATAACTTTGCGTTTTGTGAAATCGTCTTTATCACAACCGTTTATATCAAAATCCGCTAAGGATTTCTCAGTTCCTGTGTATAAAACGAACTGGTGTGGCTCTTTATTCTTTATCGAACAGAAATGGTTAATATTGGATTGTATATCAATAGTGGTATCATCTATCACGTGAAATTGTATAGATGGGGTGTCCGATATGGATTCTAACTTTAACGAAGCAGTGAGTTTAATTAGCTCATTTGCTGCATTTGTGGTATGTGCAAGATAACGAACAGGGAAGAGTGCTTCGTGTGTATTTTTATAATCTATGAATTTCGTCACTATGTTAAGAAGCTGTCTTTTAATCCAGCTTGATCTGTATTCTTTTATAGCGGGATTAAATAGTACTAGCCCTTTAATTTTATCCTTGTACGTTGTATCTTCAACTACTTTATAGGCTAATGTGCCACCAAGTGAGTGACCTACTATGTAGATACTGTTAACATTATTGTCTTCGAAGGTTTTTATTGCGCTCTTGGTATCTTTTATCCAGTCTGTGAATTTTGTCTTGATAAGTTCCTTAGGAAGGGTCCCATGACCGCTGAGTAATATCGCTTTGATTACTGCGCAGTTGTATGCTTCTTTGATTTTATTTGCTATTTCTCTTGAGCTATTAGGGTCCAAGAATAGTCCATGAATAATTAAAAACCCTATTTTAGTTTGACAATGTGCTGGGGGTAATATTTGAAACGGCGCTGAAATATTCACTTTCTCTTCAATTGACATGAGCTGATGATTACTATTTATGAATGGGGGGGATTCTGTTTCTTTGAAGTGTTTTTTTAAAGTTGCTGTCATGGTTTTTTTAGTTTCTATTATTGTGTCTCTGAAAGAATCGTTAGATTTATTTTGGTTAGCTGACGCCAGGGAGAAAATAAAGACACTAATTAATAGTAAAATAGATATAATTTTTTCGCGGTGATTTAGCCAATGTGCAGTTTTTTTCATTTTCACAATATTATTTCTCATTTGAAAATTCCTCTTTATATCGAAGCTATTTATAGTACATCCTCTAAACTTGTCAAATTCCTTGTAATTGATTGATTTGAATATTTTATTTTCTAAACAACAGGTGTGAGCGAGATATTATAGGGGTAATGACTACATCGTTGCTCTGCTTTAATTTAATCGAGTGTATTCGGTATTATGAATATCTCGATGGCGATTGAAGTGGGCATCTGTTGAGTGTCACCCATACCTTATCTAATTTTTTAACTGCATGTCGAAATTATGACTTTCTTGACTGTGAGAGCCTACGAAAATAATTCATTAAAAAAAGAAACTTATAATGCAAAAAAGACGCATTCCCATGATTTCAGGTCTCGTTATCTTCATTGACGTGTTCTAATGTAATCGATAATCAAGTTTACTATTTTAAAACAGATCTATCAGTGGGCTACATTATTATGGAATGGATTTTTTTATTCAAGCACCAGAATGGAAATGGGGTTGTGAATTAGATAGTTAGGTTGTTTTTTAATATCAAATGCGGGTTCGTTTGAGAGGTACCATTAACTGGGCGGCGGGAGAAGAAAAATATCTTTGATTCGTTTTGATTTTTTCTAAAAAGCTTGATTCGATATCTGCTATCTTGATCGAAATTATTGGCCTTGAAGAGCGTAAGGTAGTGTATACACTGGCGATTCAGCGGCCGACTCACTAACTCGATATTGTTGAAGATTACTATATGTGTATTTATTCTTTAAGTAACGGCGAGACCAATGTTGACACTAATCGACTATGATTTTATTAAACTATTTTAGGTTACTCGTCATGGTGCTTGTATGCTTGAAGCCTGATTGAATATACACTTAATGATTCAGTGAATCATCCTATTTTATTCGGTTTTTTATCACAGCCACCTACCGGAACCTCGTTTTCAATTGTGCTAAACGAGGTATTTTTCAATATTTTAGTAATCTTGCAAATGTGTGAGAAAATTCATTTATTTTGAAAGTGATATTTACTTTTTCGACATCAGTTTATTTCCAGGTTTTCTTTAGCTCAACAATTCTGTTAAACACTGGGCTTTCGGTTTTGTGATACTGCTGGTCGGCACAGAAATAACCAATTCGAGTAAATTGAAAACGGTCTTCTGCTTGTGCGCTTGATAAACTGCTCTCACATCGGGCGTGTACGATGGTGGTGAGTGAATTGGGGTTAAGTGTGTCAATAAAATTATCATCTGCGGCCGGGTTCTCTGTCTGAAAGAGTCGATCGTATAATCGCACTTCAGCTGTAATTGAGTTGCAGTCAGCAACCCAGTGGATGATGCCTTTGACTTTGCGGCCATCTTCGGGCTTCTTGCCCCCTAGTGTTTCAGGTAGGTAACGTGCTTTTATCTCAGTAACGTTGCCCTCGCTGTCGGTGGTGAAGTCGGTGCAGGTGATGACATAAGCGTTTCTTAAGCGTACATCGCCATTGGGTTTAAGGCGAAAATACTTGTTTGGTGGGTCTAGCATAAAATCATCACGCTCTATATAAATTTCACGAGCGAACACGAGAGAGTGCCTGCCTTGGGACTCATCTTGAGGGTGGTTGGCAACGTCAATACTTTCTTGGGTGTCTTCGGGGTAGTTCTCAATGATTACTTTGATTGGGTCTAACACTGCCATACGGCGAGGCGCATGCTGGTTTAAGTGATCGCGGACGCAGCTTTCCAGTGTGTCGATATCAATGATGGAGTCTTGTTTTGAAATACCAATCTCTTGGCAAAATTGACGTATCGCTTCTGGCGGGTAACCACGGCGTCGCATTCCTGATAGGGTTGGCATACGTGGATCATCCCAGCCGTTGACGTGATTATCGTCAACCAGTTGTTTTAGTTTGCGTTTACTGGTGATGGTGTAATTTAAGTTGAGACGGGAGAATTCGATTTGGCGTGGTTTGCAAGCAACGTTGGTGTTGTTGATAAACCAATCATAAAGTTCTCGGTTATTTTGGAACTCAAGAGTACACAGTGAGTGAGTGATTCCTTCAATAGCGTCAGATAAGCAGTGCGCGTAGTCATACATGGGGTAAATACACCATTCGTCCTGAGTTCGATGGTGGGTTGCATGCATGATTCGGTAAATGACTGGGTCACGCATGACGACATTACTCGCACTCATGTCAATTTTTGCACGCAGTGTGTATTGACCATCGGCAAATTCACCGGCACGCATGCGTTCAAACAGATCAAGATTTTCGTTGATGCTGCGATCACGGAAAGGGCTGTTTTTTCCGGGTTGAATTAGTGTGCCTCGGTACTCTCGCATTTGTTCCGGCGATAGTTCATCGACATACGCTTTTCCGGCGTTAATAAGTTCTAACGCAAATACGAATAATTGAGGGTAATAATCGGAAGTGAAGTAGAGGTGTTCGCCCCAGTCGAAGCCGAGCCAGCGAATATCATCTTGAATAGCTTGCACGTAACGGTCTTCTTCTTTTAACGGGTTGGTGTCATCAAACCGGAGATGGCAGCGACCTGGATATGATAAAGGTAGACCAAAATTAAGACAAATGGATTTGGCATGTCCGATATGGCAGAACCCATTGGGCTCAGGTGGGAATCGAACACAAATATGTTGATGTGTGCCATTCTGTAGGTCTTGTTCAATAATTTTTCGAATAAAGTGGGTTGCCGCTGATTCTGTTGTGGACATGCTTGATTCCGTCTGTCTATTGTAAAGATCGCTAGTTTAGCACAGCGTTATCGGCGTTGCTATGGTCGAACGGTGGCTTACTCTCTCGGTTGAGCTTTGATTAAAGGATGACGGTTTTGGCTTTTTTTTGTGGTTCTTCACGACTGAGTCGAGGAACCAAGTAACCGGGTAATGCGTTTCTGATCTGCTTTAGGAGCTCCAGACCACGTGTTTCGCTCACTTCAAAGTGCGCAGCCCCTTGCACTTTATCAAGCAGGTGGCAGTAATAAGGCAAAATTCCTACGTTAAATAACGTGTGACTGAGATCAATCAGAGCTTCGGGGGTATCATTGACACCATGCAATAAGACGGATTGGTTTAGCAGGTGGGTTGAAGGTGGTAGGCGCTTTATCGCTTCCGAAACGGTTTGATCAACTTCATTGGCGTGATTGATGTGGGTGACCATGACGGTATGCAAGCGTGTTTTTTGCAGTTGGCGACAGAGCTCAGGAGTGATTCGTTGAGGTATCACAATGGGTAGACGAGTGTGGATACGCAGAGTGTTGATGTGTTGTATCGATTCCAGCTCTTGAATTAGGTCTTGTAAGATGGCGTCTTTAAGCATCAGTGGGTCACCACCGCTGAAGATAACCTCATGTATGTCATGATTTTGTTTGATGTAGTTAACAATATTTTTCCAGCGATGTCGATTAAATTGATGTTCGGCATACGGAAAGTGACGGCGAAAGCAATAACGGCAGTTTATGGCGCAGGCACCGGTGAGTGTGAGTAGAATACGCCCGTGGTATTTGTGTAGAAGGCCTTGTTGTGCCGCTGAATTTTGTTCTTGTAGTGGGTCGGTGTAAAAACCAGTGATGATCTCAAGCTCTTGGTTGATCGGCAGTACTTGTTTGAGTAACGGGTCGTGCGGGTCCCCTTTTTTGATGCGTTTGAGGTATGGTATTGGTACGCGGCAGGCAAATTGATTGAGAACTGAGGTATCGAGCTTCGGGAAACAGCTAGCCAAATCAAGTTTTTGCAGCAGTTCGCTGGGGTCGCTGATGGATTCGATTAAGGTTTGTTGCCAAGGGGATCGCATTGAGGGTCATTATTTTGTAAGTAAACACGCATTATAGACAGAAAATGCAGTCTGTCCAGTACGAAGCAGGCTGTGCGTTTACTTATGTGCATTGAAAACGAATGTTGGTTATAATTAAATAGTTGTTTTATATGGAGTCTCTATGCGACAGTGGATGTTGGGTTTTGGTTTGTTTTTGCCATTGCTGGCGTTGTCGCAATGGAATAATCCGCACGAGGCCACCACCACGCAACAGGTTCGCTATAGCGCATTCTCTGGGCAGCCAAAGACATTGGATCCAGGTAAATCCTATTCTGCCAATGAGTATCAGTTTATCGCCCAAATTTATGAGCCTTTGCTGCAATACGATTACTTTTCACGTCCATACAAACTCGTCAGTTTGACCAGTGATGGAGATATTGTTGTTCGTTACTATGACGCGCATGGTCATTTGGTTTCGAATCAGGACGCGATCAAACAGCCAGACTTAGTGGTACAGTCAGTGTATGATATTCACATTAAGCCTAATATTGAATTTGCACTACACCCGGCGTTTGCAAAAGATGATGCGGGAAAGTTTGTGTATCAAACAGTCTCGCCATCATTGTTGAGCCAGGTTGAAAAGTTGAGTGATTTCAAGCAGCAAGGAACGCGTGAATTGACAGCGGATGATTACGCTTATCAAATCAAGCGACTAGCCAGCCCTAAAGTGTCTTCGCCAATCTACGAAAACATGGCTAAGTACATCGTTGGTTTAAAAGCGCTGTCTGCTAGATTGGAGACAGCTTGTGACAACAATTGTACTGAGACATTTCTGGATTTGCGTCAGTTTCACTTGAAGGGTGTGAAAGTAGTCAGTCGCTATCATTTGCAAATTACAATTAAAGGGATATACAAACAGTTTAAGTACTGGTTAGCAATGCCATTTTTTGCGCCGATCCCTTGGGAGGCAGATCGCTTTTATAGTTTACCTGGGATGAAAAACAAAAATATTTCATTTGATTGGTACCCTGTTGGAACTGGGGCCTATTATTTGCAGGTCAACGACCCTAATAAAGAAATGATTTTAGCTAAAAACCCGAAGTTTAGAGGGGAGCCGTTTCCTCAGAATGGCACGAAGCAAGACCATCAAAAAGGGTATATGAAGCAGGCAGGAAAGATGATGCCTTTTATTGATAAGTTTGTTTTTTCCTTGGATAAAGAAAGTATTCCTGTGTGGAATAAGTTTCTACAGGGGTATTATGATCGGTCGGGAGTCAGTAGCGATAGTTTTGATCAAGCGGTTAAGTTAGATTCGCAGGGTAAACCGGTGTTGACGGAAACCATGAAGAAGAAAGGCATTAGATTAACCACGCGCGAAGTGCCTAGTATTTTTTATCTTGGGTTCAATATGCATGACCCAATTGTTGGCGGTTACACGAAAAGGACGCAAGCATTGCGGCAGGCGATTTCGATTGCTGTTGATTACGAGGAGTACATCGCTTTATTTCGTAACGGTCGAGGTAAAGCTGCTCACGGACCGATTCCACCGGGCATATTTGGGTATCGCACAAATGAGAGGTCATTTAATCCCGTGGTGTATTTTTGGCAGGGAGGTAAAGCAAGTCGCCGGCCAATCGAAGCGGCAAAGGCGCTTATGAAGCAGGCTGGCTATGAGGGTGGTCTAAATCCTAAAACGGGTCGACCGTTATTGTTGCACTTGGATGTGGCGGGCACCAGTGGTGCTGAGGATAATTACCATTATAAATGGTTTCAGAAGCAGTTTGCTAAGATAGGTATTGATTTGGATGTGCGAACAACAGATTACAACACATACCAAGATAAACTGAGAAAAGGTTCGGTACAGATTTTTCAGCTCGGTTGGAATGCGGACTATCCTGACCCTGAGAACTTTTTATTTTTATTGTACGGACCTAACGGTAAACGGGATAATAATGGGGAAAATGCATCTAATTATGACAACCCTAGAGTGAATCAATTACTCGATTCCATCAAGGTGATGGATGATACGTCTGAAAGACAGGAAAAAATTGATAAGATTGTGTCGGTGCTCCAACAAGATGCGCCATGGTTGTGGGGGTTTAATCCGGTTGAATATGTACTAAGTCACCAGTGGAATGATCCAGTAAAATCGCATGCGGTTGCGAATAATACATTGAAGTATTCATCGATGAATGAAAAGGTTAGGCGTGAGAAAGTGAGTCAATGGAATCAGCCATTGGTATTACCTATTTTGTTATTTATCATTTTTGTTTTAGCGTTATTATTTGGCTTGATGGTTGTTTATCGGATCAATCAAGGTAAACCAAGAGTGAATAGGAAATAAATATGTTTGCGTATATCATTCGTCGAGGGTTGTATGCTATCCCAATACTCATTGGTGTTAATGTTATTACATTTTTATTATTTTTCGTGGTCAATAGTCCCGATACAATGGCTCGTCAGGCGCTGGGTACTAAATACGAGAGTCCCGCGATCATCGCAAGGTGGAAGCGAGAGCATGGGTACGATAAGCCTGAGTTCTTTAATGCGAGTCAATCTGGGTTGGAGAAATTTACGGATACGCTGTTTGTTACGAAATCTTTGTCGTTGTTTGCTTTTCATTTTGGTTCATCTGCCCAAGGGCGTGATATTGGTTATGATATTAGTCATCGAATGTGGCCTTCATTGGCCTTGGCGTTACCAACCTTACTAGTTGGGCTATTGGTTAATATTACTTTTGCGTTGATGGTGGTGTTATTCCGTGGCGGTCGTTTTGATCGAATGAGTATGGTGTTATGCGTTATTTTGATGTCGATATCTGGTTTGTTTTATATCATATTGGGTCAGTACTTGTTTGGTAAGATGTTACGTTTGGTACCGTTGTCTGGTTATCATAGTGGGTGGGGTATGCTGCGCTTTTTGATATTGCCAGTTTTGATTGGTGTGGTGAGTGGGATTGGTATGGGGACACGCTGGTATCGCACTTTGTTTCTAGAGGAAGTGAATAAAGATTATGTTAGAACTGCTCGAGCAAAGGGGTTAAGTGAATCAAAAGTGATGTTTAAGCACGTATTAAAGAACGCCATGATTCCTATCTTAACAGGTGTTGTTGTGGTTATTCCCACTTTGTTTATGGGTAGTTTGATAATGGAATCATTTTTTAGTATCCCTGGTTTGGGTAGTTACACCATCGAAGCTATACAGCAACAGGACTTTGATGTGGTTCGTGTAATGGTTTTTATTGGTACCTTACTATACATTGTGGGTCTTATTTTGACAGATCTTTCGTACGCTTTAGTTGATCCAAGGGTGAAATTTAAATGAGCTACCATCAATTTTACACAGTCTCGCCATTTATTTCCGATTATTTTCTTTATTTTTTCATGCTTGTTTTTGCTGTTTTTGTGTGGCGGTGTGTGAGGGTGTCGCACTTAAGAAAACCATGGCGTCGGGTGTTTGTTCGTCCTGTTGGTATGGTGACGGTGGTTGTATTGTTGTTTTACGTCCTGATTGGTTTTGTTGATTCAATTCATATTAAATCAGATTACGAGTTGGTCACACCTGGTGATAATATCACTCAAGTCAGCGCGCTTTCAGTTAGGCCTCCTCGGTGGAAAAAAAGCGTGCTTGATTTATTGTTTGGGGTTTCGAGTGCTGAAACAGAGTTAACGTATTCATCGCCTTTGGCTTGGTATGATTTTTCACAATCGACAGTGACGTCACCTTCTGGTGTGGCTAAGCAAGTGTATCTTCCTTTGCGTTATGCAGGAAAACACAATTTAAGTTCATCTCATGTTGTTGATGTTCTGCTGCGAATACTGATTGGTGTTTGTTATGGTCTGGTGTGGTGCATTGTTTTACTGTGCTTTGTGGGTGTTTTAAATTTGGTTGTTGGAAGGTGTCGAGGAAAGTCATTGAGAAGTGTTTTTCGGCATTATCTGAATGGTGTCATTAAGGTGGTTCGTGGGCAAACAGAATTGGCATGGCGTGCAGCTTTTGTGACGTTTTTTTTGATTGTGATTCTGGTTATGGTGGTTGTTCAGCTATCACATAATTATCACCTTCTCGGCACCAATAAAATTGGCGAAGATGTTTTATATGTCAGTTTAAAGAGCGTGCGTACTGGTTTATTGATTGGTGCGTTATCAATTTTCTTCATGTTGCCTTTTGCGCTTGTTTTAGGTCCTTTCGCTGGTTACTTTGGCGGTTGGGTGGATGATTTAATTCAGTATATATATACCACAGTTAGTTCGATACCGGGCGTACTATTGATTTCAGCATGTTTGTTGATACTTAAAGCATATATTAATCAACAGGTCATGTTGGCAAATAGTTCGCATGTGCATAGTGCGATCACGCATCGAGATTATCGTGATGATATTCAGTTTATTGGACTATGTATGATACTGGGTTTGACCAGTTGGGCTGGTTTGTGTCGCCTGTTGCGTGCGGAAACACTTAAGCTGCGAGAGCAGCCGTTTGTCACAGCGTCTAAAGTGTTGGGTCAAAATAGTATTCGAATTATTTTTCGTCACATATTACCTAATGTTATGCACATTGTTTTGATTACTGTTGTGCTTGATTTTAGTGGGTTGATTTTAGCTGAAGCTGTATTGACTTATGTCGGTGTTGGTGTGCCTTTGTCTTTGCACAGCTGGGGGAATATGATTAATTCAGCGAGGCTTGAGCTCTCTCGTGATCCAGTGGTGTGGTGGCCTTTGGTGTCCGCAATTGGTTTTATGTTTGTTTTTGTTTTATGTATTAATTTATTTGCTGATACGGTTCGAGATGCTTTTGATCCAAGAGGTTAGCTGCCCATGCTTGGTTTTGAACTAATATAATCTTCTTGGTGAGTTTTATCAATGTGATTTTTTATTGCTCCGATACAGGTAAATGTGCCGGCGTATCCAATTCCAAAAATTGCAGCACGAGTGAGTGAAACGGTGAGGTTCGCGCTGAACGGTTGTTTGAACACCCGCGAGATTAGGTTAAGTGCTGAGACATTAGATTGAGGATTTTGTATCTTTTCTTTCAGTTGGTATGTCATGGCTGTGTCCAAATGCGAGGCTCCGAGAAGTTGTAGCATCATAATGCTGAAGCCAGTGATGAGACCTTTGGTGTAATTGGGTGCGAGCGGGGATGAGTCCAGGGCTTCGGCCGGTGTAAAGTGGAAAATATTTTGACACAGGGCGAGTGTTAAGAAGTTTTTAAACAAATGAGTGGGGAACATGAACCGGCTGCCGGCTTGCAGCAGCTTGAGGTTAGTGGACGACGTGTTTTGTATCACTTTATAGCGCTGTTTTGCTAAATCTCGGTTTGTAATCAGTGTTTCGGCAAAAGCCCCTACGAATGCAGCCATGTTAATGGATGTGAATGAAGGATTTTCGCTGATAAAGCAGGTGCTGACGGTAAGTCCAAATAGTCTGGATTTTATTTTAGCACACCAAAATGAATGCATGCCATGATAAATCCCGTTGGGTTGACTGTGTTGTTTTTTGAGTGCTTCTATTAAACCGCTTTGCCTTGACTGCATTAAATTCACAGCTGCAAATGGAGGGTACAACGCTAAACAATCTAAACTGGAGATAATGGGGGAAGCAAATATAATTGCTAAGCGCTGTTTGAGTTGTTTATCAAGAGTCATGTTAAGCTGGTTTATGTTTTCAGTTATAGGCTCATGGTAGGCTGCTTTTCTGTGAGTGAGGGGTTGTGTTTCTTTAAGCTTAAGGTAAAACGACTGCCTTTTTTTTAGTTTGGTGTTTGTGTTTGTTGGAAGTATAGCGGGTTTTATATTTGTCACCTGTGACGCTTGGTATAAGTTCATTGTTTTGTTCATACTCATTGCGCGCTGATTGGGCGTCAATGCACGTTTCATTAATTCGGAGTAGGCTTTATGGGTGATCGTGTGCTTTGTGTAGGCGAGATGATGTGACTGCGTGGTTTTATCTTGTGGTTGTTTCATGGCAAGCTCATTCCGTGACTTGTGTAGGTAATTTCTCAATAGTTTGTAAGCTTATAGAGACACTCAATTGATTGCAAACATAAAATACTTATGGAATTATTATGTTTATGACTGGTTGCTGTTATTTGATTTTGTATTAGAAAAAATTCATTAAAAGCTAAATGCATATACCTTTCTTTTGTGTGCGTTTAGAGTGGAGGTTATCTTATGGTGTCAGAGGGTGATGTTATTGATCATTTAGAGGTGTGTGATTTAACGATTGGTTTTTCGAATCAGTCGAAACCGGCTGTGAGTGCATTGAGTTTTGGTTTGAAGAGAGGTGAATGCCTTGGTCTGGTTGGTGAGTCAGGCAGTGGGAAATCATTAACAGCATTATCAATTATGCAGTTGTTGCCTCCTAATGCTTGGGTGAGTCATGCTAGTCAAATACGATTTGACGGTCGAGATTTGTTGTCGCTAAGTGAGCGTGACATGAGACAAGTTCGAGGTGGTCAAATTGGGTTGGTGTTTCAAGATGCGTCAACAGCCTTGAATCCTGTGTTCACCATTGCGCAACAAATGTGTGAACAAATACAGGGGAAGGATAAATTGCGGCAGGCAATTCAGTTGTTAGATGAAGTTGGTATGCGGCAACCTGAGGTTCATGTTCACTCTTATCCTCATCAGTTATCTGGGGGAATGCGTCAGCGCGCGATGATAGCCATGGCATTGGCTGGTGATCCTGAATTGCTGATTGCGGATGAGCCTACAACAGCGTTAGATGTGACAATTCAAGCGCAAGTCATCGAGTTGCTGTGTGATCTTCGTCGAAAGCGCCGGATGAGCATGATATTTATTAGTCATGATTTGGCCCTGGTGTCTCAGGTCGCTGATTCTGTGCTGGTCTTGCGTGAAGGGTGTATGGTAGAAAGCAGTCGCTCCAATGCATTTTTTAAGCATCCTCAGGCCTCTTATTCACGCAGTTTATTGGACGCCATCCCGAACTCTGATGTGCGTCACCCCGGCGTGGATTCGGAGGCGCCGCTTTTAGCGGTGACTGATCTTAAAGTGCACTTCCCCATTAAGTCAGGTTTGTTAAAGCGGGTATCGGGTTACGTGAAGGCCGTTGATGGCGTCAGCTATCAGTTGTCTCAAGGGCAAACGTTAGCCATTGTTGGTGAGTCTGGTTCGGGAAAAACAACGAGTGCTTTGGCTATCTTGAGATTGTTATCAGAAGCAAAAGGTAATATTATTTTTGCAGGTGAATCAATCTTAGATGCCAGCTTTGTTAAAGATAAATCGCGACTTGATTTGTTTCGAAAAGAGGTGCAAATTGTTTTTCAGGATCCTTTCTCTTCGTTCAATCCTAAGGTGTTACTGATTCATAGTTTAAGTGAAGGTTTGTTTGCGCAGAAGTTGGTTTCGACAAAGCAAGAGGCGATTGCTATAATCGATAGCACGTTGGAGATGGTTGGCTTGGATCCTGGAATGAAGTGGCGTTATCCTAATGAGTTTTCAGGAGGGCAGTTGCAGCGATTGTGTATTGCTAGGGCACTTGTTTTGAAGCCAAAGCTGTTGATACTGGATGAGCCAACCAGTGCGCTGGATACCACGACCCAAATGCGAATACTGGATTTATTGGAGCACTTGCAAAAAAGTTTGAACTTGGCGTACTTGTTAATTACGCATAATGTGGGTGTGGTGGCTCATATGGCGCATCAAGTGATGGTGATGTATCATGGGAAAGTTGTCGAGTATGGCGGCGTAGACGCTGTGCTGACTAAACCTCAGCACGCATATACCCAAGAGTTACTGAACGCTGTGCCGTCAGTTAAATAGGGGGATTTTTTTGAATCAAGATATATTGTTTGATGAACGAGAAGGGGAGTTTGGAAAGCTTGGTGTGGTTACATTAAATCGTTCCAAAGCATTAAATGCCTTAACCTTTTCAATGTTGGAGCGGTTGTTAGAAAAAATGACTGCATGGCAGTCTGATCCTGTTTTGAAAGCGGTTGTGATTAAAAGCAGCTCAGCTAGGGCTTTTTGCGCTGGTGGTGATATTCGTAACATTTACCAAGAGAGAGTCGATGTTTCTACCCAGCCACATCCATTCTTTCATTTGGAGTATCGCTTTAATCAATTTTTGTATCACTTTAAAAAACCTTATATTGCATTGTGTGATGGCATTACTATGGGGGGTGGTGTAGGTGTTTCGATTCATGGTTCTCATCGTGTAGCGACGCCAAACATGGTGTGGTCAATGCCAGAAACGAAGATCGGCTTTTTTCCAGACGTTGGCGTGAGTTTTTATTTAGCAAAGTGCCCAGATTATGTTGGCTATTATTTGGCGTTGTCGGGTCGTTCCATAGATGCGGTAACGGCTAAACAGCTGGGTTTGGTAGACGTAGTTGTTGCGTCTGATCGTTTGGCATCACTGGAAGATGATTTGGTTAACATGGAGTGGTCTGATGGTTCCATTGACGCTGTGTCAAACCTATTATGCTCGCATGAGTTGTCACAAGAGAGTGAAGGTGGTATTCAAGAATACCTTCCTGTCATTAGTCGTTGTTTTAGTTTGGAATCGCTGAGCGCTATTTTTGACGCGCTTGAGTTTGAAGGGTCGGATTGGGCGATGAGTTTGCGAGAAGAGTTGTTGCAGCGCTCCCCTATTAGCTTAAGTATTGCTTATCATCAGCTCAATCGGGTATTGGGGATGTCTTTAGATGACGTGATGCAGCAGGATGCCATGTTAGCTCGGCATTTTTTACAAGGGCATGATTTCTTTGAGGGAACACGAGCTTTAATCGTGGACAAAGATAATGCACCTGTTTGGAAGCCGGATTCTATTGGGGGTGTGACAGAAGGCATGGTCAATGCGTACTTTACAGCAATGACTGAGTGCTAAAATTGGTCGATGTGGTAATGTCTGATTTCTTCATCTCTTTGAAAAAACAGTATCTTAGGTTGTTTGAGTGTGTTTTTTGATCAGTTTATGTGAATTTGATTTTTATTTTCACTTAACGTTTGTTATATTGCATTGTTACAAAAAGAGTCTATGGCTTAAAAGTTGACAACTGTTTTTTTTAAAACAACTTTTTTGCTGGCCACTCCCGCTGTCGACCGGTTCGTGGGGCTACAAGAAGTGCGAATGGTGACGCACTGTTGGTTTTTTTTATTGGTTTTTTAATGGGTGTGAATATGAATTTTAATACGTTTAATGAGGTTGTGAACTACTGGGCTGAGCGTTCGCCGAATAAGCAGGTGTTTTCTTTTTATCAGGATTTGGACTCAGCTCCTGAACAACAGACGTTTTTGCAATTTTATCGACGAGTTAATTCTGTCGCTAGTCACCTTAGTCATCACGTTACGAAGGGAGACAGGGTGTTGTTATTATACACGCCAGGTTTAGAGTTCGTGCATGCATTTTTTGCTTGCTTGAGGTTGGGGGTTATTGCAGTGCCGGCGTATCCGCCAGTGAGTAGTCGAAAACAGCAGAATGTGGCACGACTGGATAAAATGGTTGAGAATTGCACGCCCAAATTGGTTTTGTGCGACACAAAAGTGAGTGAGCAACTGACTCGGTTAAAATCAGATTCGCAGCGTGTTGATTTGGATGATTGCGGAAGTGGTCAGTCCATGCTTTCTTTACCATTTCACTCAACTGATGAGTGGTCAACAACGGATATCGAGGTGAATTGTGTTAACGTGACTGAATCTGATGTCGCTTTTCTTCAGTATACATCAGGTTCAACAGGTGACCCTAAAGGTGTTATGGTGACGCATGCAAACTTGATTGATAATTCAAATCATTTGCGTCGAGCATTTGCTTATGACGAGTCCACAATTGGTGTTTCATGGTTGCCGCAATACCATGATATGGGGTTGATCGGCTCGATTATGCAACCGTTATATGGTGGCTGGTTGATGCACTTGTTTCCGCCAGCGCAATTTGTTCGTAAGCCACTAGCGTGGCTGGAATGTATATCCAAGACGAAAGCAACTATCAGTGGTGCACCAAATTTTGCGTTTGAGTACTGTTGCGATCGGCTCGCATCAGGCGATACCCTCGATCTTGATCTCAGTCATTGGCGAGTGGCGTATTGTGGCGCCGAGCCAATTCAGAATGCCTCTGTTAAACGATTTTCTGATACATTTTCTCGTTATGGTTACAAAGAGCGCGCTTTTTACCCAGTTTTTGGTATGGCTGAGCACACATTGATTTGTTCTGCTGGACCGGTTGATGAGTTATATGAAACCTTGGTTTTAAATAGAGATAAGTTGATTGAAAAAAATGAAATTGAGCTTATCGATATTCAGGCTGATGCTGCAAAAGAATTTGTTTCTTGTGGGAAAAAATTGGTAGAGCATAAAATTGCCATAGTGGATCCAGCTACGTGCGAAGAGTTGAGTGAAGGTAAAGTGGGAGAGGTTTGGTCTCACGGAGCCAGTGTGGCGCAAGGGTATTGGGGCAATGAGGCTCTTACTGAAGCAGTTTTTCATGCACGCACAGTGCAAGGCGATGGGCCTTTTCTAAGAACGGGGGATATGGGGTATTTACTGAAAGGGAATCTTTATATCACCGGGCGATTAAAGGACTTAATTATTATTCGCGGTTGTAATTATGCGCCACAAGATATTGAGAAAACCGTTGAGTGCTCGCATGAAGCGCTGCGAACTGGTTCTGCAGCAGCATTTTCTTGTGATATTGACGGCGTTGAAAAATGTGTTGTCGTGTGTGAGTTGGAGCGAAGCTGGGTGCGCAAGCCTCATGATGAAGTGCTGCAAGCTATTATTCAAGCGGTGAGTCAGCAGGATCGCCTGGAGATTTCACGTATCGTTTTAACCAAGCCAGGAGCGGCATTTAAAACCACGAGTGGGAAAATTCAGCGTCGTAAGACTAAAGCGACTTTTCTTCAGGGTGATATCACAGGTGTGACTGTCTGGTCTCGAGATAATGGGACGGAAACGAGTGAGTCCAAGCAAAACGCACAAGAAGAGTCGATCGAAATGGAATCCTTTTACATTACTTTGATGACTCTTTCGGACTTGGGGTATCAGCGACGTTATTTGCTACAAATGATGAGTCAACAATTGGCAGTGTTTTTAAATCTGCCTCGTCAGGCTATTGACCCGCAGAAGAATTTATTTGATTTGGGTATGGATTCGTTAGGCCTGGTTAATTTTGTTAATCAGATACAAGGATTTTTTCCTGCATCGGCGGAGGTCAATTTATATGATGTTCTGCTTGAAGAGCAAGATAAAACCGTTGAGAACGGGCTGTCATTAAATTACTTGTGTCATTTGCTTATTGACTCTTTGTTTAATTCTGATTCGAGTCAAACGCAAGAGTCGGAAGTTATTGTTTAGTTTATCAGAGGAGACGGGATTGGATACTTTATTGGATCGTGTACAGCATTATGTGTTAAAGCAACCGTGCAAACTGGTTTTTGAGTATCTCGAAAACGATAGTGGTGGAATGACGACGTTGTCATATCAAATGCTTCATCAGAAGGCGCTGTCGGTTGCAAATTTCTTATTACAGAAGGGTGTGTTGTCTGGTGACAGGGTATTGTTATTATATGCACCTGGCTTGGAGTTTATTTCCAGCTTTCTGGGTTGTCTCTATGCCGGTGTGATTGCGGTGCCAGCATACCCGCCGATGAAAAGTCGATTGATTCAGAACTTGGATCGACTAGAGAAAATCACGCGGGACTCAGATCCGAAAATGATCTTATGTGATACCGTTGTTTCTGATGTCATGAGTGCTACAGGTAAACTCGATGCCAACGTGAAGTCGGGTTATCGTGTATTGGATTTATCGTATTACGAAACGGCTGATTTGACTTATGCAGTTGAGCCCGCGATTCCGTTAATTGACTCAGATAGTGTTGCATTTATTCAGTATACGTCAGGTTCAACAGGTGACCCAAAAGGGGTTGTTGTGACTCATGCAAACTTGATGGATAATTCAAAGCAGATTGGGCGACTTTTTAGAACAGAGATATACACACGAGGGGTTTCATGGTTGCCACAGTACCATGATATGGGTCTTATTGGCGTTATTCTTCAAACAATTTATTGCGGCGGAACAACGACGTTGTTTGCGCCCGGGTTATTTATTCAAAAGCCTTTATTTTGGCTCCAGACTATTTCAAAAACGAAGGCTTTTGGTAGTGGTGCGCCTAACTTTGCATACGACTATTGTTGCGATCGCTTCTCGCCCGAGAAGATGCAGGGTGTTGATTTAAGTAACTGGACAGTCGCTTTTAGTGGAGCGGAGCCTGTTAGTGCAAAGACAATGAGAAGATTTGCGGATACATTTGAGCCCTATGGTTTTAATCGAGCGGCTTTTTTTCCGGTTTATGGTATGGCAGAACACACGTTGATGTGTACGGGTGGCGGTTACGGTGATTTGTTTCGAGTGAATTCGGTTGATGTAAGCGAATTGGCTGATAAAGGCGTTGTGTTAGAAAGCAATGAGTCGGGCAAAACGCGAGAGTATGTTGCGTGCGGAGAAATTGTTGATGGTCACGAATTGGTAATAGTGGATCCAGAAACGAAAGACGTGCTGGCTGATGGGCGTGTTGGAGAAATTTGGTCCAAAGGCAAAAGCATTGCTCAGGGCTATTGGGGTAAAAATGTGTTGAGTGTGGAGGTTTTTCAAGCAAGGACGTCGGCAGGAGATGGTCCTTATTTAAGAACAGGTGATTTGGGTTTTGTGTTAGACCGGCAATTATACATCACTTCGCGACTGAAAGATTTAATTATCATTCGCGGTCGAAATTATGCGCCACAGGATATTGAGAGAACGGTTCAGGATGCAAGTACAGCAATTCGAAAAGATGCAGTCTGTGCTTTCGGTTACAAAGACGGCAAGCAAACCAAATTGGTGGTGTTAGCTGAATTGAATAGAACCGCTCTTAGAATGGATCATGAGGAAACAATAAAAGCGTTATTGAAAGCCGTTAATAAAGAGAATGAGCTGACAGTTTCAACGATTTGTTTGTTAAAACCGGGTCGTGTTTTGAAAACAACGAGTGGAAAAGTTCAGCGCCGCAGGATGAAAGACGTCTTTTCAAACGGTGAGTTGGACGTGTTTTTTTCCTGGGGTTCTGTCTCGGAAACGAAAGATGATGTGGCAGACTCGGTCGTGGCTAAAACACTCGATGAGGATCAACTTCGAATTGACCTCAAAAAGTGGCTGTCATCTAAATTGGGGCTGAGTGTCGATTCCATTTCTGGTGATAGTGCTTTTATTGACTTGGGGTTAGACTCCATGTTGATGGTTGAGGCGAGTGATCACTTGATGAGTTTAACTGGTAAGTCGGTGACCGCTGTGGATTTGGTTGATCACCCAACGATCGATGCTTTGTTGCGATTCTTGGTTAGTGAGGCGGGTGAAAAAACCGACAATGCATCAGGTCAGATTGGCGCTATAGCGGGGCAGCCTAAAAGTCAATTTGCTCAGAATTATATGCGACAGTTGATGACGAATTCCAGGGAGATTGTGGAAGCTGAACAGCAGTTTTCTCAGTATGAAGAACTGAAAGAAAATAATCTTTGGCCCTACTCTACTTACCGGCAGGGAGCTCAGCGCCCTGAGGTAAAAATCAGTTCACATGGTGGCAGTGTTTACGATGTTATTAATATGTCGTCGTACAATTATTTGGGTTACAGTTGTCATCCTGAGGTGATTCAAGCTGCAAAAGATGCGCTGGATCAATATGGGTTGGGTGCTAATAGTAGCCCGGTCATTGGTGGTCAGTTGACTGTGCATCAGCATCTTGAGCATGCCTTGGTGAAGTTCTTTAGACTGGAGTCACACTCTGTGTCATTGTTTAGCTCAGGTTACGCTGTGAATGTGGGTACATTGTCGGCCATCATGAAGCCATCAACCCACATCGTGATGGATGAGCTGTGTCATACATCAATCGTTGAAGGCGCTAAAGCCTCTGGCGCTAAAATGCACTTTTTTAGGCATAATAACTTAGACAGTCTTGAGCAAAAGCTTCAGATCTTAAGTTCGTCAGATAAGCGGGTGATGGTTTGTGTGGAGAGTATATACAGTGCTGATGGTGATTTTAGCCCTCTTAAAGGCGTGGTTGCGTTGGCAAAAAAATATAATGCATACACCTTATTGGATGAAGCGCATAGTATGTTGTTATCAGGTGATGATGGTCGTGGTTTTGCTGCGGAAAAAGGCCTGTTAAACCAAGTTGACTTTAATGTTCTTACGTTTTCAAAATCCTTTGGCGGCGTTGGTGGCTGTGTTTTTGCTAAAAAAGAACTCATACATTATATCGATTACTTTGCGAAAGCGCGTGTTTTTTCTTGTGCTATGGACCCTGCTGTTGCCGGTGGTTTGGTTAAAGTTATTGAGTTGGTCTCCAGCGAGGATGGTTGTGAGCGACGCTCTCGACTACATCGAAATTGCCAGCATCTTGCTAAGAAATTATCACAATTTCTCAATGTTGAGGCTGACTTGAAGTGGATCATTCCTGTCGTTTTTGGCGATGAAAACAACGCACTCGCCATCTACTCCTACTTGCAGCAAAATGGTGTAGATGCTGGTGTTATGGTGTATCCTTCGGTTCCGGTTGGTAAGGGGCGAATACGTTTATTTATCACGTCGGAACACACGATTGAGCAGTTAGATAGGGTCGTGGAAGTGGTTAAAATGGCGGCTGTTAAATTTGATTTTGATAGCCTTAAAAAGGATTTTTTAATACAAAAGGAAAAGAGTCATGCCTGATTCTCATGCGGTCATAACCGGTGGTTCTAGTGGTATCGGAAGAGCGTTAGCTTTTAAGTTGGCGGAGCAAGGGTATTCTCTTTCTCTTATTGCTCGTGATCCTGTTAAGTTAAATCAGGTTGAAACGGAGCTGAAAGCTTGCTTCTCTACTGGTTTGAAGGTGCAGTGTTTTTCCGCTGATGTGAGTGTCAGTGATTCCATTATGCCTGCTGTTGAGTCTGCTATAGAAACATTTGGCCCACCAACACTGTTGGTGACCTCTGCTGGTATTGCTGAGCCTGGTTATTTTGAATCGTTGTCAATCGATAATTTTGAACGTGCGATGCAAGTTAACTATTTTGGAACAGTGTACGCTGTTAAGGCTGCTATACCTTCTATGATAGCGGCTAAGTCAGGTAGAGTGGTGTTGATATCATCCGGAGCTGCATTTACAGGTATTTTCGGCTATACATCATATGGTTCATCTAAGTTTGCCTTGCGGGGTTTTGCGGAGGCGCTGCGGGCAGAAATGAAACCGAAGGGAGTTGGTGTTTCTATCGTGTACCCGCCAGACACAGACACGCCTCAGTTGGTTTCTGAGAATTTAACTAAGCCAATTGAAACTAAAAATATATCCGGTGGAGCGAAGGTGCTGTCAGCCGAATCCGTTGCTGATGCCATTCTTCGAGGGGTGAAGAAAAAGAAGTTCAGTGTTGCGCCAGGTTTTGAAATGAAGATGTTGAATGTGTTGAACAGCTGCTTGGCTCCTGTTCTTTATCGTTATTTTGATCGAATTATTCGCAAGACTCAGTCCAAGCGAGTCGCGTAGTTTAAAAATGAAAGGTGGTGAATGGAAATGATTAATATAAGGCCTGTGCGTAATCGTAAAGATAAAAAACGCTTTATCGATTTTGCTGCGACAATATATAAAAACAGCCCAAATTATGTTCCTCAGTTGAGGATGGACGATTTTGAGTTGATGAATACGCGAAAACACCCGTTTCATCAGCACAGTGAAGTTGAGCACTTTATTGCGTTTCGTGATGGCGTGATGGTGGGGCGTATTGCTGCAATCGAAAACAGGCTCCATAATCAGTACTATGGTGATAATGTTGGTTTCTTTGGTATGTTTGAATGCATCGATGATCAGTCAGTTGCAAATGCTTTGCTGGATCAAGCATCGTCTTGGATAAAAGAACGTGGTTTTTCTGTGTTGCGTGGGCCAATGAATTATTCGTATACCGAGTCTCAAGCGTTGTTGATTGATAATTACGATTCTCATCCAGCGGCATTGTTAACATACAATCCTCCCTATTATAAAAATCTGATTGAAGAATATGGACTCAAGAAGCAAGTTGACTTGCATGCGTACAAGCACGATTTGTTGTCATTAAAAGATCAAGTGTTAACTGGTTTGTCCGACTCTTTACAGAAGAAAGGGGTCAGGTTTAGATCGGTTAATTTGAAAGACAAAAAAAACGAGGCCAAAATGTTGTGCCAGATTTTGAATGACTATGAAGCAATCAATGCCAACAATTTTTATCCTATTTCAGAAGACACAGCGATGTATTTTTTACGTAAGATGCAGCCCATTGCTTACACTGATATGGTTATTGTGGCTGAGGATGAGCAGGGTGTGATGGGATTTGCCTGTGGGATCCCGGATTATCATGAGTACTTTAAAGATTTAAAATCGGGTCGTTTATTTTTTGATGGGTTGAAGCAGTTTGCAAAGCTTAAGTTAAAGCCACCTAAACGGTTTAAATTTATGTTATGCGGTGTTGCAGAGCGTGTGAAGACTGGCTTAGTTGGTCCTGCCCTTATTTCCATGATCATCGAT
Source organism: uncultured Gammaproteobacteria bacterium (assembly GCA_902581285.1). Lineage (GTDB taxonomy): Bacteria > Pseudomonadota > Gammaproteobacteria > Coxiellales > Coxiellaceae > CACHNP01. Next base: position 89,181 of record CACHNP010000001.1, on the reverse strand, counting down.
AGGGCCATAAAACGGGGTTTCACTGAGATGGACATGTCACTTATTCACGAAGAAAATGCTCATATGCAGATGATATGTAAAAAATATGGGGGAGAGCGTTATAAAACTTACCGTGTATTTGAGCGCAATATATAACAACTAATTGGATATTTATGTTTACGGGTGCTAACGTGACTGAAAAAATGGGCTGGGGTGAGGCTTTGCGGTCTCGCGTGAAGGTTCATCTATTAATCTTGGTCGCCTTGCTGGTGGTATTTCGGTTTGTTAATTTACATGTTTTACATTTTGTTCAAAATAGACCTGTTTCTATACCGTTTCATGATCCATTGCTTGAGAGTTTTCAATCCATGCCGGATGGTACTTGGATTAATGTTATTATTTTTCTAACGTTGTGTAGTCTTGTGGGGCTATTTTATAAATTCCCTCTTCGGCTTATCTTGTTGGGTCAGGCTATGTTAATCATGTACTGCACTCGTTGGGTAACCATGTTCTTGTGCCCTCTGGCTGCGCCACTGGGGGTGACTTATATTCAGGATTTTGTATCGTATGGGGGTGGTCAAATATCGAGGGATTTGTTTTTCTCGGGACACACGGGTTTGTTGGTTCTGCTTTTATTTGTTTCTGATGGATGGAAGTCGCGATTATTTTTGACTTTGATGTTATTCACGTTGGTGGCTCTGCTATTATTGGGTCACATTCATTACATGCTTGATATATTTTGTGCGCCCTTTTTTGCATATGCGTCTTTTTCAATGTCGAGGCAGGTGCTTTGCTTTCTTTATGGTAACCAGTTGTTGCGCTGAGACAGGTGTAATTATTGTATCTTGTTTTTTTGGTAATGGTGATGCGTTTCTTAATGCGATATTAAATTAGCTCAGAGAATCACTCTTTCACCTTTAATCGGCATTTAAGAAAAAAAATACTATTTAAAAAAGGTGATTTTTTCTGTTAGCATGATTGTGTCACTAAAAAAAAGGAGCGTTTTCATGACATTAAAGTTCACTGCACAAGGAAATAAATTGAGTGTTGACTTTGCCGGATCGGCTAAACAATCGGGGTCGCTTGACTTTGAGTTTGCTGATAATATGGAGCAGCATAGGTGTGAATTTATCACGCGCTGGCAGAATGCTTCTATAGAAGAAAAATTAACACCCAACATGGTGAAAGAGTTTTACCAGAATAATCTTAAGTTGACTTTGTTGATGTACGTGCAACAAAAGTCTTTGATGTCAGAGTCATCGTGGGGTAGTTATTTATCAAACCCCCATCAAACGTTTGACAAAATTTCACTCATTCATGCGCGACTTAAATTCGCCGATCAGCATATTGATGAATTGGATTATTTTTGCTTGTTTAATTTTGTTTCTAGCTTAGTTAAAGAATGTGAAAAGCTGGATATGAATTCACGTAGTACCTATTGGAAGTCCTATCTGTTTTCTAACCCAAGTGAGCTATCTGGATTGCTGAGTGGGTTAAAGGAAGTGCTGGGTGAGGTCACCTCTGGAATTCATGAAGCAATGGTGCAGCAAAACACGCCTGTGTTTACTGTTTCTTCATCTGAAAAACGACAGACTTGGAACTTATTGGCGGCGGATGCTAAACATGGGCCGTTTTCTTTTAATTGGGTCAATGTTACGGGGCAGCCGGTTCTTGTTTCCGACGTTGCTGTGCCTCTTTCGTTTGAAGAAGGTCAGTCAAAAAAGTTGGTCAATTTATCACAGCAAGATGACTGGTACCGGCAATTGGCTGATTATGAACTGGCGTTTAGAAATGAGCTTCGGGGGCTAAGTCAAAATACTTCTGGTGAGCTAACTTCAGAGCGATATTTCTCTTTGTGCCTCATGGTTGACTTTATGAATGCCTTTAACAGGGCTGTTGAGAATGCTCCGACTTACAGCAATGCTGTCGTAGGAAAAGAGAAAGCCTCTAAAGTGAATAAGCTAGTTCGCTCAGACGCATCGCAATTACGAGATGGCTTTTGTCAATCCATGAAAAAGCTACTAAGATCTTTGGATAATCGTAACCAATTTATGAAAAATCGCTTTGGGTCCACCGGCTTGTCCCCTGAATTGTCGTCAGGTTTGAAGCAGCTGTTATGTAGACAAGACAAAGTCGTGGTGTCTGCTGCGGTTGCTAATGCATAAACCAATAATCTCTGTTGGCGGCCGCTCGATGGTGTCTCTGTTATTGGGGTGGCCGCCATCACCCTTGATTTGCTCTTCAGGAGCAAGGTGGTTTTGGCATGTGGGCCTATCATTGTTGGGATTTGGCTTGAAAATGGCGTGTAATAATGAGACTATATTGCGATGAAAATCGTCCGTATTGCTTTAGTTGGTGCCGGTTACTTAGGTACAATTCATGCTCAGAAGTTTGCCCACATCAGAGGGGCTAAGCTAACTGCTGTCGTTGATTCGGATGTCGAAAAAGCAAAAATGCTGGCGGAGAAGCATGGAGGGGAGGTTTATCAAGATTGTTCAGAAATAAACCTAAAAGATATTGATGCGGCGATTGTTGTTACCACAACATCTCATCACTATGATGTGGCAAAGTACTTTTTGTCGAACGGGGTCCACTGCTTTATCGAGAAACCAATTACAACGACACTTGAGCAAGCAGATGAGTTAATTGAGATAGCGAGAAAGAGTGACTGTTTAATTCAGGTTGGTCACGTTGAAAGGTTTAATAGTGCAGTAACTGCACTATCAGGTTTGGTATCAGAGCCGCGGTTTATCGAGTGTGATCGCATTGCGCCTTATCAGTTGCGTGCAACTGATGTTAGTGTGATTCTGGATCTAATGATTCATGATATTGATCTTGTTTCGGCGTTGTTCGGTTCTGAAGTGGTGGATGTTCAAGCTAGTGGTTCTGCTATTTTTTCTCCTTATATTGATGTCGCCAATGCCAGATTGACGTTTGCCAATGGAGGAGTTGCTAATGTTACTGCCAGTCGTGCTGGCTTGAAGCGAGAAAGGGTGATGCGTATTTTTCAGCGTGATAGTTACACGGTTTTAAACCTACTTGAAAAAAGTTACACGGTTCATCGTAAAGCTGGCGTCAATTCTCAAACTGGCTTACCCGAGGTTTCGTCGACAACGGAAGTTTTCGATGCGTGTGATGCTATTATGGCTGAGCAAGACGCTTTTGTGCGTTCTATAGTGGATGGCGATCCTGTGGTTGTAACAGGGAAGGATGGAAGGCGAGCACTGTCGATTGCTTTACAAATTAAACAGAAGGTGAAAGAATCTTATGCCTATTCCGATGGTCGATTTAGTTCGACATTATGCTGATTTAAAAACTGAAATTGAAGAAAGTGTTATTGAGGTATTGCGTAATGGTTATTATGTTACGGGATCCAATGTGCGGTCGTTTGAAGAAGAAGCGGCTCACTTTCTTGGTGTGCCATACGCCGTTGCCGTTAACTCAGGAACTGATGCTTTACACTTGGCATTAAGAGCGCTGGGTGTCGGGCCGGGTGATGAGGTGATTACGCCGTCATTTACCTTTATTGCTACTGTTGAGGCAATTTTGTATTGTGGTGCCACTCCTGTTTTTATTGATATCGATCCGGAATACTTTCTTTTCGATGTTGCTCAACTTGAATCACTTATCACATCAAAAACAAAAGCCATTTTGCCGGTTCATTTGTATGGTCAAATGGTTGATATGACCAGTCTCATGGCGATTGCAAATCAGCATCAAATACCGGTGGTTGAGGATTGCGCTCAGTCATTTGGAACCTGTTGGCAAGGTAAGCAATCTGGGGCGTGGGGAGCTATGGGATGTTTCAGTTTCTATCCGACTAAAAATTTATCGTGTTGTGGCGATGGTGGTTTGATTACTTGTCTCGATGAAAATCATTATCAGGAGTTAAAGGCGTTGCGTAATCACGGTAGTCGTGAACGTTACTATCATTATCGATTGGGTTTCAATAGTCGTCTTGATGAAATTCAAGCTGCGATTCTAAGAGTGAAACTGCCTTACATTGATCGTTTTAATGCCATGCGTAAACAGTGCGCTGATGCTTATACTGAGTTATTGCGCGATGTGGTTCAGGTGCCAAAGCACCGTGCTGATTCAACCCATATTTTTCATCAATATACTATTTTGCATCCTGAGCGAGACGCAATTAAACAAGCTCTCTCTAATCAAGAGTGTGCGTCCTCAATATACTACCCTGTGCCAATTCATAAGCAGCAGTTATTCAGCGGGCGTTTTGATGATTGTGATTTGCCAGTCACCGAAGATATAACTAGGCGCTGTTTATCATTACCTATCTTTCCTGAGATGACCATGCAAGAAGTGGATCAGGTGGCAGCTTGTGTTAAGCAGGCGACAGTCATTGCTTGATGCTTTTTACTCACTTTTTCATTGGTGTATTACAGTTGATAATGTGTATTATAATGTAATTAGCTGAATGCCTGTTTTGCTATGGTGTAGCCCACAGCAACGGCCAAAAGACTGACGATTACCTGGGCTGCAACGTCTAATAAAGCTAGCCAGTGCTGCTGGTTTCCAAATAGCTTGAATGCCTCTAGGCCAAATGAGGAAAATGTGGTAAAGCCTCCTAGAAAGCCAGTGAGAAAAAAAGCATGTAAATGATGGCTGACATTTTTGTGTAAGCTGACAGCGTACACAACGCCTATCGTAAAGCAGCCAAGAACATTAACGGTCATGGTGCCGAGTGGGATCAGGCTGTTCGGGTTTAATTTGCTGGTGATTTGTATTATCCAGTAACGTGCGTTGGAACCGATAAACCCGCCTAAACCTATCCAAAGCCATTGCATTGTGTTGTTCCTTGTTGTTCGTGGTGATTTATTATAACCCGATGCCGATGTTGATGGAACCATGGTAATCTGAAGTGGCCCAATGGCTTTTGTTTTTGGCGTGACTTGTGAGTTAGGTGTTGGTAAATCTCTGTTGGCGCTCTCGATCACGATTGCGCGGCGCACCTGGAACTTGATGGAAAAAGATTGGTGCATTTAGGGCAAAAATGTCTATCGGAGGTGGGCGTCGACTATCGTCGGTTCCAAAGGTCTTCCAACTATTTCCAGTGTGGTTGGATTCACTTGGTTGAGTCGAAGCCGTGGCTTCTGATGGTGGGTGTGGGATCTCCAGCCTTAGCCTTCTTGAGCTCGTGTTCGCCTCATCGAATAGAGCAAGGTTTTCAATTGATAGTGTGAGAGGATTTCGAGGGGTGTTTTCAGTATCATCACTGGTATTAAAGTCATCTGTTTTCGCATCACTGAAATCAGTACTTAACCACCGTTTTGAAGTGAAGCGGCCAATTGGACTGGGTTTACTATCAAATAAAGCAAGGTTTTCAACTGAGAGGGTGAGATTGTGCTGAGGTGTGTTTTCAGTATCATTGCTGGTTGATTTGAGGTGATCGTTATCTGTTAGCGTTTCACTGGTATTAAAGACATCTGTTTCCGCATCACTGAGGTCAGTACTTAACCACAGTTCTGATCTGAAGCGGCGGATTGGGTTGAGTTTACTGTCACCTAAAGCAAGGTTATCCATCGTGGATGTAAGGGTATTTCGTTGTGGGCTGGTATCATTGTCGCTGGTTGATTTGAAATGGTTTTCAAGTTTTCCTGTTGGGGTGCTGCAGGTAGCAAATTCTTCTGTGTTTGTACTTTCCATGGAGTCAGCGTGCTGTATGATCTGCTTTTTGTGTTTGTTTAGACTGTCTTTGAGTGTGTTTTCTGACCTATGCTTATTGACATCACTACGCAATCGTAATGCTGAATTGATACCGTTGACTGGGGTTGGTTTTCGCTTCATTAGGTTCTCCTGTTTTTTTATTGCTCATTATAAACCAAAGAAGGTTGGTATCAAGTGGTAATTTTCTTAAAGAAATGATTTTATTATTAATAAGCACATTCTATCATTATTTACTCATTCGAGTAGGTTCGTTGAGTATTTATAATAATCGTTATGTTTTTTCTCAGTATGGCTGTGCTTACCGGATTGTGTGTGAGGTGCTCTCTTGGTAATTGGCAACGTCGTCTTTTTGCAAGGAAGCGGATTTAGGTAATTTTTCGTGTTATTTTTATCACATGGCTCAAGTAATTTTTTAAATAGTGCTATTTCATTGCCATTAAGTTGATAGAGCGCAGCGCATGTTTTGGTGTATTGTTCTGCGCGATAGGCTTGTAAGATTCGAGCCAAGTGAAGAATGTGTTTCTGCTTTTGAGATAATGTTTTTTTAGAAGAAGTATGATAATCAAAGAAATTATAAAAATTTTTCTTCGTGCCGTCCGGGCTGACTTGAAGACAGTATAAAGGCGTTTGTAACATCTTTTTTTTGAGTGTGGTATGTTCTTCCAGATGATAAATACAGGACGCCTCATCTATGTCGCGCTGTGTCATCATGCTGTATTTTTTTCCCATTACCTCAGTAAACCCAATTTTATTCCAGAGGTCTCTATCTCGTAATTGATCAATTTGATTTTGCGTGAATTGGTTGATGCCTGAGCGTAGCTCAATACAAATAATGACTGATTTTTTGTTTGGGTCAAACTTCGCAACCCAAGTCATGTCGCAACCTGTTTCCAGCTCCCAGCGTTGTAATGTTTGGTCAATTTTATTAAATAATCTACTGGTTTCATTGTTATCATCGCATAGATTGAATTTGAGTTTGACTAAGTTAAAATAATCTTGCTGGGCTGTTTTGTTTAGAAAAGCAATATTAACTCCCGGAATAGAAGACTCTTTAAACTCTTCAAATTCATTGTGTTTGCTGTCTATGTAAGGAATGATGAACTGCCCTTCTGAGTTAGTTGTAGGTACTAGATGGAAATGTATCATTGATTGTGTTGATGATGCTTGAGTATAGGCTAAGTTCGAAAGTATGATGTTTTGTGGTTTGCCAGAGTAAGATTTATCAATAATGGCTTGAAGAGATTGGTACCCTAGCGCTAAATTTACAGGGCGGTTAGTCTCAGTTATGTTTGATTCGTTGGATAAAATGAGTAGTGCTTGAGAAGGAATATCTACGGAATCATTCATGCTAACTTCAACAACTGTGCCATCTTCCAGGTTGGCGGTGAGTTTTGGTTTTCTTTCATATTCTCTGAATTTTTTAGCATGACTTAATGACTCAGTAAACGTTTTGTAATCGAATTTGTCCTTACAGCTTTCTGATTCGAATAAGTAATGATTAATATTATTAATGGGAATTTGAAATAGTTGTTGCTCTGTTAGCGGGGGTTCCCCCATTTTTTTTCGCTTAATATTTATGTAGAACAGCGTCTCTTCTAAAAACTGAGTATGTTGATTTTGAGCTGGTATTTTTCTTACTGGTTGCATTTTTGGAGCCGCGTTATCTTTTCCATAGACAATGGCTGAGGGTTTATTTAGCATTGCTTTTAAATGTCGTTCTTCATCAAGATGTGTTAACAAAGTTTGAATGAGTGCCACTTTGGGTATTGAATAGGATCGGGAATTTGTGTTTAGTACTATGGTGAACTCTTGATGTGATTGGCTGGTATTAACGTCTAGAAGAGCATTCATTTTTCGAAGAGCATTCATTTTATCAGAGGTGCTTTTTTCTGCAAAGCCGCGAATTAGATGTCGATCAACGATCTGTGTATAACGAGCTATTCTATCATAATAATCACTGCAAAAGATCGTATTTGGATTGAGGCGGAAAGCCGGATTTTGCCATTTGTAACTGGAGCTGTATTCACAGGGCTTGCCAATATTAAGCTTGCTTTCTAGTTGAAGTTGAGGTTTTCCTTGAGTGAAATTTACCATAGTGATGATTTTCTCGTCGGCTGTGGCGACTTGATGTTGCGTATAGTCTATGCGATTAGGTCTTACGTATTCTCCTCTATATTGGTTGTCAGGAAGTGGCGTGGGTGAGTCGCTCATTTGATCTTCAAATTTTTCAAGCTGAAGAGGCAGTCCCCGATTGTTTGATGGGTAGATTATTCGGGTATTTGACTGTTCGTAGCCTCTAGCTTTGAGGTGTTTGGCTGAGGGTAATGAGTCGCAAAAAGACTCAATTAAAGTCGACTGCTCTTTGATTGAGGTGTTTTTTTTCTGTGGTTGAAATTGATTCATAATACCGTGTTGTGCTGTAGAGAAATGTCTTTCATGTGAGCCCGGTTGAGTTTGTGAGTTGACTTTGCTTATCAATGCAATAATGTCTGTGCTTGATTTATTTAATAACTCATTTATTGGAGTGCCTGATTTAATTGATAACTCTTTCATTTTATCAATAAAAGACCAAAGTCCTTTTGCTTTAGAGTGGTGTCCATCCATATGCAGTTTTTTTGAGGTTGCGGTTAGTTCTATTACTGCTCTTAAGTCTTGATTGTCGGGAAAATACACTTTTTTGTTCTTTGACAAGGGTTGCGGCATGTTGCTAGTGAGTTTATTTGACTCTATCAGTAAGCGTAGCCATGGTTTTTTTGATTCCTGGAACCAAGGTTCTAAGAAGGTGAGCGAAAAGTCTTTATCTTGTATACGGTAAAATGTGGCTGCTGTGCGACATCGATTGTATATCCCTAGTTCTATCAATTCATCTATCAGTATTTTTTCTAGGTGAGTAATGACTTGAGTGCACGGGTTATTGGCTTGGTATTTTTCTTTTAGGTTGATGATTGATTGATTTGCAGTCGTATTTGTTTTTAAAACAGATTGGATATATCGAATGTCCGTATAAAATTCTTCAATTGACAAGCCGCCTTGGCACGCTATTTCTGCTAGTATGAGATCTGATAAAATGGGTTCTTCTATGCCATTATTTTTAGATTGTTGGTGTAGTAATCCGGTTAGTATTTCACTGATAGGGTATGCAATATTGTCAAAACCCACTTTCATCTTATACGCGTCAAACCACATTTGCATTGATTGTGTTGTTAATTCAAGATTTTTTGATGCTTTATCGTAGGCTTTTTCAGCGCTTTTTCTTCTGGTTAGAACGTTTTGATGTTGTTCTAGTGACCATGTCCTTACGTGTCTTCTCCATTCGTGACAGTCATTAAATTTCATCAGTAGAGTATGTTTGAGGATACGGTATTCTGATTTTTTAAAGCCTAAGTTTGCTTTTTCTAGCCATTGGTGAGCGTCTTTATCAAGGTCGTTTATGAGGGGGCATGTCGCTGTCATAGGTTTACCGATGTAACATTCGTTATTTATATTCCTCGTCATGTGTGCTGATATTGCTTGTTTTTTATGACGATCTAGCGGAACGCTTTGTTCAGTTTCGATGGGGGTGTAGATGGTTGTGATTGTACAGGATGTTATGTTGTTATTGGATGTTCTGTCACCGGCGTATACTCTTCCGCTCGAACCACATAGTGTTACAAGCTTTTTATCGTGGACTTTTAGGTGAGACTTTGCGTCTGCGTAGCACGTTATTCCGGGTATCTTCATTTCGCGACATGCGATGGCTGTGTGGCAGTTTGAGCTACCGGTCTCAGCTATTATTCCGGCCGATTGCCGCATAACAGTTTCCCATTGGCTCGTTGTGTTTGCTGTGACAATAATTATTTTGTGCTGATTAGCCTTATTTGACTCTATTGCTTGTTCCGCTTCTTCTGGTGTATCACAAACATATAAGATGCCTTTGTCTATGTGGTGTGATACGGGATCTCCTTTTCCAATATAATCATTTTTTGATTTTTCGTAGTTTACTTGCATTATATTTTGTCGAGATTTAACCGTCACGGGCCTTACTTGTAGAATGTAAATTTTCCCATCTTGGTCGACTGAAAACTCGATATCCAGGCCGTGTTCCAAATCGTTGTAAGTTCCTTGTAGCATCCGGGTGTTTTTCCAGAGTTGTTTGACTTGTTCATGACTTAGGCATATTTTGTTTCTATTACTTTTTAATAATGGCGTTTCAATGACTTTATTTTGTGTTTCGTTGTGGATCAATTTTGTGTTTTTTATGGCGGTGGTTTGAGAGATGGTTTGTCCATTTTCTAATTTTAATATAATTTTATCAGTGGGTTTGTTGCCTTGCACAACCGCTTCACCGAGACCGAATGCCGCATCAATTTCGATTGTGTCATTATCGGTAAATATCGTTCCCGCTGCATATGGGTGGCTCATTTCTTGAATCACAATAGCCATGTGAAGCTCGTTAAATGATACTTGATTTGCTTCACAATACTCTAGGTTATTGATTGTAAAAACAGATGCCCACACGTCCTTAATTTTACTGCAAATGTCGCTCTTTTTCACATACAGAAAGGTTGCAAATTTACCTGAAAAAGAAGCGGTTTGTCCATCTTCAACAGTAGCTGATGAGCGAACGGCATAATATTTTTCATTGTCGAGTGTTGTAAACTGTCCAGGTAAATCCTTAAGGTCAATATCATGAATGAGCTTTCGAATCTCTCTTAGTGCATCTTCTCTTGAGGCTGTATTATGATTGTTAGTGGGTTCTAGATCAGTAATTAGAGTTTTGATTTTATCATCAATGCGTTCTTTGTATAGTTCGCTGGTAACGACTAATCCTGCTTTTGTATTGATATCTTTGAGCAACGTCAGTTTAGCTAGACTGGCTCCTTTTCCCCCAGCGAGCTTGGGGTTACACATCAATTTGTTAGATAAGTCATTGATATAAATCGGAATAGGTTCTCGTGTTTTAGTCGATTTAAGCATTTAGATTTATATCCATTTATTCAAATAAAGTATGATATTTTATGCTATAAATATTAATCTAATATTAAAATGATATTATATCTTAAGAAAAATTGTAAATATTTGCTTATTTTATTGGGTTAGAGTTTGATTCCGAACTTCTGCCTTGCAGTTTCTCTGTCGACCTTATTGTACATCGCGTGCTGATTCCGGTTATTTGGGGCTGCTGAGTTTTTTGACTTTGTGGGAGTTTTATCATGTGTGTTGAGTTGTTTGATGTTATCTTGATTCGTGTTAGCATGTAAGTTGAAAAAAATCGGAGTGATTCTAGTGACACAAAAAAAACCGGTATTGTATTCTTTTAGGCGCTGCCCGTACGCTATACGTGCGCGTATGGCTTTGGTGCTGGCCGGAATTGACTTTGAGCTTAGGGAAATTAATTTACGTGATAAGCCGTCAACTTTCTTAGCCACATCACCTAAAGGGACGGTGCCTGTTTTAGTTTTACCTGATGGTCGAGTGATTGATGAAAGTTTGGATATTGTTGACTGGGTGTGTGAAAAAAATATGGGGTTGATAACAAAAAATCCGGAGCAATATTATGATTTGCTTAACCTCTTAGATCAGGATTTTAGGCCGGCAAGTCGCCATATTAAATACCCGGATCGATACCCGGATGTTAATTTAGATCAAGAGCATGTGCGTTGTCAGCTTTTTTGTCAAAAGTTAAATGCTATTTTAGAGAAGCAGTTGTATTTGCATGGTGAACAGCCAGGGCAAGCGGATTGCGTTATTTTTTCTTTTGTGCGTCAGTTGTATCGTGTGGATGAATCAATCATTGATGGTTATCAAGTGCCTGCGGTTTACCACTGGATTCAACGCATAATCGATGCTGATTATTTTAACGATGTGATGCAAAAGGTTGAAGTCTGGTCCGCTTAAGTGGGTTTAAACACTATTAGAATTACCTAGGAAAGAGGGTATGGTAGATGATTCTTTTTCCTTTTGATTTTGTTCGGCGGCTGTAGTTAGGGCTTTTCTCAGGGTTCTTGGTGTGACGAATTCTTTGTGCGCGTATTCAGCGTCATCTGTGATTGTGAAGAGTGAATGTCGGTTTAGTGGAGTTGTCTGAGGGTTGGTGGGGTTATTTTTGGGGTTCCTATTGCTGCGGATAACGCAGCAGCCAATGACAAACAACAGTGCTGATCCTGCCAGCATGCTTCCACCTAAGATTTGTGGGTCGATATTACCCGCAGATATGATGGGTGTTTCATCTTCGGTTTGCAACGTTTGTAGCAGACCAATAACAGCTAAGGTAAGTGCGGAAAAAAATGAAATGGAAGCGCAAGTCACAGCGAAATTTTGGCGCTGTATTTTGGAGCGCGATCTATTGTTGGTGGTTGGGTAAGCATACATATTGATAATACCTTGGTTTTGAGATTATGTAATTAACAGTATCATACCTATTGTGAAAAAGGGGGTAAAGTATGGAAATTGATTTTATCTAATTTAATTTTTTTTTAATTATTGATTTTTTTTTTCTATGGTGGGACTTGCGTTCTTAATCCTTTATCAAAAGCCAGGTTTTGCCGTGGTCGAGACAAGATCGTGTTGATTTAGATCCAATTTTAAGCGAGGTGGAAAAAAAACTGGTCCCGTACCAACGTTGGATTCCAAAGTAAGTTGATTTAGTTTTGACGACGGGCAAAGAAGAGGGTAATGCCCCTTATACTCGGGGTAATGCTATTGTCATCCCTAAATCTTTATTTCAGAAGAGCGCGCTTTACATACAACAAATATTGTATCATGAAACATTTCATATTATTTCACGTAACCACCCCGGGTTGCGTGATCGTCTGTATCATTTAATTGGTTTTGAATCCTGTGGTTTGATTCAACTGCCTGTTTCAGAGGATTGGGATCGAATTACTAACCCTGATGAAATATTAGCAGATAATTTTAGTTATTTGATGATGCAAAGAAAAAATTTACCTACCCGAAGGTTGTTCCAAAAAATAGAAAAATACTGTTGGAAACGACATAAAGAGAAATAAAAGATGTCGTCTTTTTTTAACGGAGTGGCGGCTATGGGTGGGCTTGAACGACTGTCTTTATTATGATGCACTCTGCGCTCTAGCCGACTTAAGTATTTAAATTGATAATCAGTTATTTGAATAAGGTATGCTATATTAAACTATAAAGCTTGATTCAGTGCTGGCTTTTTAAAAAAATAGTCATATTCTTTCATTATACTGGATTAGAGTTTGATTGCGAGCTTCTCTCTAGCAGTTTCTTTGCCGACCTTATACAGCATCGCTTGCTGGTGCTGGTTTTGCTGCCAATCAATGGTCAAGTGATTAAAGACAGCTTGGAACTTGTGAGTTGGGTTTACGAACAATGCCCACACTTAAAGAGCCTAGTCCTTGGGCAGTAGAATCATTTACATCAAGGATTGGATCAAAATTACAGACTGACGAGTCGCTGTATCAAATACCCGGATCGATACCAGAAGTTAATTTAGATTGAGAACATGCGTTTTGTTAGCAAGTTTGTTAAGATTTAACCTCTATTTTAGAGAAACAGTCCTATTTGCACGGTAAAGGGCCTGGGCAAGAGGATTGCGTTATTTTTTATTTGTGTTGCTGATGATGTTATTTGCGAAAGTATTTGTGAGGGGTTGATGAGAGATGTCTTTGTGGTTGGTGGCGGGCTCGGGGGGATGGCCTCAGCGCTAAGGATGCGTGCGAAGGGTTATAATGTTACATTACTTGAACGAGGCGATGCTTTAGGTGGGCGCGCTAGAGTTTTTAAACAGGATGGCTTTACGTTTGATGCGGGGCCTACAGTTATCACCGCGCCGTATTTGATTTCTGAATTATTTGATTTGTTTGGTAAAAAGATGAGTGATTACCTTGATCTTCGCTCATTACAGCATTGGTATCGTTATCAGTTTAATGATGGGTCAACATTTGACTACGTTGCAGACATGGATGAAATGTATAAGAACATAGAAGCTATTGCTTCAAAGCAAGATGTTGAAGGCTTCAAAAAGTTATTACTTTTATCAGAAGAGATCTATAAAGAAGGCTTTGTTAAGTTGTCGGATAAGTCTTTTGATAGTTTTGGTTTTATGTGTAAGCAGGTGCCTGCACTGGCTCGTGTTAAGTTTTATCGAAGTGTGTTTAAAACAGTGTCATGCTATATTAAAAGTGAGAAGCTTCGAAGAGTTTTTACCACTCAGCCATTGTTAGTTGGTGGCGATCCGTTTAAGACGACTTCAATTTATCTTCTTATTCTTTACTTGGAACAAAAGATGGGTTGTCATTTTTGTATGGGAGGGACGCATGCATTGGTTAGTGGTCTTGAGGATTTGATGCGTGATGTTGGGATTAATATACGTTTTCATTCAACGGTAACAAAAATTACGGGAGAGGGGCGTAAGATCAAGTCTATAGTGGTTAATAATCAAGAGGAAATTACAACCAACTTGGTTATCTATAATGGAGATCCAGCCTATGCCTATCAGAATTTGATTGAGAAAAGGTATCGTGGTTTATTTAATCGGTTTCGTATGAATCAGCTGAAGTACTCTATGGGGTTATGTATGTACTACTTTGGGACCGAAGTTAGATATGAAGATGTTGCGTTGCATACCATATCTTATGGACAATCTTATCGTACTTTGTTGAAGGATGTGTTTCACAAAAAGATACTAAATACGGATTTGAGTATGTACTTGTATCGCCCGACATCAGTTGATCCTAGCTTGGCTCCAAATGGATGTGACGGTTTCTATGTCTTAGCGCCGGTCCCTAACTTGCAGTCGAATATAGATTGGCTAACGTTACAGGACGCCTTTAAAAATCAGATTATTTCACTTCTTGAAGAGCGCCTGTTACCAGGGTTGTCAAATCATATCGTTACAGATAAGTTCCTGACGCCTGAATATTTTCGCTCAGATCTTTTGTCTCAATTTGGTGCTGGATTTTCTTTGCAGCCAATTTTTACGCAGTCGGCATATTTTCGTTTTCACAATCGCTCAAAAAGGCTATCTGGTCTGTATTTTGTCGGTGCTGGGACGCACCCAGGAGCTGGGATTCCTGGTGTGTTGTCGTCAGCTAAGTTGGTTGATGGCTTGATTTCAGATAAGGGGGTTTGAATGACCCAGTCGGTTGCTCCTCAAAACATGTTAAAAATTCACGGAAAGAGTTTTTATTGGGCTAGTCTTTTTTTAAATGGGCATCAGTTTCATTATACTCAATGCGTATATGCGTTCTGCCGATACGTCGACGATATAGCTGATAATGCCAACAAGAAAAATGAGGCTAAGTTGTTATTGATGTCTATTAAAAATGATATTTTAGTGCGACGCTCGGATAGACCGATTGTAATGAATATGATTGAATTAATGAAAGAACTTAAGATGGCACCTGGTGCTTTACATTGCCTGATTGATGGAGTTATTCGAGACCTGAATGAGAGTGTTGTAACGGATGAATCCGAACTAATACGTTACTCTTATAGCGTGGCAAGCACAGTGGGTCTAATGATGTGTGATGTTTTTAATGTTAAGGAGAAAAAAGCAACACTGTATGCGATTGATCTCGGTATTGCGATGCAGCTAACCAATATAGCTCGTGATGTTATTGAAGATGCGGAGCGTGGGCGTGTTTATTTACCTCAAGTATGGTTTGATAACCCGCTTACGCCTAAAGACGTGTTAGAATCTTATGGCAGAAGGGAAGAAATTTTTTCTAGGATACTAAGGTTGGTAGAGTTGGCGGATGCTTATTATGCTTCTGCTATTTACGGTTTGAAATATCTATCACCTCGTGTGCGATTTAGTATTTATAACGCGATGCTTATCTATAAAGAAATTGGTCAGAAAATTAAGCAGCTGGATTGTGACGAGTACTGGGAAACAAAAAGAGTATTTACTGGCGTTTTTGAGAAAATATATTTAACAATAAAGACCGCGATTATGTTCTTAACGTTGAGTAAGGGTACTAAGCATGACTCGTGTTTACACGAAGCTATTCAGGGTTATATATGAGTTATAAATATTTTGATTATATTATAGTTGGCGGTGGTTTGAGTGGCTTGTCGTTAGCAGTGGAACTCAAGAAAGCGGGGAGGTTGAACGATAAAACCTTGCTTATTTTGGATAAGCGGTCACGTTATTGCTATGATAAAACGTGGTGTGGTTGGAATGTTTTTTCTCATGGGTTTGAGAGCTGTGTAACAAAGACATGGGAAAAGTGGGAGATTTGCAGTGGGGGAAAAACGATTGCACATCATTCAGAGAAATATCAATATCAGTATGTTCCGTCAGAAAAGTTTTATGACTATTGTTTAAGCCTTATTAGGGAGTCTGAAAATATTACTTTGATGCTAGAGTCTACGGTTGTTCAGATAGAAGACTTGTGTGTTAAAACGAAAAAAGAATCTATATCGTGTGAAAAAGTATATGATGCGAGAAATGTGAATTTAAATTTTGATGTCTTGAAGTCGACAAGCAAGTATTTAGCGCAACTTTTTTATGGTTGGTTTGTCACTACTTCGGTGCCGGTGTTTGATCCTGAGGTGGTGACTTTAATGGATTTTTTTGATGACCAATCACAGGCAATTAATTTTATGTATGTTCTACCTTTTTCTTCAACACATGCGCTGATTGAGCCTACTTTTTTTTTCTTGGATGGGTCTTACATACCAACAAAAGAGCATTGCTTTTTATTAGCTAAGAAGTATATGAAAAAAAAATACAACTGCGTTGAGTTTGAGGTTGTGCATGAAGAGGGAGGTCTTATTCCTATGATGCCGGTTAAAAGAAAGAAACGCGGAGTCGGCACGGGAAGCGGCTTAATGAGGCCGACATCCGGTTATTCTTTTTATGCGATTCAGCGCTGCGTAAAAAATATTGTTCTTTGTGATAAAGAACAATCATTTTCTCGAGTGGTCATGTGGATGGATAAAATTTTCACGCAGGTTTGTCTTGAGGATCCGGTCAGTGCGGTTAAGTTGTATCTGGGCATGTTTCAAAACTCGAATCCGGACGCAATTATTAAGTTTATGACTGATGATGCGCGTTTTCCAGATTATTTTAATATTATGTATGGAATGCCAAAGTGGAGATTTATTCGGGTTTTTGTTAGAAGTCTTTTTCGGCGGTGGCCTGTTTTAGATTAGTGTGGTTTGCTTTATGAGGAATTTTATTCTTTTTATATATTTTCTGATGCTATCAGTATATTTCTTCAGTAGTTCATGCAAAAAGATGATATGCGAAGTGACTGAATGACTTTAAACGCTGCTGGATAAAATAGCATTTTCTTTTTCTTTTTCTTTTTTATTGTCTATGTAGCGCAGCAAATGTGAATTGAGGGTATTTGGGGTGGCAATTTGATTCTTAATTTGCGATTTTTTACGGGAATTCATTTTCTCTTTTCTCCCTGTGACCAGGTGATGGCTTGTTGTGATAGTATTCACTCGGCACCCAGCAATGGTAAGTATGACTGAGCTAAGTATCAGGGCCCCACCAGTGAGTTGCGGGCTAGCTCCATCTATGGTTATGATGGTCGATTCTTTATCGGCTTGAACTATCTGCATTATACCCATGAAGCCTATCACAAGCGCCGACATAAATAAAATACAGGTGCATGTGCTGCCTGAGCTTTCTTGCTGTGATTTTAAGTGGCTACTATGTAAAGTACCATAGTCGTAAATATTCATGAGTTTAATTCTAGTTGAGTTAATAAAAAGACATAATATTACCCTATTGTTTAGCTATGTTAAAGTAACAATAATATCTTAACTCTATATAATATTAATTTAATCTGCTTAATTCATTGGGAATAAAAATAACGAGTGACTAACGTAAGGAAGCCAGTATGCGACGCTTGCCGTAATCCGTTTGCAGGAGAAAATACGCTGCTAGTGCTGATAATAATAAAATTGGTGCGCTAATAATGGCGTAATGAATACTGATAAATTGACTGAATAAAGATGTGAGCCAAAAGCTAATAGTTGACCCGAGTGTGTTCATTAGAACGAGGAAGCTGGCTTTGTGGTTACAAGCAGTACGCCTGGCGTCGTGATTCATCATTATTGGAAGTAAGCATGAACTGGATAGACCTATGATAAAAATGAGAAGAAAAGTGATGGATATAGGACTTGCAAAAAGGAACAAAGAGATCGCTGAGCTGAGTACGGTGATCATGATTATGATGAAGCGGGTTAGATTGACTTTGGGTATAACCCAGAACCCGAAAAACAGGCGTCCGAGTAATTGCCCAAGGCCAAAAAAACTCATCGCGAATGCAGTCATGCTCATTCCTTTTTGGTGTTCTATTTTAAGGTAAGCCGGAAACCAGTATTCTACCGTGTTTTGAGTGAAGGTAATGACCAAACAAATGCAACCAACAAGAAGTAGTTGTTGAGGGATGTCATTAAAATTAATTCGGTTGCGGGGCTTACTTTGAAGTGTGATTCGATTTGTTTGTAGTTGGTATAGATTTGTCTGTTTGTTTAAATAAATTAATAGCGTTATGAATAGTGCGGAAAGAATAAGAAAAGGTATATTGGGTTTGTGTGCGGCTGCAGTGGTGCTGGCAATAAGTGACGATATGCAGTAACCAATATTCCAAAATGCATTTAACCAAGTAAGAGTGCTTGCTTTTTTTACACTGGTTATATTTAACTTGAGGATCATGTGGTTGATACTGGGATAGAGTAAACCGAGGCCTAAGCCAGTAATAATAAGCGAGAAAATATAACTTAACCAGGTGGTGTCGACGGGTGTTTTTGTTTGAGCAAGTATGATATAGAAGATGGTGTCGCCAAAAATAAAAAGAAAAATACTTATTTTAAGAACATTGAAAGCTGAAAATCGGTTTATAAAGTAGGCGCTAAAGTAATTGCTGATTAGGCAACAGGTCAGAGCAATAGATTCCAGGAATATGATTTTACTGGTTGATGTATGTAGCGCGCGACTAAATTCGGTGATAAATAAACCTTGAAGACAGATCTGGAATCCGGCGATAAAAAACGTGAATAAGGCGAGTTTGAGTTGTGGGTGAGCGCGAAAATGTTCTTTGCATGAGTATAGAAGAAATGCTAAACGCTGTTTTTCAAATATTAGCATGAGCTGGGCCCTTAGTCGCGTTTAACAGAATCATTGAGAAACTGGTTGATGTTGCGATGCGTGTACATCCACTCATTAAAGCCTAAATGAAAATTTGATAGCATCGACTGCATGATATCACGTATTTGATCTTTGCAATCAGGGGTGTAGTGTAGTTTTATTACAGGGGTGCTTTTGTCACTCCATTGAGTGCTAAATGGAAATAGTTGAGCACCGTTTTTAGTGAAATCGGCTATGGTTTTAATGTACATGCCCATGGTTTTGTCTTTTAAAACGCTAAAAGTGGCTTTTGGCGAGGTTTCTAGTATAGAAAAGTCGAGAAGGTCGTTGCAGGGTTCTTGGAAATTAGTTTTAAACCGATCCGGTAGCATGATAACAAAGCCTTTTCTATTGATAACATCATTGACCTTGGCGATGTTATTTAAGTCGCGTAAGCAGTAAGTATGCATATGGGCCGGAGTGATTCCGAGCCAGGTGGTTAGCTTGCCGTTTAATATTTTGGCTACTTCAGGCTCATCAGTGACTCCAATGATTTCTCTACCCTGTTCATGTAGGTGGGTGACGATAAGCGGTATGGCGATCGTCAAATTAAGGAATGTGTGCATAAACAAGCAAATCCCGCCGGTATCATTATTGCTAAGTTGGTCAAGTAATGCTTGATTCTGAGTGACGAGTTCTTGGAATGTGCTTTTCACAAGGGATTTGTTGTAAAGGTAGATTGGAATCGATAGCGGAGACCTAAAGCGCCATATTTTTTCAAAAGACATGGTTCGGTTTGAAACATGTTGTAAGTTTTCCTTGAATGAATCTGATAGAAAAGGAGGAATAGGTTGGTTGAGGCGCGTATCCGATTTTTTGAGTTTATTATATTGAGATGACAAGTTAGGAATTTTATGTAAATTGTGAATCAATTTTTGGTGTCTGATCATTTTTTTTGAAAATACTGACGACGGTTTTTGCTTGGTATCGGTTTTTATGGTTTGGATTGGGGTGAGGTTTTTTTGCTCATTTTTGATGTTGCTAAGCTCTTGTTTCTGGGCTGTGTGAATGGAATGTGCAAGTTTATCGAGCGTTTCAAATTCAAATAAGTTGACTAAGTTGAATTGTTCTTTGCTGGACTCGGATTTGAAGTAGCTGTGAATGTGCTCTATGAAATCTATTGCGATCAGTGAATCCAAACCCATGTTGGTTAGTTTTGTTGAGAGTATCGTTTGCATATTGAGTGAAGAGTTTTGCTGATGGATCCAGGTTGCTAGCTCTGTGGCAATACTATATTCCCCTGTGTGTTGCTTTGTGTCTGAGATTGTCGGATTTTTTTCGCTTGAGTGCTCGGATAATTGAGCGTGTACCACTAAGGTTTGGCTCTCATAGGCGCTTTTGGTTTTTTTTCGTTGAATTTTTCCACTGGTTGTTTTGAGTGTTTTAGTTGGTTTGAGTAAGACGATATCGTGCATACTAAGATTATGTTTTTCGGATATGGCTTGCTGTATCTGAGTGAAAATGGTGGTGAGGTCTTTGCGTAGATAGTGTCGATTGATTTCGCATACCAATACCACTTTTTCACCTTGGTTGGTATCGGAGGTAAATACGGCGCAAGACCCTGTTTGGATTGCGGGGTGAGCGCTTTCCGAGGTTAGTTCAAGATCTTGTGGCGCATAGTTTTTACCGCGAATGATTATCATGTCTTTACAGCGCCCAACAATGTATATTTCATTATCTTTTAGGAATCCAAGATCTCCTGTACGTAAGTAAGGGCCTTTTTCATCATTGGTGATTGCATGGAATGTGGCCTTGGTTAATTCGGTGTTGTTCCAGTAGCCTTGAGCAACGCTATCGCCTTGGCACCAAATTTCACCAATTTGCTCATCTGCTAGTGTGCGCAGAGAGTCTGGGCAGACTATTTGTACATTATGATTTTTTAGTGCAGTTCCGCAGCCAATAAAAGTTTTGCTTAAACGGCCTTCTGATGCTGTAACAAGGCGACTATTTGCAAGCTGATTCCGGTCGATTGTGACTTTTTTCGTTGGTTGTTGAGGTACTCCCTTTGATATCATGACCGTGTGTTCTGCCATGCCGTAAAGATTAAAAAATGCATGAGATTTAAAACCATAAGGTGCAAAAGTGGTTTCGAAATCATCCAGTGTTTTGGCAGAGATGGGTTCTGCTCCGTTGAAAGCGATCCTCCAATGAGACAGGTCTATGTCATGCATTTTGTCTGGTGAAAATGCCTTTACACACAAATCATAAGCAAAATTTGGACCACCAGAGATGGTTGCTCTATACTTGGTGATTAACTTTAACCAGCCTATTGGGTTCTGGATAAATGAGGTTGGAGAACAAAGATTGACCTCGGCTCCAGTGTAAACTGCTGGGCTGAGTATTTGCCCAATGAGGCCCATGTCATGGTATTGTGGCAGCCACGAGACGCTTTTGTTTGTGTGGGTAAAATCGAAACCTTTTTGAATAAAGTCACTGTTCACAACAAGATTTTTGTGCGAGATCATAACGCCTTTCGGTATTCCAGTAGAGCCTGAGGTGTATTGGAGAAAGGCGGTATCGGTGGGTTTGGTGTGTGGTTTGAAGGAGTTTGCGTCAGATAATGAAATCTCGATGTTATCCGTGATGAGTACTGTGGTTTCTTGGATTTCTAGTTGTTCGTTGTCTTTTAAATTGAACGTGTCTTGTAGTTGATTTTGGTCTTCGTTCTTGGGCTGGTAGTTCTCGAGTCGCTGGGCGAAATCATTCGTGGTTAAAATCAGTTTTGGCGATGAGTTTTTGCAGAGGTGTTCTAAGCGGATAATGTCTGTTGTCAGTCGACTGCGGCTTGGTGGGTAAGTTGGGATCGCTATAGCGCCAGCCATTAGTGTTGCCATAAATGAGACTAAAAAGTCGATGCCTTGTGGGTACAGAAGCAGCACTCTATCACCTGGTTTAGTGTGCTGCTTAATGTGCCCTTGAAGTGATGCGGCGCGAGTGAAAAGTTCGGTGTTGGTTAATGTGGTGCCTGGGTCGTCAACAGAGTCAAGAAAACGCAGAATGATTTTGTTTTCTAGTTTTTCAACTTGTTTCATCATTGAGTGGATGATGCTGGTATCTAAACTCATTTGATTAGTGCCTCAACTTGATTTATTTTTAGCACCTTAGTATGAATAGAAAAACGCTAAAAAACAAGGGTGAAGTCGCTTTTCGTGCCACGTGATTGAGTAAAAAAAGCAAAGCAAAGAATGGCTTCTGGAGGCAGTTCAGGCCATCTCAGATAATACATTAGCTTTTTTTTTGAGCATCATGTGGCGGGAGGCTTTGTCTTTTGGGTATAAAATGTGTGCTTCTAGGAAAAGAGCGGTCTAAGTTAAGATGACCCGGAGATTGCTATCTCGTGCCATGAGCTTGTGAAAAAGTGTGGTGGCTATGGGTGGACTTGAACCACCGACCCCAGCATTATGAATGCTGTGCTCTAACCAGCTGAGCTACATAGCCAAGAAAAGCAGATTTTCCATTGAAACGGCCTCTTTGTCAAGTTTCTTTTTTTGAATCTGCGTTTGTGTGAAATAAGTCGAGTATGCCTCTAACTTATCAGTTTTAAACATTAAATCGGAATAAAATGACATCCCCATCGGCCACAATGTACTCTTTTCCTTCTTGGCGCCAACGACCGGCTTCTTTTGCTCCGATTTCGCCTTGGTGAGTGATGTAGTCATTGTAGGCAATCACTTCGGCTCGAATAAAGCCGCGTTGGAAGTCGGTGTGTATCACGCCGGCAGCTTCAGGTGCGCTGTAGCCGTGGTGTATAGTCCAGGCGCGTGCTTCTTTAGGGCCAGCTGTGAAGTATGTTTCCAAGCCTAGCAGTTTGTAGCCCGCTCTGATGACTCGGTCCAGTCCGGGTTCATCTAAGCCCATGTCTTTAAGGAACTCTTGTTGCTCTTCACTGTCTAGTTGGGCTATTTCGGCTTCTATTGAAGCGCAAATCGACACCACGACAGAGTTTTCATTTTGCGCGTAATCGTTGACTTGTTTTAGTAACGGGTTATTGCTTTGGTCTCCTTCATCCACGTTAGCAATGTAGAGTGTGGGTTTGAGTGTGAGCAAGTTGTATGGGCTGATAACAGCTAAATCATTGTCATCCAGGTTCTGCGACCTGGCTGGTGTTTCTTGTTCTAAACCGGACTTGATTTTATTTAGGCTGGCTAATTTTAGAGCGGCTTCTTTTGGCTTGCTTTTAGTTTCTTTTTGGCAGCGTGTCAGAGCGTTGTTTATGGTGTCGAGGTCAGCCAGGATGAGCTCGATGTTAATAGTTTCAATGTCATCGATAGGTGAAACCTTGCCTGACACATGGGTGATGTCGTCATCTTCAAAACAGCGCACAACGTGTGCAATGGCATTGGTTTCTCTGATGTGCGCTAAAAATTGGTTTCCCAGCCCTTCACCTTGTGATGCGCCAGAAACTAAACCAGCAATATCAACGAATTCCATTTTAGCAGGGATAATCTGTTTTGACTTTGCGAGTTTTGCCACATTGTGCAGGCGAGGGTCCGGCACGCCTACCACGCCAGTGTTTGGCTCAATGGTGCAGAAAGGGTAGTTCGCCGCGTCAATTCCGGCTTGAGTCAGTGCGTTAAAAAGAGTTGATTTTCCAACGTTGGGTAACCCAACTATGCCACATTTGAATCCCATACTATGTCTCGCTGTGTAAGGTCATAAACGCTTTTTCTGTTTCACCTTGAGTGAGTAGGTCTATGACGGAGGTTGCTTTATCAATCGATTGGTGAATGAGTTGATTGTCTTCACTGCTGGGGTTTTTGAGGACGTAGTTACTAACTTGGTGTTTGTCTCCAGGGTGCCCAATGCCAATGCGCAGGCGAAAAAAATCATTTGAACCTAATTTGTTAACGATATCACGCAAGCCGTTGTGACCGCCGTGACCACCGCTTCTTTTTAAACGAACTTTACCACATGGAAAGTCTAATTCATCATGCGCAATAAGAATTTGTTCTGGGGGGATGCGATAAAAGTGGGCAATGGCTAAGATGGCTTGCCCGCTTTCATTCATGTAAGTGTCTGGTACAAATAGGAGCGCGGATCGATCTGCGGTGGTTATTTTAGTGACGTAACCTTTCAGCTTGCTGTTATGCTGCAAATTTAAGTTGTGTCTATTGGTTAGAGATTCAATTAGCCAGGCTCCAACATTGTGTCGAGTGTTGGTGTATTTAGGGCCTGGATTCCCAAGGCCGGCAATTAAACGTATTCCATTTGAGCGAGTCAATTGCGCGGTTTCCTTTTTTATAGCTAGACTGAGTTGACTTAAGCTTTACGTAAAAAGTCGATGTGGATGACTTCGTTTCTAACCGGGTGCCATTGTAGCTCAACAATATCCACTTTTGTGCTATTGCCGTCTTCGAATTGCAAGCTTAAATCTTGATATTGCTCGAGTTCCACTTTTTTTAAGATGTGGCGAAGTTCAACGCTCACATTTTCAGGGCTTTCTTTTCCGCCATAGATAATACCAGGTACGAGACTTTGTTTGCGTAAGCGTCGCGCTTCACTGGTTCCTGTTTTTTCGCTTCGTTTTCTTGCTTGTAATTTAGCTTCGGCCATGAGTATCTCCGGACATGTGTAGTATCAGTTTGACTTGAAAAAGCGATTTTACCTGTTTTGGCAAAAAACACAACCCAAATTGGGGTTTTGGTTGAAAAAACCCAGTTGTTATTGGCTCCAATTTTGAAATTGAAACGCAGTTTTATGTTTTTTATGCTTTTTCTCGTGGTGGGTCGGTAAACATGGAGCTGACAGATTGATTATGTGCAATGCGAGAAATGGTCTCTGATATGAGAGGGCTAAGCGAGACCTGCCTTATTTTAGAGCAAATACTGGCGGGCGGGCTCAGCGGGATGGTATCACTGACGATAATTTCTTCTAGGGGCGAGGATTCGATATTTTCGATCGCCTTTCCAGATAAAACTGGGTGGGTGCAATAGGCTGCAACCGATGCTGCGCCGTGTTTTTTCAAAGCCGTTGCTGCGGCACTCAGGGTGCCTGCTGTATCGACGATATCGTCTACGATGATACAGTGTTGGTCGATCACATTACCAATAACATTCATAACCTCGGCTTCATTAAAGCGAGGGCGTCGTTTATCAATAATAGCAAGCTCGGTGTCGTTGAGTCTTTTTGCAATGGCTCGAGCCCGGACCACGCCACCAACGTCGGGAGAGACAATGGTGAGGTTTTTATGTTTTGTGCACTGCACGTCATTTTCCAGCATGAGTGGGCTTGCGTAAATGTTGTCCACCGGGATGTCAAAAAAGCCTTGAATTTGGTCTGCGTGGAGGTCGGCAGTGATAATACGCTCAATCCCCACAGAGGCCATCATGTCGGCAATAATTTTGGCGGTGATGGGTACGCGAGCAGACCGAACCCGGCGGTCTTGTCGGGCGTAACCGAAATATGGTACCACGGCAGTGATGCTGGAGGCCGAAGAGCGTTTGAAAGCGTCAGCCATGATCAGTAACTCCATGAGATTGTCGTTACATGGGTTGCAGGTGGACTGGATGATGAATATGTTTCTGCCACGAACATTTTCTTCGATTTCAACTCGAATTTCACCATCACTGAATCGATCTACTTGTATTTTTCCCAGCTCAGTATTGAGGTCGTTGGTGACGTTCTGTGCTAAGGTGGGGTTCGAGCTTCCGGAGAAAATCTTGAGGTTATTCACAGTGGGTTTTCCTTTGATTGAGTGCAAGTCATTTAATACTGGAGCGTGGTCGCAATCAGAACGTTAGCACGAACCTTTTCTGGTTTCAATGTATTTAGCAATGTCAGAGGGTAGTCTAAAAGTGTGCATGATGAATGGGTTATTGCATGTATTAGTTGACTAAATTTTGAGATTATTTGTTGGTTTGCAGAGATATAATATAAAAAGTGGCTGGGGTGGCAGGATTCGAACCTACGATCACGGGATCAAAACCCGATGCCTTACCGCTTGGCTACACCCCAAAGTCTGCCTAAATTACCACGAAGCTTTGCGTGATTCAACTTTTTTTTTTGTTCAATGCCAGATAAGCTTGCTTAGGGTTTGGGTATGGTCTTAAGCTGGGTGAGGCTGGGAGAGTCATTGATCCCACGTGCACAAAATGACTGCCACGAACTCGGGGTTTTTTTGGCTACTTTTTCAGCAGCTTGTTGGTCATCAAAGACGCTGAACACACAGGCACCAGTACCTGTCAGGTGTGCCGGCGCAAATTGACTCAGCCAGTGGTGTGCATTGCGAATCTCGGGGTAGTCTTGCAGAACCAGGGGTTCGAAGTCATTGACGGTGTTACGCATATCAAATAGCGCTGTGTCCAGCTGGGGAGCTTGTGGCTTTAATTGGGGGTGTTTAAACAGTTTAGCAGTGGATACGTGGCAACCAGGGTGAATGATTAGAAACCAGCGATGAGCGAGAGTGGTTGGTTTGAGTTGGTCGCCGATGCCCTGCGCCCAGGCAGATTGCCCTTTGATGAACACGGGGACATCAGCGCCTAGTCGGGTGCCTATTAGTGTTAATTCATCCGTATCAAGGCCGATGTTCCATAACCGATTTAGTGTAAGTAGCGTGCTGGCAGCATTGGAGCTTCCTCCGCCTAAACCACCGCCGATCGGAATGTTTTTTTTGAGTTTAATGTGGCAGCCGGGTTTGTTGTGGGTTAGTGATTGACAATATTTTGCTGCTTTAATGATTAGATTCTCTTCATTTGGAAACTCACATTGCGGTGCGTCCAGTGTGATGTCGCCGCTGATATTGGGCTCGAAGATCAAGCTGTCTTGTAGGTCAATCAGCTGGAACAAGGTTTGCAAATTGTGATAACCATCTTCACGACGAGATAACACGCGCAAATACAAATTTAGTTTGGCTGGCGCAGTAACCTCGATTTGTGTCATGGGCTCATGTGCCTTTGCTTGATTGCAATACGGATTGTCAGGTTAGTGTTTTGTTTTTGAGGGTCTGGGTTGCGCCACTCTAAGTTGATTAGACGTGGGAAGTCCATGTTATTCTTTGTGTCGTGCTCAAACTTTGAAAACCGAAGTGACCATTGGCCTTGCTGTCCGCTAATTAAGTGCCCCCATTGGTCGTACTTGGCTTGACTTAAGCCCGGAATTGAGGGGTTAGGATTTGCGGGGCCAGTGGTGACAGGAATGCCACGGATCCAATAATATGAATTGGACACGGGGAGAGGGAAGCCGATCTGGGCGACTAGGGCATCAACGTTCTTGTTCTTGATTTGTTCTTTTCCTTCTACTAGGGTGGCGGAATCCTGGTTGCCGAAAATGCGCGCAGAAGCAAGGCCTAGTGCTGAGGCCTTAAGTGAGAGGTAAAATTGCTTGTGTGGTTTTTTTTGATACCAACTATAGTACGCGATTTGGGAAACACGTTGTTGTTTTTTTGTGTCATAGTACTTTATCAGGATAGCGCCAGACAGTTCCCACTGCTGGATAGTTTTTAATCGACTCTCTCGTTCTTTAAAGTCCATGTGCTTAAACTGAGCTTGTTCTGGACGAAGCGGAGCGAGTTTTAGGCTCGGGCACCCGGCGAGTAAAAGGCAGCTTACGCTGACGAGAAGAAGGCGAGTTTTGGTCACTCTCATTAAAGTTGCTAGCATGGTTTGACCTCAATGCGGGATTGTTCGAACTAACTGGAGCAACAATAACACACATCTGCGTTTGATAGTAGGGGCACCCGGTTGCATCGGATCAAGATCCCTTCGGATAATATTATAGCTACATCATAATTGATCAAAATTTAGACATAATTTGCGATTGAGGGGCGTTGGTTGGTGTAAAAGGTTCGCCTTATTAGGGCAATGTGTTATTATGCGACCAACACTCAATACAATTATGGATATCATTATGGCGCTTGTGGTTTGTGGCGTTAATCACAAAACAGCACCCGTTGCGGTGAGGGAGTGTTTTGCGTTTGATGTTGCGACATTGCCAAGCACTCTGCAGAGATTGGTCGATTTGTCGCCTGCCAAAGAAGCCGTGATTTTGACGACTTGCAATCGAACCGAAGTGTATCTGGAAACGGATTCCGTTCTAGAGATGCACCGCTGGATTCACAATCATATTAAGTGTTACAAGCATGACATGCTGAAAGTTGGGTATTTTTTACATGGCGAGCAAGCGCTTCAGCATCTATTGAAAGTGGCCGTTGGTGCCGACTCTTTAGTGCTGGGTGAGCCAGAGATCCTGGGGCAGCTAAAACAGGCGTATCTAGTGGCTCAGCAGTCTCAAGTTGCTAAGCGTCAGTTTAACCAATTATTTCCCGCTGTTTTTTCAATGGCAAAAAAGATCAGAACCGATACACAAATCGGAAAAAACTCATTGACCTTGGCGTCTGTTGTGGTTCAGCTCGCAAAGAAAGAGTTTGGCTGTTTATCTTCTCTTCGAGTGATGTTGGTGGGTGCCGGTGAAATGATGCAGTTGATTGCAACGTATTTTAACCAGCGCGGTGTTAAAAATTTAACAGTCGCGAACAGGACCATAGAGAAAGCCCGAAGCTTCGTGGAATTGTTTTCTGCAAAAGCCATTCGGATTGGTGACATTCCTAAAGAACTCCCACAGATTGATGTAATGGTAACGGCCACCGCAAGTCAACTCCCTATCATTGGCAAGGGAATGGTTGAGCATGTGATGGGTTTACGAGGAGGTCGTAAACTGGTGATGGTTGATTTGGCTGTGCCGCGAGACATTGAGTCAGAGATAGGCGCCTTGGAGCACGTTGACTTGTATGATATGGACGTACTGCAAGAGAAAATCACGTCTAATCAGCATTCACGCGAGATTGCAGCTAAACAGGCACGTGCTATGATTGCGATGGAAGCTCAGCGCTACATGCGTTCGCAAAGAGTGACGAATTTAAGTGATACCATTCGTCAGTTTCGTCAAAAGATGGAAGTGCAACGTGATGAAGTGCTAGATCAGGCGCTGCTCTCACTGAATAACGGTCACGATCCTGAGAAGGTTATTGGCGCTTTGGCGCGTTCATTAACTAACAAGTTATTGCATCAACCAACCAGTTGTATGCGTGATGCTGCATTCCATCAGAGAGAGGATTCATTAAAAATAATAAAGGAACTATTTGATTTAGAATGAAAGCATCATTAATAAAGAAACTAAAAGATATCACGTATCGTCATCAAGATTTAAGCGCATTGCTATCGGACCCTGCGGTGATTGGTGACCAATCTCGCTACCGGGAATACATTAGTGAATTTAATCAGCTTGATCCAATTGTGAAAACATTTAAACAGCACCAAGCAGTTTCGGCTGAGTTGCAGGATGCAAAAGAGCTGATGGAAATGGCCGACGATAAAGACATGCGTGCTCTAGCGCGAGAGGAATGGCAATCGTTAACAGACCAACTGCCAGAAATAGAGCAGGCGCTGACGGTATTGCTCTTGCCTCAAGATCCCAATGACACTTGCAATGTGTTTTTGGAAGTGCGAGCAGGCACCGGTGGTGATGAAGCGGCTTTATTTTCCGGTGACCTTGTGCGGATGTACCTTAAGTACGCGGAAACAAAAAATTGGACAGTGCAATGGGTCTCAGCGGCTGAAGCGGATCAAGGCGGTTACAAAGAAGCGGTATTAGAAATATCGGGCGATCGTGTTTACTCGCGTTTAAAGTTTGAGTCGGGAGCGCATCGAGTCCAGCGCGTGCCAGTGACGGAGTCGAGTGGGCGTATTCATACGTCTGCTTGCACAGTGGCTATTTTGCCTAAAGTGGATCAGGTGGAATCAGTGGATATCAACCCCAGTGATTTACGAATTGATACATTCAGAGCGTCGGGCGCGGGTGGGCAGCACGTGAATAAAACGGATTCGGCTATTCGTGTCACGCACATACCGACTGGTGTCGTAGTCGAATGTCAAGACGAAAGATCTCAACATAAAAATAAAGCACGTGCGATGTCTTTATTGTCGTCTCGTCTGTTGGATGCTGAACAATCTAAGCAGCGTTCTGAACGCGCGGCTCAACGAAAAAGCCTGGTTGGCAGCGGAGATCGATCTGAGCGTATACGAACCTACAATTTCCCTCAAGGGCGTGTGACAGAGCATCGCATTAACTTAACGCTTTATCAGCTGGATGAGGTGATGGAAGGTGAATTGGATGTTGTTATTGAGCCGTTATTAAAAGAGCAGCAAGCCGAACAACTTGCTGCGATTAATGAAGACTAAGTCGGATGCGATGTTTTCTTCTTTAGCAGGTTCCATCGGGGCGGGGTTGGCTCACGCCCATGCTATCCCAAACGTGCTTTTTCCCATCGAATAGTATATTCACTGCGTCACCCTCAGTATTGAACTCCAATCTGTGTGAAGAGGCTGTATCACTGTAAATGTGTCCGGATAAAAAGATGCACTGGTTGTGCGTGTTTTTAAAACTGACTTGAATGTTGGCGCCGGATATTAAGGCGTTTGTTGATTGTGTCTTATCCGTTGCTGAGAGTTTGTGTGAAAATTGTGGCGCAATGATATAGCTGGGGTTGGCGTCATGTGCCGGCATGCCGTCCCAGGTGTATGTAATGCCGAGAAACGTTGGGTACAGTGCGGGTTGAAAGTGAATGTGTTTGTTGCTGGTGTTTTTGATTACCCATGAGTCGGTAGTGGCATAAGTTGATATGCAGGTAAAAAAAGCGAGTGCGGCCAATGGTAGTCTGTGGTTAGTTTTCATGATGAACCTTCCTTGGTTGAGTGTGATTTTTCTGAATGCGTTTTTATTGTAGTCGTGTTGTGTGTCTGGTTCAAAGAAAAATGACAGCTTCGTCCTTTGCGCTGATGTTTGTCAATTGTTAGTCGTTTTTTTCATATGAGGTTAAGCATTAACAAGGAAAATAAAACAGTTTTTCAGTAGAAATCACGCTTATCTTGGTTGGTGGTTTATTGTATCGAGGTGTGTGATCCGTTCGGTATTGATGGTTCCATAATGTTGCGTTCGCATAGCAGTTTGATTGCTTTAAAAAATGCTTGCTCGGTTTTTTCCGTTTTTTTAAGTTCCGAATAGGGGATGTGTAGTTCACATGCGATTAATTTTTGGATCAAGTGGTCGGGGGTTTTTAGACCTATTTTTCGTGCTTTTTTTATTTGTTTTTTTTGTGACGGCGAGATGAGTTTTTTTTGACGTTGCTTGTTCTTTAGTCTTGATGGGTTGTCTTTTGTGGTAAATAAGAGCGAGGCTTGGTTGTAATGCTGTCTCAAGTCTTGAAGTAAAGACGTGATTTCAATGTATTTGTTTTCACTAAACTTAGGCTTTTTGTCTAGCTTCAGTTGAATGGGTAATTGGGTTAAGACGAAGTGATCACTTGATAATATCTCGTTTTGACGTTTGTTAATCCATGCGGTCATTTCGTTTTCCGTCGAATTAAACTGAACTTGATTCTTGAATTGGTTGAGTTTTTGTTTTGACAGCAGTTTTTGACGCTGTGTGCGACTTAGTGTCAAAAGGTAGACGAGCAGATGATGTTTTATTGGCGCGAATGCCTTGGGTAAAAGTAGGCAGTTGATTAGGGTATTGGTGCTGTAGAACGACAGTAGATTGCAAGTTTCTTTTTGAAGGAAATAAAACAACTGGTCTTTATTATAGGCGCAGAGGATGAAATTGAGGGCATGGTTTATTACCCATTGCTTGCTTTGTGTTTGCTCTGCACAGGTTGTGATGTGTTGTTGGAATAGGAATCGAAATGGATTCCAGTGACTTTGTTGGGTTAGAGTGAAACGACTTTTGACGTATTTGTTTTGAAAATACAACGAAAAATAAATTTTGACAAAAAGAACGGCATTAAACTCCACGGAGTAGCTGGTATCGCATGGTGTTTCTATCTCATGCTTGGTGAGTTCGTCACCCAGTCGCCAGTAATGCGATTCGGCGCCGGGTTGCCAGTATTCACTATCACTGTCTTCAGAGGACTGATTATATCGCCCTGTCATGAATCGGTTGAGCGGGTGGTTGTGATTTCCTTGGTAGTAGTTGGCTTCGTCTCTTTGCTGTGATGGGGCAAGATTGATATTTGCTTTACACAGGAAGTCGAGGATGAATTGTTTTATAAGGACGTAGTTCATGTCGTTTTTATCTCGTTTGATTTTATTTATTTGGTATTGTGATGTTGTCTGAGTTGATTTCTTTATGTCAAGTTAGTGCTGTTAAGCACGCGAGTAGAATTATTAACGGGTTTTCGAATCGTTAGTCTCGTGAGCTGTCGAGGTTTTTTGCAGCGCTTTATTATTCTATTTGAGTTTTAGTGAGAACAAAGAAGGGCTTTTGCCCTTCTTTTTAATGCAGGGTAGCTTTTATCTCGCTGCAATAGGTATGATTTTAGTTGAATCTATGGCCTGCTGCAGTATCGAGCTAATATTTTTTGCGACTCTATTTGTGTTAAGTTTATTTTAGACTGAATATTTGCGATAGATCTTGAAAGCAAAGTTATCCTTCGTTGTACAGCGGCTTGTTGATTTTGATATGATATTAAATTGTTTTGCAACGAAATTATGTTATTGTATTCGCCTTGTATTTTTTTTTGTAGTTGCTGATACTGTGGCATATTTGGTTGAAAATTGTTGAGTTGAATGATGTCGTTGCTGCGCGTCTGCTGTAGTATCACAATAGCGCTGTGAGTGGATATTATGCTTTGAGTAAGAGCAGCGTTTTGTCCTCGCATGTTGCGTCTTTGTATACGTGCTTGTTGCAACTGTTTTGATTGTTGGGTTGAAATTAAGTTTATTTTTTTTCCTGAGCTATAAGCGATGGGTGTGGTATTGTCGTTCTTGCATAGTGTTGGTAGTGGCGTTCCACTTAAACCGAAAGAGTACCCTTTGCAAGGTGTGCAGTTTTTCGCTTTGAATTTTTTTGAGCCGTCGTCCCAACCGGCTTCGTACTGTTCTTTGTTATTGCTGGAATCGCAAACCGTGTTATAAGGCTGTCCGTTTTCGCCTGTTGTCTTACCTTGCGTTTTTGTGCAGTACAGATTTATTCCTTTTATCCAGGTGTTATCGTAGTCTTCAGTTGGGTTGTATTCAATTCCTAACTTTGTGTAAATTGAAATATAGGCAGAATAATCTCGTTTTGAGTTTCCGTTTGTACCATCAGCTTTACCTGTTCGCTGCCAGTAGGAAATTAAACCTTCCTTGAAGTTGTCTTTAAATTGTGTGCTTTGCTTGAAATTACCATCGGTGCAGATCCCAACGTTAGTGTTGTTGGTGTCGCCTTTCGTTTTGGCGTTAGTCGGGATGCAGTATTGATTACGACCCGTGACCCACCCTTGATGATACAGTTTGTGATTGATAGGGATGCCATAGTGCTTGACGCACACATTGTACTGAGACAAGCTTTGAGGTGGCAGCCCTCTGTTCGCATCATTTATTCCTTCCTGTTCCCAGCCGATTTGTTGGCACTGGGTTCTGCTCATTGAAGCACAGCCGCCAAGAAGCAATGTGGTTGCGCAAATCATGGAAAGAATGATGTGGTGAGTGCGTGTCATGGTGTTTTCTCCTGGGTGTTTTTTGTGTAGACTGTTATTCAATCAAACTAACTGCTCTTTCTGGATTTTACCTGAAATTGTGTTATTTGCAAATAAATCGAGTTGTGGGGTTATGTGCTGCTTATGGGAGAAAAAAGTGTTCAAGATTTAATACAAATTGCGGTTAATCAATGCCAGCAGGTATCGACGACTGCTGAATTGGATGCGCAAATTTTATTGTGCTGGGTGATCAAAAAGCCGCGTTCTTGGCTTTTTGCCTATCCTGATGCTCGGCTGAATGAGGAGCAAGTGCGGCAATTTGAGTCTCTGGTTCTTCGTCGGCAGCAGGGCGAACCCGTCGCTTACCTGGTTGGAAGTAAAGGGTTTTTCGATCTTCAGCTCGAGGTTTGTCCAGATGTCTTAGTGCCACGACCGGAAACCGAGTGCCTGGTCGATTATGTCCTGAGTCATGGCAATCAAGCTAGTTCAGCTCAGATTTTGGATTTGGGAACGGGTAGTGGTGCTATTGCGTTGGCGTTAGCGCATGCTTGTCCGAGCTGGTCCGTGGTGGCAACGGACGTTAGTGAGGCGGCCTTGGTTGTTGCTGAACGTAATCGTCAGCGCGTTGGCTGTGATAATGTGACGTTGGTTCGCTCGGATTGGTATGCTGCTTTATCGCAGACGCAGCGCTTTGATGTTATCGTGTCGAACCCCCCTTATGTTGCTCAGCAGGATCCGCATTTGTCGAGGTTGGCTTTTGAGCCATTGTCTGCGTTGGTGTCTGGTTCTGATGGCTTGGATGATATTCGCTTGATCATTGAAAAAGCGCCTAATTTTCTGGTTGATAATGGCTTACTACTGATCGAGCACGGTTATGATCAAGCGGAGCGAATCGTGATGATGGCGAAAAAACGCGGCTTTAAAGAAGTCTGTAGTCATACTGATTTAGCCGGAGTGGATCGTTTCGTGGTTTGTTTTTTGTGATGGCGGCGGGTATGGTTGTCGTGTTGAAGGTAATTTATTGTATGTTGGTATCGGGGAGAAAGTCACGTGTTGAAATTTGAGTCTGTGGTTCTACAATGTCGTCGCAATGGTTGGTCTCAGTATGGCACGTTCGAGTTGTCATTTGAAACAAAAAAAACGTCTGGTTTCTCTCTACTGCAAAAAAAAAGTTATTGGAACTTTTTTGGTGGCTTGCAATCAGAGCGTACAAACCTCGAAAAAAATACAAAAATAGACAGTAATTTATCATATCAGTCATTCAAAGGGTGAGTTTTTGTTTTATTTGGCGGGGTGCTATTTTTGGGAGGTCTAGTCGCTCGAGCGATTGGTTTTACCCTAATGGCGATGTGATAACGCATGCGATATACTAAGACTCTCTGGGTTTTGATTGCAATAATTGGTGGTGGAGTATGAGTGATTTTAAGTTTAAAGAAGTGACGGATAATGCTGGTCGTGTTGTAAAGATTCAAACAGCGCATAAAGGCAAGTATCTGATGGCTATACCAGAAATTAATAAAGGTTCTGCGTTCACGCGCGAAGAACGAGACACCTTTGGCTTGGTCGGTAAGTTACCCGATGAAATTGAATCACTGGATCAACAAGTTGCGCGTTATTATGCTCAGTTCCAAAAAATTGAATCAGACTTAGATAAAAATAATTTTCTCAATCGATTAAAGCAGCAAAATAATACCGTCTTTTATCGTTTGGCGATGGAGCACATTAAGGAAATGCTACCGATTGTTTATACGCCCACCATTGGGCGAGCAGTCATGAATTACAGTTTTCAATTTGATTTACCTAGAGGACTGCATTTTTCTTATTCTGATCGTGGGCAGTTGCATAAAGTGATGGAGGCCATTTCTTATCCTGATGTGGATTTGATTATTATTTCTGATGGTGAAGGTGTGCTGGGTATCGGTGATTGGGGTGTGGGTGGCATTGATATCTGCGTGGGTAAGTTGATGGTGTACACGTTATGCGGGGGGGTGAATCCACGTCGCGTGCTACCGATTCAGATTGATGTGGGTACCAATAATCGTTCGCTGTTAGATGACCCCATGTACTTGGGCTTGCGTCATGAGCGTGTCACGGGTGAAGCATACGATACTTTTATTGATGAATGCGTGGCGGTGATACGGCAGAAGTACCCGACTATTTATTTACACTGGGAGGACTTTGGGCGGGATAATGCGCGGCGAAATTTAAATCGTTTTCGTGATCGAATGTGCACTTTTAATGATGATATGCAGGGCACAGGGGCCACGGCGACGGCATGTTTGATGGCTGCGCTTAAGTCGATCAAAGCTGACCCCACACAACAACGCATTGTCTTTTTTGGCGCGGGAACGGCTGGTGTGGGGATCGCAGATCAAATGTGCCAACTCATGATTGCGTCAGGTCTGACTGAAGAGCAGGCGCGACGCTGTTTTTGGTTGATTGATCGGCCAGGTTTGTTAGTCGATGATATGGATTCCCTGGTGTCATTTCAGCGACCTTATGCGCGTGAGCGGGCAGAGTGTGTGGAGTGGGAGTGCGATGACTTAACAAATATCACGTTGTTGGACGTGGTTCGTCATGTTAAGCCGACTGTCTTGATTGGCTGTTCGACCGTTACGGGTGCGTTTACAGAAGACATTGTTAAATCCATGGCGGAGCAATGCGAACGACCGATTATTTTTCCTTTATCCAACCCCACGTCGAAAGCGGAGGCAACGCCGCATGATTTGATTCACTGGACCGCGGGTAAAGCCATTGTGGCAGCAGGTAGTCCGTTCCCTCCAGTGAAATTTGAACAATCGCTGGTGCGAGTGGCGCAGTGCAATAACGCATTTATTTTTCCTGGGCTAGGATTGGGTGTGATTGCATCAAAAGCCAGTCGGGTCAGTGATGCCATGATCGTGGCGGCATGTGAAGCTTTAAGTGAGTTTGCGCCGATTTTAAAAGATTCCGACGCACCGGTCTTGCCTGACTTTGATCAAGTTCATGATGTGAGTCGAGCTATTGCTGTTGCTGTGGCCATTCAAGCGGAGAAGGAGGGGTTGGCTACGATCGAAGGGATAACCGATTGGGCGCATCGTATCGAGGCATTATTCTGGGCACCTGAATACGTACCATACGAACTGGTGTGATATTTTGTAGTGTTGTTCTATGGGTGTCGCTGCACTGTTGTAATAGCGATACTGATGTTGAATAACGGCGCTAAATAGACAGGGAGATTTGTGATGAGGCGTGAGAGTTGTTGGCGTGATTTTTTTTCTTTTTTTCAGGGGCGACGTCCTGGCGTACTCATGCTTTTGCTTACTCTATTATGTTTGAACACAATGACATTTGCGCAAGGCGCAGTCAGAAATGCACTGGTCTTTAAGAAGGGCGATACCATTGAGAGGTATGTTGCCCGCTCTGTTAAATACCTGGATAAGAATCATCATGTTGGTACAGAAAGAGAGAGAAAATACGCCTACCCGTTTTATGTCAAGCCCAAAGCAAGTTGTGATAAGGTTACCGGCTTTTTGTTGTTACATGGCTTGGCAGTGAACCCATCAAACATGCGGGACATCAGTAAATCAATACAGCAGCGAGATAAGTGCGCGTTTATTTTTGCGCCGATTATGGCCGGGCACGCCACGACATTGGACGATGCTGTAAATGTGCATTATCAGGATTGGGTGACCTCAACCAAGAACGCCTATTTGTATTTGAAGAACACGCTTGCTCCTGATAAAACTATTATTGTCGGGTACTCAACCGGTGGAACTTTGGCTCTGAATTTGCTCACGGATTTAGACCCTCGCAATTACCCAGATGGGGTTGTGTTGTTTGCCCCAGGAACACGTTATAAGGAAAGATTGAAAGTGTGGTTAGCACGTTTTTTATATTTTTTTTCCATTGATTTTTTTCCAAGAAGGCTACAAGAGACGAATCCGTTTGAAACTCGAACTAATGTCGTTAACGAGCTGGTGCAGTTTTCAGACTTGGCTGGTCTGACGCGGGCAAAGTGGGAGCGGGCATCAAAAGAAGTGCGTCAAATACCCATGCTTGTTATCGCTGCTGAAGATGACGACGTAATTGACACGCAAACGACGGTGAAGTTGTTAGCTCACAACTCTAACCACACGCACATTTATTTAATTCCTCCTCAAGTACCATCAGGTGATGGTAAAATAAATAGTGTGATCGAACAGCCTAGTACCGGTTTGACCACGGTGCTTACAACGTCGTGGCCTCATCATGGTCATACGGGCATCACCATTGCGCCTGGCAATGAATTTATTAATTCGCGGAATTATTATTGCAAGTATACTCCCGTTGCTGAAATCATAAAAAATAAAATGGTTTCATTAGAATTTTCTCATTCTCATACAACTTCAGAGATTGAGAAAATGTGTAGTGAAAATTTACGTTCATGGCACACGGGAAATGCGCTTGATCCAGATATGAAGACCTACAGGCCCGCAGAAAATAAATATTTTGATCGAATGATGAATAACATAGTGCATCCATTCATTGAACAAATTAAAAAAGGTTCGTAACGTCAGTCGGGGTATTGTAAAAACCCATATCGTGAAGAATGGATTCGGGCAGTATGGAGCGGGTGGTATATTAGCTTTATTTTAGTGATGACGGTGTTACATTGCATCAACTCAAAAGATGGTATAATATTGTACAGGTGCGGGCGTGTAACATGGAGAGTTGCTATGATAAAGAAGTGGTTGTTTGTTGGTGTGCTGATTGGTGGTCTGTTTTCACAAGCGTCTTTCGCTGGGATGAATGCCGACGGATTACTCGGAGCGGTAACAGGCTGTATGGGTGAAGGCTCTGCTCCCTCTCCTGATGATGTCGTGAGCTGTCTCTCTAAGGCAGATGTGCCTGTTACTGATGCAAGGTTGGTAGCTATTGCGTATGTGCTAATGGTTCCACTTGGAAGTAATAATGTTGGTGATTGCTACACTACAGGTCAACTTAATTTGGCGGGGTCGTTAATTAGCAACGCAGTGACGTTCGATAAACTAGGAAGCCAAATAAGCACTGATTTAGCTGAAAGCACCTGTGCTGATGATCCAGATCATACCCTTGCAAGTTTAGTTCCAGGTACTAAAAAGTTGGCACAAAAAAACCGGAACTTCGCTACTATTCTGAAAACTGCTTTCAAGCAAAGTTTTTCTTATGATCAGTGTTTATTTGGTGAAGGAAAGTTGAATACTAAAGATTATTTTAAGAGCTATCTCACAGAGGATGAGGCTAGAATTAAAGTTGCGAAATGTTCCAATGCAAAAAATGATGCTCTAGCAGTCTGGCATACTCAAGGTGCAAGTGTTGTTGATGCATTAAGCATGTTCTTGGATAATCATACTGACATTGAGAATGAAGGATGTTGTGTGCGTCCTGATGAAGGCGGTGGCTGGTAATGCTGTGCTGATACGACTGAAATTGGTTAGTGACCGTTTTGTTTAAACTGGCTTGTTATCGTTTTGTAATATGTGTCATTGAATTTAAATATCCACATACGGTATTGCTGGCGAATAGGATCAAGTGACGTGACCTGTGATGTATTTATGATTATTTAATGATCAAACTGACGTCTTTTTCAGTGTTTTTTATTGTATTTATTGCCTTTTTCATTCCCTGTGGTAAATTTATCTATAATATTTTATCTTTTTATTGAAAGAACAGTCTAAAGTGCATTTTGCCTACTTGGGAGAAGTATGAAAGATCTTCGCGCCTATCTTAAGATACGTACGGGTTTGAAAAACAACACGTCGACCTGGGAAGATATCACCCAGACCATTTTCCTACACTTGCCTCGTCAGGAATACCCTGATGTCACTAGCATGGCTGTTGATAATAGCAATTGGGAGACTTATTTGGGTTTTCTGCTGTGGGTTGCCAGTCACGCGAAGTCAGTTTTTTCTTGCGGTGACCTGGCGGTCAATCACGCGAGAGACATGATGAGTCTGTTTTTTCGTTTGGTTGCCGAAAGACAAGACGCGCCTTCTGTGGATTGGGAGAATCAATTTTTACAGCAGCACGGAGTGAGGTTTTTCACTTTACTCAATCAACTTAAAGTCAAATACAAAGATCACTCTCAGGTGAAAAGGTTCTATGATATTTTAGATTTTCATTATCTTGTTGTTATGATTGATTATGGTTCTTCACAGTCTCTACCTGTTATGGTGTTGCTTGACTGTGTGATTAACCACAATTCCTTTGAAGCTTCGCTTCATTACAGTAACATGATTTTTAGAAGTCAATCATCAACCGCTCGAAGTGGTGGCGCCAATGCAAACCGTTATTCACTACTTCCGCGTGTGTATCAGCAGCTTAACGAAATCGAATCATTACGACGTCTACGATTGGTTGCATTGACTGCGCAATTTAATGTTCAGCAAAATAATTTTTATGAAGACACAACCTCAATGCATCGTGTCTTTTTTCAGTCGCTTGATGTGATCATGTTTGTGCTTATTGCATTTGATAAAAAGAGAGACACTTTCACTGACAACCTGCCGTACCAGCGTTATGAGTTGGGAGATATTGTCGAGCTAAAAGAGTGTTGTCAGTTTGTGGTTAGCTATTTTAAACAATTTGAGCAAGTTGAATTGCTGAATTTATGTTTGGCATTAAATCAGTGGTTTTTACGTCATGTTTATCAAGTAGGGTATGACAGTCAAACTGATAATGCTCGACTGGGTGATGGGGTTGGTTTGCGATTGATGGATTTATATTGTTGTATCGTGTCTGAATTGCCTTTAGCGACTTGGTGTTCTCTAAAAACAAATTTTATGTTCAAACAGCAAGTAGACAGTGTGTTGTCTGGTCTCATGAAAACATGGAATGATGGTTTTCTAATTTCCCGACAGTCTGTGGCTGCTTGGTTAGTTTCTGTTGAACGACTATCAGCCACACGGTCAGCTGTTCAACATCGAGCTTTTTTATGTGCTTTGATTGATGTGTTTATACAACGTGGAAACACTTACTTACTCGATGCAATCACTCAAGCCACATTATCTCAAGGGTTTTTTCTTGCATTACAATGGCGGTTGTTTCAATCTTCCAGTACCGAACTGATTCGCGTTTGCGTCGATGCTAGTTTATCAACCAGTGGGAGTGCGTTTGAAATTCGATTTCCACCATTGACGTGTTTAGTCGCAACGTTGGTGCTGTCTTTTTGCAAGTCGAAGCGACTCTTGAATCAGTCTCACATGGACGTGCTGGGATTTGATGATGCTTTGAAATATTTTAATCCATTGTTGCAGTGGTGTATGCAATTTTCATTAGGAATGAATACACTGCGCTCAATCAGATCTGTATTGGAACCATTATTATTGAAATTGATGCTACCGAATGGTGTTACTGGGCAGTCTATGAGTGTTGCAGAGCGTTTATTTATTGAATTGCGTGTTAGCCCAGTGATAAGATCGTTTCTTTTTCCGAAAGAACTCGATGGTGAAGCGTTTGAGCGATATATTGATGGTAGTGACCTACCAGCGGTAAGGTCTCAAACACGTTTATCCATCGGTATATAAGTTACTCGGTTGTTAACAGGTCGGAATCACGGCGAGTTTGAAGTGCGGTTTGTTTATTTAAGAATCAAACTAAGATTAAGTCAAAATTATCTAAACAAAATCTCTTTTTTTTACTATCACATTGCGTTGGATTTTAATATTCTAATTAGGTAAATCAATTTTTAAATGCGAAGGAGCTTGCGATGTTAGAGGTTGTTCTGGCGACGGGTAACGCTGGAAAAATAAGGGAGATGAATAAACTGGCTGAGGATCTCTCAGGAATTCGGTTCATTCCACAGAAAGAGTTATGTGTTGAGTCAGTGGATGAGCTAGGAACAACTTTTGTCGAAAATGCTATCGCAAAGGCGCGTCATGCTAGTCAGCAAACAGGTAAACCTGCTTTGGCTGATGACTCTGGTCTGTCTGTGCCGGCGCTTGCTGGCGCTCCTGGGATTATCTCAGCGCGTTACGCGCGCGATGGTGCAACGGATCAAGAAAATGTGAACTGTTTGCTTAAGAACATGGTTCATTTGCAGAAAGACAAGCGTGTTGCTTGTTTTCACTCGGTGATTGTTTATCTGCCTCATGCTACTCACCCGCTACCTGATGTGTTTCATGGTGTTTGGCAGGGAAGGATACTTACGGAGCCACAAGGGTCGGATGGTTTTGGGTATGATCCCGTGTTCTATGTACCAACGCACGATTGTTCTGCTGCAGAGTTAAGTCTGGATATAAAAAATCAAATCAGTCACCGAGGTCAAGCCATGTCCGCGTTCCGTGATTTTATACGCGAGGTGGAGAAATGAAATACCAGTGGTTGCCCTTTGCCGAATTATCGCCAAAAGAAGTGTATGATATTTTGCAAGTGAGAGAGAATGTGTTCCATTTAGAGCACGGTGCTTTGTGGCGTGATATTGATGATTTGGATCTTCAGTCAAAACACTTGCTGGGATATGAGAATGGGAATTTAATTGCCTATCTGCGCGTTTATTTGAAGGACGAGTGTCTTTACATTGATCGCTTGGTCGTCTTACCTCAATATCGTCGTCGAGGGCTGGGTCGTATGATGATTCGGAAAACGTTGGAAAATCTTCAAAAAAGTTATCCTGGCTTGGATATTGGCGTTCAAGTGTGGCCGGGCGCGTTGGATTTCTATAAAAAATGCGATTTTGGTGTGATTGCCAATACGTCAGAATTCCTGGCAAAAAATCAGCCTGTCGAAATGCGTTATTTATTAGCCGGTTGATAGGATTTGACGACACCGCTCACGCTATCGAGTTGAGTCACAGTGTGGTTTCGAGTATTACTCCTGCATGATAAAGCATGCTTTTTTTTGACGGTTAGGTAATTTTTGCTGTCGGATGACGTGCTCTGGAAGAAATAAGGGTGAAAATATGGTCATAATATTTACTTTTCATTGTGAAGCGACCTCGTATAGGTAAGTTTTGCTATTTTTTTTGATTATTGATAATGTACTAAAAGCATGAGTAAGGAAACTTATCAAAATTTGACTTATTTGTGCTAAAACTAGTGGTCAATCAAAAATAAGGAAGTTGCATGAAGAAAACGATGGTCTTAGCCGGCTTGTGTGCCGTGGCTGTGTTAGGTTTAAGTGGTTGTAAGGAAGGTTATAAATCAGTTGAAGGGTATAAGAAATGTATGTCGAAAACATCAGGCGGTGACGCGTGTTTTGCTTTTTCTAATACAGAATGCACTGGTGACATAATTGATGCAATGGCAAAAAAAGGCTCCGATAGTGACCCCAAACCTTGTGGTCCCAGTGATGCAATGTCTCTATTGCAAAAATCTAAGATAGTTAAAAGTAAGATGAATGAAGTAATGCAAGGCGCTAAGAAAATGCAAGAAGAAGCAGAAAAGAATAGTCAAGAATTTAAAAAACAGTTTGACGGATCTTCAGGAGATAAAGAATAATTCTCTGCTAAAGTCTGCGGTTTACCATACGTTAATCAATGCTAGCGATTTTTTAGTAATGGTGTCGTTGCGTGTGTTGCAATCTGTTATTTCTGTTGCCAATAGATTTGTTGTGCTCTAGCTTGGTGGTAAAACAGATGGTCACCTGTGATTAATTGACATTGGTTCTTTTGGCAAAGTGCTATTAGTGGATTGTGTGTGTGATTGTAGTTGGCATCCAATATCAGTGGTGAGTGTTTTAGTAATGGTGATAACCAGCTTGTGATTGCGTTATTATGCCAGGCCTCGATGGGTAGAGTACTAATGATGATATCGTAATGTTGTGTTGGCGTGGTTTGTGCGAACAGCACGGTATCAAGTGATGGGTGGATT
Organism: uncultured Gammaproteobacteria bacterium; assembly: GCA_902581285.1. Classification (GTDB taxonomy): domain Bacteria; phylum Pseudomonadota; class Gammaproteobacteria; order Coxiellales; family Coxiellaceae; genus CACHNP01. The sequence continues at coordinate 46,151 of CACHNP010000001.1, read as the reverse complement.
TGTTTCACCGTGTTGAGTCGTTCATTGGATCGATTGGCGATAGTGATGTTTGAGGCGTGTTTGCTAAGTTGTAAGCAAATTGCGTGAGCGGTTCCTCCTGCGCCTAAGAGCAGAATCCGTTTGTCAGTTAGCGGAGTGATGTTTTCAATAGCACGTATAGCGCCGATACCATCGGTGTTAGTGTAAGTGGGTTGTGTGTGATCAAATCGAATAGTATTGATTGGGGTTGTTTGTGGTTGATTAAAAAGAACCGCTATTGATTGCTTGAGTGGCATTGTGATACTTAACCCGCCTGCATTGAAATCAGGGAACAATTTAAAAAAGGGACCCACTTCATTTTTGGTAAGTTGAATCTTCACATACAGTGCATTGGTTTGTTGTTGACGAAATTGATCATTATGAAATTGATGACCGATGCTGTGTGTAATTGGGTTGCCAATGAGAGCATATAACTTGGTCTTGGTGTTTTTGTTGCGAATATCGTAGGTCTTTTCGAGTTCGTTTACGGTTGGGATAAAGTCTAAAACGGATTGGTTATCCACCGTGGTGTAAAGAAAATGACTGTTTATGATCGGTGCGGATAGGCGACTAAACGCGCCGAGCTGGCCCATACAGTGGCCAGCAATGTTGAGCTTGTTGGACTGTTGCTGAATAAACTGCATTAATCTAAGTGAATCCAATGAGGAGTTAGCCTGAGTAACGATTTTGTAGCAACCAATGTCTGGGTGTTTCATGGTATCCAACTGGGTTTGGAGTTCGGGTGGTGTTTGTTTAAAGTTATGATAAGAACGAATCAAGGTGGTTTCGGGCGATAGTCGTTTGAGTTTTGAGACAAACGAGTTATCAATGTCGAATTCAACGTCCAGGTAATCTGGTTTTAGTGTTGCCAGTTGCCATAATTTATGTTGTCTTGCTTTGATGTCGTTAGTGAAGACTCCCCCTTGGTGTTGGCAGCGAAGTGTGAGAATGATGCGTTGAGGTAATGTGTTCATGCAGGCTTGGATCAAGTCTAGATCCCACGATGCAAGGTAGTCCAGTCGCAGCTCGATGATATCATGTGGTTGCAATGCAGCTTTGGTCAGCTCGGTAATGCTGTCCATTGATTGAAGGGCGATGATGATGACCAGCGATGTCAAAGGGCGGTCTCCTTAAATGTGTTGGTGAGGCTAATTCTGATGTCTGCTTGTGAGCATGGAAAAGAATGAGCGTCGCCTTCAATCTTTGCTTGTCCAATTGAATTGAGTAACACAAAGTGTGGTTTTTTGTTTACTGTTTTTTTATCGAGTTGCATATGTGACAGTAATGAGGGGATGTCGTTTTTTGTTAATCGAATCTGATTATTGTACGTGAACTGAGATAAAAGACTTTTAATTTGATTTAATTCAGGTTGCGTTAGATGACTGGTCAGAAAAGAGAGGTGACTTTCTACTAATAACCCTATCATGACTGCTTGGCCATGGCTGAATTGGTAGTTTGTGTGTGTTTCGATACTGTGAGCAATGGTGTGACCAAAATTGAGTAGCTGTCGAGGGCCCTTTTTTTCTAGACTGTCTTGTTTAACAATGCTGTTTTTAATGCGTGTACTTTTTTCAATAAGCCACTCCCAGGTGTCTGTGGTAAAAGACGCTACCGTTGATTGGTTTAGCTTGTCACTCAGTTCATTAAAAAACGTCGCATCACTGATCAAGGCATGCTTAATCGTTTCAGCGAGACCATCCAACAATTGATCTTGCTGACAGGTTTGTAATACTCGTGGGTCACAAAACACCTGCGCTGGCGGATGAAAGCTGCCAATGAGGTTTTTCCCTTGTGGTGTGTTGACGGCGGTCTTACCACCAATGCTGGCATCAACCATCGCCAGTAATGTTGTTGGTATCAGAACGATGGGAATGCCGCGACAATAGGTGGCAGCGACAAAACCAGCAATGTCCGTCGTCACGCCGCCGCCCACGGCAATGATGGCTGTGTCTCTACCGCATCGTAAAGTCAGCATTTGATCCTCGATGCGTTGCTTGGTTTCGCGTGTTTTGTGTTCTTCGCCACTGGTAATAGAAATCAGATCACATGCAAGATCGTGGTGTTGAAATTGGTTTAAAATAGGCTTCGCATATTGCTCAACAATGCGTTCGTCACAGATAAAAACAAACCGGTTTGCCAGGTTGCGGCACGTGCTTACAATCGTGTTATCAAGCGTGCAATCCGTCTGAATCGTGAGTGGGTATTGATGATGGGTGGTCTCGCAGGTGATAGTGGGCATGTGATTTCCTACAATTGACTCGAACGGTTCATTAAGATGGCATCAGCGAGAGTGATTGCTAGCATGGCTTCTACCACGGGCACGGCGCGAATAGCGACGCAAGGATCGTGACGGGATCCTGTGGGGAGCGTGAAGTCCGATGGTGTGCCATCGATGGTGGCTGAGTTCTGCGTTTTTGCGATACTTGAAGTGGGTTTAAAATGAACTTGCCCCTCTAACGAATGACCGGTGGAGATGCCGCCTAGTACACCGCCAGCACGGTTACTGGTGAGGGTGATGTTTCCTTTGTTATCAGCTGAAAATTCATCATTATGCTCTGAGCCTTGAAGCATGCTGGATTCGAAGCCGGCACCGATCGAGAATCCTTTGGAGGCCGGAATACTGAGCATGGCTTTGGCAAGATTCGCTTCGAGTTTTTCATACACCGGATCCCCTAAGCCGACCGGTAAACCTTGCGTGGTAAAAGCCACGATACCACCAACCGAATCACCGACGTCTTTGGCTTGCTGGATCGCTTTCATCATGTGTGCTGCTTGGATTTTGTCTGGGCAGAAAATGGGGCTGGCATTACGATTAGATCGAGACTCGTTATTTGCGGTAACGGGTTGTTGGATACGAATGTTTGCAATCGAATCAATGTAGGCCATCACCTCAATGTTAAAATGCGATAGGCATTGTTTTGCGACTGCGCCGGCTGCAACTCGACAAGCAGTTTCGCGCGCCGATGCTCTTCCTCCGCCGCGATAATCAAAGCAACCGTACTTATTGATGTAAGTGAAATTTGCATGCCCCGGCCGTAAGATGTTTTTTATGGGTTCGTACTTGGATGAGTCTGCATTTTTATTTTGAATGATGATGGAAATGGGGGCGCCGGTTGTTTTACCTTCAAAGATGCCCGACAGGATTTCACCATCGTCAGGTTCTTTTCTTGGGGTGCTGTACGGGTTGTCTCCTTTGGGTGCTCTTAGTGTGAGCTCTTGGTTGATGATGTGATTGTCCAGCGGTAATCCGGCTGGGCAGCCGTCAATGACCACGCCGATCGCTTTGCCGTGCGATTCGCCCCAAGTGGTTATTCTAAAAAGTGTGCCAAAACTGTTACTGGCCATGCTATTCACTCCATAAAGTTTTGTTGTATGATGCTTTTGCTGGTTTTTTCCGTATCATGTTGGGGGGTCGTTGATTGTTTGTTTCGGGTTATTTTTGGTGGGGGCTGCTTTAGTGAGGTTAGAGTATTGTAAGTTACGACAGCTTTGAATGATGGTTTTAAAAATATCCGTGATCGCTTTTTCCGGCAGTTTGCTTTTATTGCTGGTGAGCATTCGGTTTATGATTTGATTTTCTCTGCAGGGGTCAAAAATATCCACTTTTTTTATGTTACCTTGCTGTGACTTGGCCTTAGCTATCTCTTCAATTATGTCGGCTCTTTGGGTCAATATTTTCATGATTTGATTGTCTAACTCGTCTATTTTCAATCGAGCTTTGTATAGTGGGGTGGTCATGCTCTGGTTCCTTTGTATGCAGGTAGAAATACGGTATTGCGGTGCAGCATACCTCGTTGGTCATAATATATCATGAGACAGTGGTTTATTTAAGTGTTATTTTTTTGTACCATGGGTTTTAATTAAGAGAATTATTTCGGAGGCTTGGTTTTTTGAAAACGATGTTTGTGGGTGCGAGTTCGGTGAACGGGGGCTGTGTGGTTCCGGCGTCCAAATCACAAACGATGCGTGCCATTTTATTTGCGTCGTTAGCGGCAGGTAAAAGCCAGATAATTAATTACTTAGCGTCTCCGGACAGTCACGCCATGGTGATGGCGTGTCGACAGTTGGGTGCAGAAATTGAACAGCGTGAAACGGAATTGCGAATTCAGGGCGTTGCTGGTGCGCCCGTCTTTTCTGGTAATACTATTGATGCGGGCAATTCGGGGCAAGTGTTACGCTTTGTTGCTTGTCTCGCGGGTTTGTGTGAGCAGCCGATTGAAATAACGGGAGATGCGTCGATTCAAACCAGCCGTCCAGTGCAGCCTTTGATAGAGGCGTTGCCTCAGTTAGGAGTGGAATGTGTGTCATTGCGAGGCAACGGTCGTGCACCGATACGTGTGCAGGGGCCATTTTTAGCTCACCAAACTGAATTGTCTGGCGCTGATTCTCAACCGGTGTCGGGGTTGTTAATGGCATTGGCTTTTTATCCTGGTGAACATACGATTCGTGTGCGTGATGCAGGTGAATTACCTTGGATTGATTTAACCTTATCGTGGCTGGATCGTTTTTCTATTCCATATAAACGCAAGCGAGGGGAACAATATCAAATTACAGGGGGGGCATCGATTTCGGGGTTTACTTATGTGGTGCCCGGTGATTTAAGTTCGATGTCATTTCCGTTAGTCGCTGCGGTATTAACACGATCCTCACTGGTGATCGAAAACTGTGATATGACAGAACCCCAGGGAGATAAAGTGCTCGTGGATATCTTGTGTCATATGGGTGCTGATATCACAGTGGACTCAGCAACGCGTTCGATACGAGTGAAACCGAGTGCGGGATTGCGGGGTTGCTGTATCGATGTTAATGATTGTATTGATTGTATTGCCATATTGGCTGTTGTCGGTTGTTTTGCTAAGGGAGAAACCCTGATTACAGGGGGGGGGATAGCGCGTCAGAAAGAGTGCGATCGTATTTCAGCCATGGCCGCTGAGCTCAGTAAAATGGGGGCTGATATCCAAGTGCGAGCGGATGGTTTTCGAATCCAGCAATCAACATTGCGGGGCGCTGTGGTACACAGTCACTCGGATCATCGAGTTGCGATGGCATTAGCGGTTGCTGGGTTGGCGGCTACGGGTGGTACTGAAATAACCGACGTGGCGTGTATCGATAAAAGTTTCCCAGGTTTTGTTGAATCGATGCAATCCATTGGGGCGAATATGAGGTTGCGAAACTCATGTGATTGATGCTTTATGGTTGGCTTCAGCACAGTGAGCATCGCGCATTCGGTTGCTCGTTATCATGTTGACTTGACTCAGAATGCTTGCTTGATGGTGGAAAAGTCCCAAGTTTTTGACTGCTGTTTAGTATGGGTGTTTTTTCTCGATTCCCTAATGATGGCTCATCTTTTCTCGTGCCTGCTATGTGGCTGCCCAAACGATTAAGAAAGTTAACAAAGCCATTCAGCCATTCAGCTGTGGCGCAGAGTCCTGTGAATGCAATGAGTAATATAAGTGGCAGACCGGTGGGTTCGTGGGTTTCACTGTTTTGCCTTAGGGTGTGGTCAATGAAACAGATGTGTGGCACGGCGCAGCCAATACCTCCGATCAGCGCTAAGCTCAGTGCCATCGACTTGCGTAAAAACTGGGTGCTTGAGGTGGAGCACAGAAGGGAGTAGTTTTTTTTGATGTCGTTTAGCGTGATATAATCATCGGTGTGTTCCAGTGCTTCTAAGATGGCTTTAGCAGCAGCACTTGTGTACATTAACCAGGGGAGTGTGACTCGATCTGCTAGTAACAGCGATGAGGTAACATGCACGACGAGTTGAAGTGCAAAAATCAAAATCAGTTGTTGTCTACTAACCGTGTCCACGTTATCAGCATCGACCGTTCTTAGCATAAATTCAACCGGGTTGTCTAACAACCATTCGTAGAGGTGTCTGCCGTCGACAAAGATATTGTTTGAGAGTGATAAACTTAAGAATAGACCTGTTTTCCAGGTGGAGTTGAGTGAGTTGAATTGGTAGTAATCGGCAACACTGGCAAACCCAATGCCAGCAACTAGAACGGTCCAGTTGAATAAGCAGTTTGGTGCTGATAATGTGTTGCTGTTGAAATCAATCGAGATTTCATTATTGGTGTTTTGTTTTCCTTCCTCGATTGCCTGATAGTTTGTTGTTTTTGCATTAGTGGTTTGGTTTCCGTGAGAGTGGTCATGCTCTTCTCGTATGTGGTCGTAAACATGCACCCACTGGTTGAGAAAAAATAAAACCAGTAGCGCGTTACCACTTGTTTGACCCAAAAAGAATGATTGGTAATACGGTATGATCTGGGTGACTTCTTCGGATGTCGTGGCACTGTAAATCATCCACGTCTGTACGCCGGCGATCGGCAGTGCGATCATGGAGCTGATGACGGACCGGTAGGTATTGTGACGGTCGTGATCGTGATCGTGATCGTGGTCGTGGTCGCTGCTAGGAGTATGAGTGGATGAAATCATGATTATGCTCGTATTTAATTTATTCTTAATAAGAATCGTTCTCATTTATTGCGAAGGATAATACTGCAGCTAAACGGCCTGTGCAAGTACTAAATCAAACTGGTATAAAGCTTTGTTAAGCAGCAGGAAAGAAGTCGAGAAAATAATATCCCCTTAATTGAAATGTGGTGTTAAAGTCAACTATTATCAGTGGCATGCGTTTTTATTTTATGGGTGACTGTCATGACATTGAGTCAGTTTGAACGAAAGCAAATTTGCGACATATTGAGTCTAAGTGGTGAGCTCAGTCCGTGTCTAACGGAGTTGCCACAGACCAAGTTATTCTTGTGGTCGATTGTGAATAATGACAATCTTTATACGAGCCTCACATGCATGCTGCCTATTTTTAAAAGAAGTCATGGTTTTAGCGAGGTGGTGGCAGACGGCCTCGGTGCTCTGTTTGGTGGCTTTGCTGAAAAAAAGCGTCGACTGGTGATCGATCGCTATTTTCAGCACGCTTATTTGCAATTGGCTTCAGGCGACTGGCAAACGTTAGCTGGTATTGAGGCCACCGTGGAACTTGATCTTCGTGATGCACTGTACTCGCTGTACGCTGATATTGGGCGTTTGCTTTCGGCCACCGTTGAGGCTTGGGATAATGAACAAGTTTGGTCGGTTGCCGAGGAGTTAGGTTTACTAACAGAAACAGACTTGTTGGAGGCTGATTATCAGTTGATTAGAGTTAAATTGACTAGTAAGCTCGCTGCTTATGAATCTGAGATACAGTCTTTTGTGTCTGCTCAAGCGCCCGGTTTGCGCTCGTTTTGGCAAAACTTGCGCCGCTTTGGTGCGCATTACGGTCATTTTATCCGAGCCAGGGCGCTTAAGTTGTTACTGGTGCTGCGCTTGTGTGAAATGTCAGGTTTGATTCCGGCGCAAAAGGAATCGCTGATTCACACTCAAATTGACTGTCACGATCAATGGTGTTGGTCGGTTCGAAATACGCACAAAAGGCTGGTTCGAATCAGCTTGATTCGTTTATTTCTAAATTTAAAAGTGTTACCAGAGCAAGATTTTTCAGCCAGTTATTTAGAGCGATGTTTGCGTTTGGTTAATCTTCACGGCGCAACCGTGGGTAGCTTGCTTCGTTATGACTCGGTGCAGAGAAATTTATTTCGTGCATTACAGCAGTTGATTCCGGGCTGGGGTAAAGATAAGTTGTCATTGGAAAAAACGAATGTCGTGGCTTTTTCGCGATTTTAACTATCATGCCATCTCATAAATCGGCTAGGGTGAGTTGCTCAGTAGAGGTAATCTTCACTTTGGCTTGGTGTAAACAGTCACTCAACGTTTGTTCGATGAGAAGGTGGTGATGCGTGCCGAAGCAATGATCCAGTAACGTGAGCACATCCATCTTTTCTTGGTGGTCGAAGCGGGAGTTGCTTAGCATGATGTACTTGGCTAAATTTTGACAACTGTCACTGAGTTTTTGTTTGGTGTTGCGGTTTTTGGCTGGTTTTTGTTTGATTCTAATTTGTTTTCCGAGCATGTCTAATTCAGCATGAAAGGCAAATTCGCATATTTTTTTCGCTTCTTCAGGGAGTTCTTGGTTGATATTACTGAGTTTTAAGCTTCGAGCCAGTTTAGACAGCACGGTGATCACCCCAGCATGCCAGGATTCACAAGAATTGGTTATGGTGGTGAGTTCTTGCTTTGTGAGTCGACCGTAGCCGTTTAGGCTGTGCCAGCACAGAAATGAGAAGATGAGGCAATTAAAGTGTCCCTCTTGCATTTTTTTGTGCAGCGGTAGCGTCTCAGTGTTGCGATGAAGCGATTGAATGAAGTGGGGTAATGAAGGTACCTGGGTTGCGTCCATACAGTCTCCTTGTTCAATATATATCTAATTTTAATTTATTTATAAGTTAATGACGATAGTAAAATGAGAATTTGTTTGGGTTTTGAGATCGAATTATTTTTTATTTTCATAACTAACTGAAAATAATATTTTAATTTCAATTTTTGGCGATTTTTTTTCTTTAGTTGATCATCTGGGGTTGTTTTCTTGACACCAGCCCTTATATGGATATCATTACCACTGTTGTGGTAGGCGCTTAAGTGTTATTTTTCGGGCGCAATTATGGACTATAAACATAAAATAGAGGGTATAAATTTATGAATATCAAACCTTTACATGATCGGGTTATCATCAAGCGAACCCAGGAAAACGAAGTATCTGCTGGTGGGATTGTGCTACCTGATTCAGCTCAAGAAAAGCCAATGCGTGGCGAAGTGCTAGCGGTTGGTCCTGGGAAAACATTAGATAACGGACAAACTCGTTCAATGGCTGTAAAGCAAGGCGATAAAGTGTTGTTCGGTAAATATTCTGGAACAGAAGTTAAGTTGGATGATTCAGAGTTAGTTGTTATGAGTGAAAACGACATTTTAGCAATTGTGGCTTAATATAAACGGGGAATTAAAATGGCAAAAAAATTAATAGATTTTGGAACGGATGCTCGAGTCAAAATGGTCAAAGGGGCCGAGACTCTAGCTGAAGCTGTACAAGTTACTCTAGGCCCAAAAGGGCGTAACGTGGTTATCGATAAATCCTTCGGTGCACCTAACGTCACAAAAGACGGTGTAACTGTAGCGAAAGAGATCGAGCTCAAAGATAAATTCGAAAACATGGGAGCGCAGTTGCTCAAAGAAGTAGCATCTAAAGCGAATGAGAATGCTGGAGACGGAACCACCACTGCAACGGTGTTAGCGCACTCGATTGTTCAAGAGGGTTTACGAACCATCTCTACTGGCGTCAACACAATTGCTTTGCAACGTGGACTAAACAAAGCGCGTGATCAGGTCGTAGCGGAATTGAAAACAATGGCTAAACCGTGTGCGAATGCAAATGAAATCACACAAGTCGGTATGATCTCAGCCAACAACGACTCATCAATTGGGGAGATTATTTCTAAAGCCATGGATCAAGTGGGTAAAGAAGGCGTTATCACTGTTGAAAAAGCTCAAGGTATCGAGAACGAACTGGATGTGGTTGAGGGAATGCAATTTGATCGTGGATACCTTTCACCTTATTTCGTGACAGATCAAGAGAAAATGGTCGCGGCTCATGATGATGCATTGATTCTTTTAACAGATAAGAAAATATCTAACATCCGGGATTTGTTGAAGCTGCTTGAAGGCGTTGCGAAATCAGGCAAGCCATTATTCATCATTGCTGAAGACGTAGAGGGTGAAGCGCTTGCAACATTGGTTGTGAACAACATGAGAGGCATCGTTAAAGTGCTTGCAGTGAAAGCGCCTGGCTTTGGTGATCGTCGTAAAGCTATGTTGGAAGATATTGCTGTACTAACTGGAGCTACTGTGATTTCTGAAGAAGTTGGGTTGTCTCTAGAAAATGCAACGTTGGAGCATTTAGGATCTGCGAAGCGTATTCAAGTAGACAAAGATAACACCACTATCGTTGATGGTGTTGGTGAGAAAGCTGCGATTGAAGCTCGCTGTTCTCAGATCAAAGCCCAGATTGAGTCTTCGACGTCTGACTATGACAAAGAAAAACTGCAAGAGCGTTTAGCTAAATTGGCTGGCGGTGTTGCTGTGATTAAAGTTGGCGCGACAACAGAAGTTGAGCAAAAAGAAAAAATGGATCGTGTTGAGGATGCTTTGAATTCAACTCGTGCTGCAGTTGAGGAAGGTATCGTTCCTGGCGGTGGTGTGGCGTTAATCAGAGCCGTATCAGCTATCGACCCATCTGCATTTGAAGCAGAGGAAGTTCTCGGTGCCGACATTTTACGTAGAGCAATGGAAGCTCCATTCCGTCAGATTGTGATCAATGCTGGGGAAGAAGCATCAGTTGTTTTGAATGAAGTACGTTCAAATAAAGATGACAACTGGGGTTACAATGCCAGAACTGGCGAATATTGTAACATGCTTGAGGCAGGTATCATCGATCCTGTTAAAGTGACGCGAACTGCACTTGAGTCTGCTGTGTCGGTTGCCGGTATCATGTTAACGACAGAATGCATGATTACTGACATGCCTGAAGAAGATGCGCCTGCTGGTGCTGGTGCTGCTGGTATGGGCGGTATGGGTGGCATGGGCGGCATGGGTGGCATGCCAGGTATGATGTAAAATCATCCCTATGCGCCTAGTCACTTGACTAGATACAATACAAGACCCGTTACACTGTAGCGGGTTTTTTTTTACCATTAGTGGCGTCGCTGGTTTTTATCAGATATTAAATTGTTCATATTGTATCAATTCTGAAACATTAATAAGTTTTAATTAAATGGTAGGTTTGCAAGGATATGCTATAGTTTTTTATGGCGTGTTATTTTGTCTGTAAAATGATAATAAAGTGCGGCCATTTTAATTAATTATGAATAAAGGAAATACAATATATGAAGAAATATACAATAAAGCTCGCTTTCATTGCTTCGCTTGGGCTGGGTTTAGTGGGGTGCACTGATGAAATGATTGGGCATGTATCTGGGCCAGGGCTGTTTCCACAAGGCGGCGGCATACCTTATACGCCCATAGTGGAAAGAGGTCATGTGTCTGGTCCTGCAGTTTCGCACGGTCATGTGTCTGGTCCTGCAGTTTCGCACGGTCATGTCTCTGGCCCTGCAGTTTCGCACGGTCATGTGTCTGGCGCTGCAGTTTCGCACGGTCATGTGTCTGGTCCTGTGGTTTCGCGGTGTCATGTGTCTGGTCCTGCGGTTTCGCACGGTCACGTGTCTGGTCCGGTTAAGCCACGCGCTCATGTGTCGGGTCCGGCAGAAGAGTCCGGGCATGTTTCTGGGGTAGCTGTGCCGCGTGGTCACGTGTCTGGTTTAGCTCCATCAAGGGGGCATGTTTCTGGTCCAGTGGCTTGATTTTGTTGTTAAGTGATTGTTTTTTTAAAAATCGTTTTACAAACAGTTAAGGTGCCGAGTGATTTATTTATGTATAAAATAAACAAAAAGTTATATATTTAATATTTCAATAAAGTACGTGTCGAGATAGTTACATTTCTTTGTTTCTTTTTAGTATTCATGTAACTTGGTTCGGTTATTCTGATTTGTGTCGATTCAATATTAATTTAAGGAGTGTTTGAATATGAATAAGTTAGCTAAAGTGGCAGTGTTGACTGCATTGGTTTCTACCGCATCGATGACGTTTGCACAATCTAAGTCAGTTGCAGCTGTGGGTCGAGTTGAGCCAATTAGTGCCGTATCATTAACCAACTTTGCTGTCGTTAATGACAGTGGTTTTAGAGTGGAAGTGATCAATATGTCCGATCACACGGTAACAGTACAGGCTGTGCCGTATGGTGGTGCTACGATGGCGGCGACTTTGCCACCACACACCGTATACACTGTGCCAGATACTTACGCTTATTATGATTACCATATCACATCAAATGATGGTGCTGTCCAAAACCCTGATTTTTATAGCATAGGGTTGGGACAATACGTCTCAGTTTCAGATGGGTCCGCGGGTTACGCCGTAGTTGATCAGCTGTTTAATAAATAAACATTTTGTATCAGCATAACTTAGGAGTATCAGTGACAGGGTTATTGCCCTGTCACTCTCCAGTATGGCTGTGCCGATGGAAGATATTAGATTGGTTGGCAATTTTTTTTGAGGATTGAGTTGGGGGTGAAATAATGAAAAATACGATTAAATTTATTGCGTTGGGTGGGGTCTTGATGGCGTTAACAGCGTGTAGTGATGTTGACTGGTCAGATGCGGACTGGGGTACCGGGTATTCTACTCGAATTGTTTCTTCAACAACGTATGTTCCAAGAGTGAGCTCAGTTTACCATTATTACTACCCGCATTATTATCCATCACCTTGGTACCCTCGTGGGCATGTGTCAGGTCCTGGGGTTGTGCCTCCGTATCCGCATGGACATGTGTCTGGTCCTGGGGTTGTGCCTCCATATCCGCGTGGTCGGGTGTCAGGTCCAGGGGTTGTGCCTCCGTATCCGCATGGTCGGGTGTCAGGTCCGGGAGTTGTGCCTCCGTATCCGCATGGTCATGTTTCAGGTCCATCGGCTTACCCGCATGGTCATGTTTCAGGTCCATCTGCTTACCCGCATGGTCATGTTTCAGGTTCATCTGCTTTCCCGCAAGGGCATGTATCTGGCTAGTTTGCCTGTTTGATTGCTGTTGTTGGACTTGATGCTTTTTCAGATTCAATTAGTTAAATGGTTATTTTGTGGTTTAATTACGATGACACTTTTCAAGATTTCTTGTAAAAAGGTGAGTGAAAAATAAAAAACCCCACCGGGGCTGGTGGGGCAAGGGTATTATCTAGGGCTTGGGTTACCCTAGTTAATTCAGGGGTCCTTGTTTACATATCAATGTCGGTTGAGTATGTTTTATGATCGTAACTCTTTTGAACATCCGTTGTCAAATTGCTGTTTCATTGTAACGTTGTGATTTATCGAAACAGCGATTCTAGTTTACTGTTTTACTGTAATATTTTTTTTCAATTTTTTTTTACTATCCTTTTTTGCGCCATTATTGCTCACTTATTATTCTTAAGTCGTTTTAACTGTGGCTACTTGAGTTTGTTTTTCCTATTTTTGTTTTTGTTCTTGGATTGTTGCGTGACATTGTTTTACTAAATCTATATGATGAGAAAATTTATCAGGATGTTACTTTGAATTTATAAGATAACTGTCATTGCTACTAGAGAGGATTGCAAATGCGAGATAATTACAATGTGGGTATTGCTGCCACCGGCATGGTGTTACCAAAAACGTGTTATTCGAATGATGATATCATTGAAAAAATTAAATCTTGCACCAAGGGGCGAGATGATATCCCTGAATTAAACTCACAATGGATTGAAGAAAATATTTGGATTAAACAGCGTTATTTTTTTTCTGAAGATGAGAGCATGTGTGATGTGTCTGTTGAAGCTGTTGAGCAAGCTTTGCGCTCTGCAGGTTGGGATCCCATGGATCTTGATTTCGTTATTATGAGTTCAAGCTCACGTCATGCGGACTACTATTCTATCCCGTCTTTGGGTTCGCGAATACAAGAAAAACTCAAAGCTTATAACGCATTTGCGTTTGATATGTCAGCGGCTTGTAGCGGTTGGGTGTTCGCGGCGTCTCAGGCAACCGCTTTCATTCACTCTGGAATGGCGACTCGGGGCGTGGTCATCTGTACCGAAAAACAATTAGAGGGTTTGGATTTTACTGATCACCGCTCTAGTGTGTTGATCGGCGATATGGCGGTGGCAACTTTATTTGAGAGACAGGATTCTGCAAAAGTGAAACGGGTTTACCTTAAAGGGAATGATGAAAAACACTTAAGCAACATCATAAGATTACCAATATTCCGCCATTCTGATGAAGGTCAGATGGGAATCGGTTATTTTGGACTGGATGGACGAAGTGTTTTTAAAGAAGGGGTTTCCGCCATGGTTGGACTGACACAGCACGCGCTTGAGTCCATGAATGCCTCTGTGAGTGATGTCGATTGGTTTATTTATCACCAGGCCAATGGTGCTATGCTGCGTATGGTTGGGCGCAAGGTTGGTATGGAAGACGACAGAAACCTCATGAATATACAAAAAGTCGCGAATACAACGGCAGGTACGGTACCCTCTGTGTTGCACATGTATTTGGAGGACGGCACTATTAAACGTGGTGATAAAGTTTGCTGCGTGGCTTTCGGTGGTGGGTTAACATCCGGCTATTTTGTTTTTGAGTATTGATTGTTTAATCCCAGATCGACTGTTTGCTGTAGGGGGAACCGGGTTTCTCGTAGAAGCGACCGTCAATAAAACGAAAATCTTTATTTAACTGATTGATTCTTTCGATTTGCTGAATGCTTAGTTTGATTTTCCCTGCATCGAGGTTGCTTGTTATGTGGTCAGGTTGGGATGATTTTGGGATCACGGTTAAGTTTCGTTGTAGGTTCCAAGCCAGCAAGATTTGCGCGCACTCCGCTTGCTGTTCTGTGGCAATGTCAGTAATGATGGGGTGATCGAGAAGGTTTGGCTCGTTGTCAGCTTTTAGGGCTTGCGGTCTGTCGTTTGAACCTAGCGGCGCGTAGGCCGTTATGTTGATACCTTGCTCTTTGCAGAATTCAAGCATGTTATTTTGTGATAACAGTGGGTGGCACTCAATTTGATTGGTGTGCGGTTTTACACCAGTTTTGTTTATAATATCTTTTATCTTTGTAATCGAGAAGTTGGAAACGCCGATGGATTTGGTGAGGCCCAATCTTTTACATTCGATCAGTGCTTGCCAGGTTTCCTCGAGTGTGATGCTATTTAAGGAAATGAAATCATCCCCCGATTTTGCGCGGCGGTAGCCCAGGCTCTTTTTCATTGCGACAGGCCAATGGATCAAATAACTGTCTAGGTGATCCAGCTGCATGAAGTGCAACGTTTCTTTGAGAGCGGAAATGGCATCATGGTATGCGTGAAAACTATTCCATAATTTGGAGGTGATCCACAGTTTATCGCGATGGGTTTCGTGATGTGAAATGGCGTCTTTGATCGCTTGGCCTACGGGTTTCTCGTTCATGTAGATCGGGGCACAATCAATGTGCTGATAGCCGGCTTGAATGGCATAGCGAACTGATTCATAGGCGTCTTTCGTTGATGATTTCCACGTACCGAGTCCAATCTGGGGTGCATTGCTTAGCGTCATTTTATCTTCCTAATCCATGTTGTTTATGGTTAGTTTATGGTATAAAAATAGCTTGCAAGATTCGAGTGTTTTATTTAATGATTGGGTTAATCTTGTTTTGTGGCTGCTCAAATGAATGCTGGAAGGGTTTGGTGGAAAATATTATGGCGGAGAATAAGAGTAAAAAAAAATTTTTGGTACTTTCAGTGGTGTTGCATGCCTTGTTTTTTGCGGTGCTGTTTTATGATTGGCAAACAACGTCAAAGGTGGTTAGTCCAAATGCCGATATGGTCAATGTTTCAGCGGTGAGTGTGTCTACTGCGCTGCCTCATAAAACGCTGCCATTGGTAAAAAAACCTTCAAAGGTGAGTCAGCATAAAGCGCATCACTTAGCGGTGCCTCATTCGCAACAGCTAAAGCAAAAGAAAATTACACACCAGCAGCTTAAAATTAAGGCGGTCGCTAAACGACGAGCGGAGCAACAAGCGAAAGAAAAGGCGGTCGCTAAACGACGAGCGGAACAACAAGCGAAAGAAAAGGCGGTCGCTAAACACCGAGCGGAACAGCAAGCAAGATTAAAAGCAGTTGCTAAACGACAAGCCGAACAGCAAGCGAAAGAAAAGGCAGTCGCTAAACACCGAGCTGAACAGCAGGCAAAATTAAAAGCAGCTGCTAAACGCCGAGCGGAACAGCAAGCGAAAGAAAAGGCAGCACTTGCTTTGAAGAAGAAAGAGGCATTACAGCATCAGCTTCTTCTGTCTCAAGAGCGAGCAATGAATGCGCAGTTGATTAAGCAGCAAAAAAACAGTGAGTTGCAGCGTGTTAATCGTCTAGAAGCGGCTCGGCAAAAAATGGTTGATCGTTCTAAGGTTGATCAGTATCAATATTTAATTCAGCAGAAAGTGAAACGTTTTTGGAATTGGCCTTTGCAGTTAGGCCAGGTGCATTGTCGAGTGGAGGTGACTTTGGCTGATGATGGGACTGTGTTAGCAGTTCACTTGTTGAAAAGTAGTGGCAACATGGCTTTCGATAACAGTGCCATGCAAGCGGTTAAGCGTGCGTCCCCTTTGCCGGTTCCGAAAGAAAAAGACTTGTATTTGAGTGATTTTAAGCGTATTACCATGAACATGTCACCGCATGGGGGGGGCTTTGCTGCTGCTTAAGTCGGTGCGCTTGGTGGGCTTGTATTATAAAATAGAGCCTGGTTTACGTCGCTGTATTTCAATAGTGAGACAAAAAATGGGGGGTTAGTATGACGTGGCGAATTAGGTTGGTGTTTATTGCTTTGTTGGGTTTTTTTTCAATTCCCTGTTGGGCGGTTGATATTCAAGTAACGCAGGCAAGCCCCATGGCCACACCGATTGCTGTTTTTCAGTTTGCTTATTCGTCTCAGTTCCAAGGGATGCCCGACCAATTAAGTGCAGTGATTCGCCATGATTTAATGGACAGTGGGTGTTTTAATGTGGTGAATGACCCTGGAACGCAGCAACACAAGGTGTTTAGTGTCAAACAGTTGAATCCCCATTATTGGCATGCAAAGTCAATTGATTACGTGGTACTGGGGCAAGTTCATAGAAAGTCAAATCGTCGTTTTTCCATCCATTTTGATTTGATTAATTTGCTGGGTTCTAATAGTAAAACGTTAATGGTTCATCAACCTGATGGGGGGGGGGCGAATCTTGTGCGGCAGCACCCCAAGATATTGGTCGGTCGCACGTTTGAAGTTGATGCTGGGAATACGCGTGCTGTGGCTCATTTAATTAGTGATGCAGTGTATAAAACTTTGATTGGCCGGCCGGGTGTTTTCTCAACAAAGATAGCGTACGTATCGGTAACGAATTTAGGTTCATCGAACGCCCTTTATCGATTGAAAGTGGCGGATCAAGATGGCTATAACGAGCAAAATGTCGTGGTTTCAAATCAGCCAATTATGTCACCAGCTTGGTCTCCTGATGGGACTCAGTTGGCTTATGTGTCATTTGAGGGCGGGGTGTCTGCTATTTATATACAAAATTTAACAACGGGTCACAGAATCAAAGTCAGTGAATTGTCGGGTATTAATGGTGCGCCTGCGTTTTCTCCCGATGGTAAAAAAATCGCATTGGTACTCACACGCCCACCGAATATGAATCCGAAGATTTATATTAAAAATTTACAAACTGGGCATATTACTCAAGTAACAAAGTTACCCTATAGTATCGATACTGAACCAGCTTGGGCTCCTGATGGAAAATCACTTATTTTCACCTCGTCACGTCAGGGTGGGGCGCAAATTTTTCGTTATTTTTTTGACTCGGGGAAAATACAGCGGCTAACTTATCAAGGTAATTATAATGCTACTGCGTCCTTTTTGCCGAGTGGAAATGCTATTGTGATGATGCATCGTGATAAAACAACTGATGGATTTGGCATTGCGGTGCAACAATTGAAAGATAATTCCAGTTCACGGGTTGAGAATTTGGTGTGGTCTGGTTATGATGAGTCACCCTCGGTGTCACCAAATGGGCAGATGGTGCTTTATGCAACAAAAGTTGGTGCTCGTAGGGTATTGAAAATGGTGTCTTTGGATGGGCAGTCTCAGTTTATCTTGCCTGGTCAAGGTGCGGTCCAGGATCCAGTGTGGTCACCTTTTGTTCACTACGGTAACCAAAATAAAGGAAAATGAGTATGGGCGTGTTAAAAAAAATATCAGTTTTAACTGTTTTTGGGCTGATTGCGCTGACGGGTTGTGGGTCTCACAATAAAGAGCTGGCGTCGGTAGAGCAAGCATCTTCTTCCGGCTTATCTGGGCGTGTGTCTCGGTCTACTCAGCCAGATGCGGCTCGTACTTTTGCGGCTCGCATGAGCCAGGTAAGTGTTAAGGACCATGATGGGTTTCGCGTTAATTCATTAATTGCGCCGTCTAATCAAACCTATTATTTTCCTTTTGATAGTGTGCAA
The DNA here is from genome assembly GCA_902581285.1 of uncultured Gammaproteobacteria bacterium. Taxonomy (GTDB): domain Bacteria; phylum Pseudomonadota; class Gammaproteobacteria; order Coxiellales; family Coxiellaceae; genus CACHNP01. Next base: position 28,128 of record CACHNP010000001.1, on the reverse strand, counting down.
ACGCGCTCGATTGATCGTCAAGCACTGCGTGTTCAAGCTCAGTATTTGGCTGCACATCCTAGAGCAAAAATAGTCTTGGAGGGTAATACAGATAGTCGTGGTTCGCGAGAGTATAATATTGGTTTGGGCTGGCGGCGAGATCAGGCTATAGATAAGCAACTCTTGGAGTACGGTGTTAGTCCGAGTCAAATTCGAATGGTGAGTTATGGCAAAGAGCGCCCGGCTAAATTGGGGAAAGGCCCTTTGGTTAGGTCGCTAAATCGACGGGTTGAGTTAAAGTATAGGGTGGTTCAATGAAACGAGTTTTAATGGCGGTTGGTGCGTTATTGTGTTTAACTAGTATGGTCGATGCCGGTGTGATGCCGGAACCAAAGGTGACTCACTTTTCCACGGATAAGGGCGAGGCGCCGGTGGGGTCGGCTTCTGGAACGGAGATTAATAATCTTGCGTCAGGTGCTGTGTCTTCAAATGCCGATTATCACCCTCATATCATTACTACGGAAAGTGATACTGCTGCCTCTGGTACAGCGCCACTAATTGATACGTCAGGGATTTCTCAGGCAGATCAGTTAAAAATACTGCAGCGTCAGGTCGATAGTATTGCTAAGCAAAGTTACTCCTCTAAAATAGCATCGCTTGAGCAAGAAATAGAGGTGATGAAAGGTCAGTTGGCGGAGCAACAAAATGAGTTAAAAGAAACGGAAAAGAAACTCAATCAGTTTTATGCCCAGTTAGATCAACGGATGACTAAAGATGAGCAGTTAGCAGGACGAGAAGACCAAAACCCTGGTGTAAGTACTATAAAATCTGAATCATCAGCGCCTAAGGCCAAAAAGAATGACTCATCATCTGGTGTCGTTAAGCTGGGGTCTGAAAAAGAAAATGCTTTATTTAAGAAAGCAACGAATTTATTGAATCAGGATGATTATGCGCAGGCAAAGACGGTGCTACTGAGTTACTTGAAAGCATATCCTCACGGTAGTAATGAGTGGGAAGCGCATTTTTGGTTGGGTGAAATTAATTATTCTAAACAAAACTATTTAGACGCGGAAAAACAATTCAATTTAGTGGTTCAGAATGGTAAAGATAAAAAGCGCGTTGAGGTAAGTGAGTTGAGGTTAGCTAGGATCTACATGAACACCTCACGATCCAAATTGGCAAAACCGGTATTATTAAAGTTGATTCATGGCGATCCAAATGGTGCTGTAGGTAAGTTGGCCGCTTTATATATGAAGCAGATCTCAGCTTAGAGTGTGTAAACAAAGAGTCAGGTTTATGGAAAAAAAAGCCATTGTTTTATTATCAGGTGGTGTTGATTCATCGACGTCATTGGCTTTAATGAAATCGCAAGGTTATGCATGTTACGCTTTAAGCGTTTCATACCAACAGCGACATGGTTGTGAACTGCAGGCGGCTGAACGTGTGGCCAATGCGGTGGGTGTGGTTGAGCATCGTGTTGTGTCGTTGGATATTGGGCAATGGGGTGGTTCATCCATTACTGATAACGAACTGTGTGTGCCGGATCCAGGTCAAGAGAAGCCCTCGACGTATGTTCCTGCGCGTAATTTGATGTTTTTGTCGGCTGCTGCGGCATGGGCTGAGGTGGTTGGTGCCTCGGTAATTTGTATCTCGGCTAATCAAGACGATTACACAAACTACCCTGATTGCCGCCCTGAGTTTTTTAATGCGTTTGAGTTAGCTGCAAACATGGGAACGCGATGTGGTGAAGAAGATAAAGCGGTACGTATAGTGACTCCATTAATACAGCAATCAAAATCGGAAATTGTACAGCAGGGTTTGGATCTTGGTGTGGATTTTTCATTAACTTGGTCGTGTTATGATCCTCAAGAGAATGGTAAGCCTTGTTTGCAATGCGATGCCTGTGATTTGAGATCTCGTGCGTTTGCTGATATAGGGGCGGATGATCCACTTTTGCTTGGTTTTTAGTTGAATTGATTCTGAGGTGTGTTCATGAGTACAGCTGTTGTTAGTCTTGATATTATCAATGAAATCACTCATGCTGGTGGCAAACTTGCCAGTTATGTTGAACGAATTGAGTCCGAGAACATTATTTCAAATATAAACAAAATTAATCGGTGGGCGCGTCAACAAGATTATTTAGTGATCCACGTTCGTGTTGGCTTTGATACGTATTATGCGCAGAGTTCGGTTGTTTCGCCGCTCTTTAAAAGGGCAAAAGAATCGCGTGCCCTGTGTCTAAGTGAATGGGGTTGTGAGTATCATCCTCAGCTTGATGTGATGTCGACGGATATTCACGTGATTAAACATCGAATCAGTGCTTTTTACGGAACCGATCTTGATTTGATTTGCCGGGCTAATCAAATAAAGAGGTTGATCTTAACCGGTGTGAGTACCAGTATGGCTGTCGAATTAACTGCTAGAGAAGCGCATGATCGTGATTATCAGGTGGTGGTTGTGTCTGATGCGACAACCTGTGCGGCTGATGAAGAGAAACAAGCTAGTCTGTCGGCTTTGCAGAGATTGTGTCAATTAAAATCCACTGAGCTGCTGATGATGGAAAACTGATTTTTTTGCGATAGTCTGATATGTGATTATTTTAGATGTGTTTTTTAGTCATTGGTTAAATAACTGTTTAGATTACCTGGGTTTGATGGGTTTTTTTCTTTTTTTCATTGTTCGAGGTGAGGTTAATTGCTTATATAAATGATTTATTTAATGGGTTGTCTAGTCTGAAATAAATCTTTATTGTGTGAGAATACATCTTAAACCATGTAAAATCGGCCGATATTCGGCGGCTCGTTGCTAATTGAGCTGTGTAACGTTAGGAGAATGCTATGCCAAAATCATCTTTAACCAAAATCGTAGAAGAAAGCAGGTCTTTTGGGCCTATCGATGTGGCTTATAAGAAGCGGTGGGTAAGGAGTAAAAATCTGAGTTATAAACGAGAGATGCGATTAATCAAGCAAGGTATAAATTACAAACCTAAAGTCAAATCGATCGACGTTACTTTAATGGTTAATCAGTATAATTCTCAATTGGTGCCACAAAGTGAAGTTGATCTGACAGCATTTAAGTTACTTCAGCCTAGGATTACATGCTATCAACACGCGAAACGTTGTTTTTCTATTATGCTAAACCCGAATAAGAAAGCGCACGCACTGGTGCCTGCATCTTTAGGTAAATACGACCTGGGTAAAAGGTCGTTATCTGCTGCTTTGTTCTCTGAATTTAGATCGTTGGTTTTGTCTCGGGTGACGAGAGATGATTTTAATTTACAAGAGTTTGATTTGCTGTTGAAATACATGAAGAAGATATTTGACGTGCCTACCTCAACAAAAAAGCGTCATTCTCAATCGTGTTTTTCATCGACTCCGGGTTGTGTTCGTTAATCTAACTTATTGCAAAGATCTAACATTAACATTCATTAATCGATTGATGAACTTTTTTGGGTAAAAGAGTTGTGTTTGCATGGTTCTCACTATTTAGGGATTCAAAATCCCAATGTAACTTATCCATCAGTTGGCTTGGTTGTAGGCTTTGTAATGATTTGAGTAAATTGCTCGGGATGTTCTCATTCTCGTTGGCTAAATTATGTATCAAAGCCTTTGTGCGTTGGCGCGCTAAATTTTCTTGTGTGCCACACAAGCTGCATGGGATGATCGGGAATTGCTGTTCCATTGCGTAGTGATAAATGTCTTTTTCACTGCAAAAAACTAACGGCCTTATGACCACGTTTTTTTTGTCGTCAGTGAGTAGTTTTGGTGGCATTGAGCTAATTTTGCCGTTATAAAACATGGACATTAACAATGATTCGATTAAATCGTCACGGTGGTGCCCAAGTGCGATTTTGTTAAAGTTATTTTTCTTCGCGTAATTATAGATAATGCCGCGACGCAAGCGAGAACATAAGGCGCAATAGGTTTTGTGTGCCGGCACTTTTTCTTTAACGATGGAATAGGTATCTTGGGTTTCGACTTCATAAGGTATGTCATGGTCTGCCAGCCACTGTTTGAGTGCCGAGTCATCCCATCCGGGTTGGGATTGGTCTAGTGTATAAGAAAAAAGACTGAATTGACGATCCATTTTTATGCGTAAACTGTTTAGTAATTTGAGTAGAGTGAATGAATCTTTTCCGCCAGATAAGCATACCATAACGCGATCACTGGGTTGGATCATGTTGTATTCCCTGATGGCTTTTTGCATTTGTTGCATTAGCTTTTTTTCGTGTTGATTGGCCATGTGTCTGATCTCTGTAATATGAAGGCTCTATTGTAGCGTTTGTATTTGAAATGAAAAGGGGTCTGCGGTGGAAATAAGTACGGCGTTAATCTGATCAAGAATAACGCCTCAATTGAAGTTTTATTATCACTAATTATAACTATATAATAATTTGTTAATTATTCGCCTGTGGTGATGTTCTGATTGATTGGAAATGACTTGAAAATTGTAAGTTAATGCTTATCATCACATAGGATAAATCGCAATTTGATTGTGCATTGGAAAGCGAATAAATAATTTGGTGTAGTTTGGGATAATGATACATAACGAAGAACTTGAATTACGAATGTTTACTAATGAGGTTAATCACCTTGGAAAAGTATGCCAGTGTGCTTCGTGTAAAAAAAAACAAATAAAGAATGATTACATCATTAGTCCAGAGTTTGAAATGGTAGAAAAACAAATCATGTCTCGCCGTTGTTTTTATCAGTTACTTGTTGTCTGGGTGAGTGCCTTGCATCAAAACGATAAATTTGCAATCAAGGAAGTGCTTGACTTGGTTCAATGTAATGCGAAAAATAGCAAAAATTGGTTGAGTCATTTTCTCTATACGTGTTTTATTGCACCTGGTTACAGAGAGTCACACACTTTGTTTTTTTATGTCATGCATAATAATGAGTCATTTGATCGATTAAAAAGGAAAGCGATATTTTTATCAATCATGGCGCGTATCAGTGCTAATTTTACGGTGAAAACGAAGTTGCTGTGCTTGACTGATGTATGGACTTTGCTTGATTATCCAATGATGTATTCAGATGTTGAGGAAGCGCTGCGTCTCTACGCTCAAGATGATTTTGAAGACTATACTGTCTCGAGTGAGTATTTTGGTGACTGGATGAGAGCATCTGGAGTGTTTAGTTACAGCGCGATTAAGAATTTATGTGATATTATTGATAATAAGTTAAAGTGCGAAAAACGGAACAAGCAGCTTCGTCGATATTTGCAGAAAGCAAAATGGAAGCTAAAACAGTTGTCGCCGAGGTTGGGTGAGGATAAAGGAAAGGAAAAAACCGCTGTTAGCGTTGGTCGCCAGTCGCTTACTGATGAAAAAATAGACGACATTGTGAATGCGATTGGTTCTCTCGATAATAAGTCTACGGCAAAGAATCACAAGAAAAAGAAAAAAAAGAAAAAGAAAAATAAAAAGAATAAAGCTAGAATTAAAGAGGAAGTGCTTTCTGCCTCAGGTCAGGATACAGATAAGAATAGCACGTTGGCGCTATTGAAACGCGAGTCATTATTGGTGCTAAAGTCTGTGGTCAATGATGCTGGTGATTCAGGTGAATGGTTGTCTGTGTCATCGGGTAAGAGCAATCTCATGAAAGAAAAAAAAGACTACTCTAAAGCTTACTCAACTGCTTGGGTTGGTGTGGCTGAAGTCAAAACACGAGATTCAAATAATAGTGCTAGTCGACATTTCTCAAATGATAAAGGGCATGTGGTATCAGGGCTAGACGAAATATCGCAGCCTGGAAAAAATATTGGTTTGACATTGGGGCAGTTGCCAATGTCTCCTGTGAGCACGTCTGGTTGTCAATCTGTGGTAGTGTATAAGAAAGATAATAAAGGGGGTAATATGAAAAAGTCAAAAGCAAATCGGAATACTGAAAGTGTGAAAACATCAGATCGATCTTCTGGGTATGTATTAAAGCCAGCAGCACATGCGATTGATGGTTTGAAAAAAGTTGTTAAGTTTAAGCAAGGAGTTACACATGAAGTGAAAATGGAAGTTCCACCTAAGCTAAAACTTGTTCCGGTAACGGTATCTTTTTCATTTTTTACGCGTGATAGTTCAACGCCAACTGGATTTGTTTCGTTGCGCGAACATGCTTCCAACGCAACTGAATCACATGAAGACGATAAGTTGGTGGGGTCTAGTGATAGATATGATTATGGTCCTGATTTGTCAAGTTTATTGGCTGGAATTGACTTAACAACGCGATTCTAATTTTGTTCAGTGTGATATGTGTGTGACAAGAATAAGCCTTCTTCTTTTGGGTATTTAAGCGCACCAGTTATGTTGGCCTCTTGATGTGTTTGCTTGAGGTTTGTGTTGCACTAGCGTAGAATTTATCCTTTTGAGCCCCAAAATGAAGAATCAGTTTAAAGGTAAGTTTGTTTTTCTATATGCGGTTACATTAATTAATCATGCGTTTGTGTCATGGTTAATTGTGTATATGCGACATTTATTTCCTGTGTTTTCACAAGTTATAGAGCGTGGATTTAACGTTATTGAATCCAGTCCGTTTTTGTCTAATTTGATTTCAACGCATGCCCAATGGGAATCAATATGTTTTGGTTTGTTGTTGTCAATAAAACCTTTGGGTGAGGCGATAATGGTGTGGTTTTGGTCAAGGCGTACGAATTTATCCTCGTGCTTTGCTTTACGATCTGGTATTGCTTTATCAGCTGTCGCATGTCTCTGTTTTATTCTTGGTATTTATTTTAAATGGGTGACTTTTTTAATACTTGCGCAATTGTTTTTGGGATTGTCATGTTCTGCTATTTTTATTATACAAGTGATCTTGACTGCACTGAGTTCATCTCGTGAGAGAACTTCCGCCTTTAATTTCATGGAGTGGTCTGTGGGTTTGGGTATGTCATTTGGGCCGTTGATTGGGAGTGTGCTTGTGAGTATCAAATCATCACATTCGTCTCTATTTCCTTTTATGATTGTTTTCTTGGTTGACCTTATGTTGATCGCTTTTTGTTTCCGTAACTTTATATCGAGCTCTCTGTCTTTGGGGGCTGTTGTTAAAAGTGACAAAAGATCATGTGCGGTTAATCGATGGTACTTGATATCATGGCTTTGCTTTCAATTTTCGTTCCAGGGGTATTATCATTGGTTTCCTAGCTTGATGAAAATTAATTTCAAGTTTACACATGCTCAGCTGGCTTCATTTTACACTTGGCTTGGGTTGTTTTACATTTTTTGTCAGTTTTTCTTGGTTCGTTTGTTCTCGAAAAAAAACATTCATCGCTTCGTGGTTATGGTTAGTATGCCAATTATGGGTTCTGCTTTTATTGTGATGGGTTTGTGCCAAACACTTGGTTGGATTTATCTTGCGTCAGCTTTATATATGTTGGCGGTGTCTTTCTACTTGCCATTCTGGAAGGCATACTTAAGTTTTATTGGTACGGTTTCTTCGGTAAAATTATTTGCCTCAATGACGATATTAACTTGTCTTTGTGCGGTTGCTTCAACTGCTGTGTCAGGTATCTTTGCTGCTTTCTCAATGCAGTATTTGTTTGTGTTGTTTGGTTTGGTCATGATCTTTGGTGTCGTTTTCTTCTCGCTAACAGACTATTTTTTAGAAAAAAAATAAATATAACTTGAAATTCAGGAAATCGCCCTTATCTAGAATATAGAACAAATTAGATTATATGGGATGGTGATTATGAGAATGGATAAGTTTACTCAGTTATTTCAAATGGCTTTGGCTGATGCGCAATCTCTTGCTGTAGGTCAAGATCATTCTGTTATAGAGCCAGTGCATCTATTGAAATCGATGCTTGATCAGAGTGATGGTTTAGCGTTAGCATTATTGAAAAAAGCAGGCTGTGGAGTCACTTTGCTTGAGCAATCATGTCAGAAGATACTAAGTGATCTGCCTAAGTTGAATCAACCAACAGGACAAGTATCTGTTTCACAGACTTTGCATAATTATTTAAATCTTTGCGATAAACTGGCACAAAGTCGAGGTGAACAGTTTATTTCATCAGCGCTCTATCTTTTAGTATTAATGAAACATGATAAGAGATTATCTGAGAGCATGAAGTCTTCAGGTGTAACTCTTAAGCGTTTAAATGAAGCGCTTGCTGAGGTGGATCAATCAGAGGTTGCTCAAGATTCATATTCTGAAGGATCACAGAAAGCATTGGCGAAATACACGATTGATTTTACTAGGTTGGCGGAAGAAGGTAAGTTGGACCCTGTCATTGGGCGAGATGATGAAATTCGAAGGACGATACAAGTGCTTCAGCGTCGTACTAAAAATAACCCTGTTCTTATTGGTGAGCCGGGAGTGGGAAAGACCGCTATTGTGGAGGGGCTGGCTCAAAGAATTATTAAAGGAGAAGTTCCCGAAGGCGTAAGAAATAAAAGACTGTTGGCGTTAGATTTAGGGGCTTTACTCGCAGGGGCTAAGTTTAGAGGTGAGTTTGAAGAAAGATTAAAAGCGGTATTAAAAGACATAGAAAAACAGTCGGGTGAAATTATTCTCTTCATTGATGAATTGCATACGATGGTTGGTGCTGGTAATGCAGATGGTGCGATGGATGCAAGTAATATGCTAAAGCCCGAATTGGCTAGAGGAAAATTACATTGCGTTGGTGCAACTACATTAAATGAATACCGGCAATTTATAGAAAAAGATGCCGCACTGGAGCGGCGTTTTCAGCGTGTTTTAGTTTCAGAGCCAACGACTGAGGATACTATTGCTATTTTGCGAGGCTTGAAAGAGCGTTATGAGGTTCATCATGGAGTCGAGATTACTGACCCTGCCATTGTGTCGGCAACCATGTTGTCACAGCGATACATCACGGATCGCAATCTGCCAGATAAAGCGATTGATATTATTGATGAGGCCGCCAGCCTAATCCGAATGGAAATTGATTCAAAGCCAGTTGAATTGGATAAGTTAGAGCGTCGGTTAATTCAGCTCAAGATCGAAAAAGAGGCGTTATCAAAAGAGAAAGATGAAGCGTCAATTCAACGTTTGAAGGATTTAGAGTCGGAGATAAGTGGACTTGAAAAACAATATGCTGATTTAGATGAGGTCTGGAAATCAGAGAAAGTTAGCTTGCAAGGCGCTCAAAAAGTTAATGAGGAACTAGATCAAGCTCGCGTTGAATTAGAGATTGCGCGTCGTGCCACTGATCTACAGAGAATGTCTGAGTTGCAATACGGAGTTATTCCCGAGCTGGAGAAAAAACTTATGCAAGCGCGTGAGCGGGAGAAGCCGACCGTTGAGCAGAAAATTTTGCGTAACCGTGTAACTGAAGATGAGGTTGCAGATATTGTTTCGAAATGGACGCGCATCCCTGTTGCTAAAATGGTTGAAAGTGAGAAACAAAAATTGCTTCGAATGGAGGGCGAATTGCATCATAGGGTGATTGGCCAAGACAACGCGATTGCTGCAGTCAGCAATGCGGTGAGACGTTCGCGCTCTGGGCTTGCGGACCCTGATAAACCTGTTGGGTCTTTTTTATTTTTAGGGCCAACGGGTGTTGGTAAAACGGAGTTGTGTAAGGCATTGGCTGAGTTTTTATTTGATACTGAGGATGCATTGATACGACTTGATATGTCCGAGTACATGGAGAAACACTCCGTGTCTCGTTTAATTGGCGCACCACCAGGATATGTCGGCTATGATGAAGGTGGTTATTTGACAGAGCAGGTTAGACGAAAACCTTATTCTGTTATCTTGCTGGATGAAGTAGAAAAAGCGCATGCTGATGTTTTTAATTTGTTGTTGCAAGTGTTGGATGACGGTCGATTAACCGATAGCCAGGGTCGAACGGTTGATTTTAAAAACACGGTTGTAGTTATGACATCTAATTTAGGGTCTGATGTGATGGTTGATATTCAGGGTGAATCGTACGAAACAATGAAAAAGGCGGTTATGGAATCTGTGTCTCGGCATTTTAGGCCTGAATTCATTAATCGAATTGATGACTGTGTTGTCTTTCATGTGTTGACAAAAGAGAATATTAAATTGATTGCTGAGCTCCAGCTTGATGGGTTAATGGATCGGCTTCGTGGTTTGGGTTACTTGATAAAAGTGGATGACAAAGCCATTGATTTTTTGGTGGATAAAGGGTTTGATCCGGTTTACGGTGCTAGACCATTAAAGCGTATTTGTCAGCAATACCTTGAGAATCCCTTGGCGAAGAAAATATTGCAGGGGGAATTGAAACGTGCAGAAGTGATCCAGGTGGTTTCTCAAGATGGCATGTTGCGATTTGAGCAGAATTAAGCAAGTTGTTGTTTTTAAATAAACCCCTTGAATATTAGGATGAATTTCCCAATACAACGTTTTATCCAACCGTATTGTACTCGCCAATTATTTAGAGTTAATTCCTTTGATGATTCAAGATCACGATTAAATAGATGGTATACTTGCTGTTTACTTTCTTCGTGGTTCAGACGAACATCAATTTCGAGGTTGTAGTTTAGGCTGAGGTGGTCTAAGTTGCTAGAGCCTATCAGTACCCAGTCGTCTATGATAATTGATTTTGCGTGTATTATATTGGTGGTGTATTCAAAAATCCTCACTCCCGCCATTAATAGCGATTGATAGAAAATAGCACTTGCCCAAGGGATGGGTATGATCTGATCACTTTTTCTAGGTATGATGAGTCTAACATCAATGCCGCGTTTGGCGGCATTTTTGAGTTGTTTTAGTATTCTATTTTCAGGGACAAAGTAGGCGTTTGTTATCCATATTCGTTTTGTTGAAAGGCGTAATTTTTTGAGTAAGTTTCTATAATGGATGCGTCTCTTATGCCTGGTGTTATTGAGTCTGAATGTTGGGTCTTGTCTTATCTTTTCTATTGTCTCTTTAAAAAATTCAGTAATTGATCGGTGGTGCCAGCAGGATTCAAATGCGGATTCCAGCTCGCTAAAGTCAGCGCCGCTTAAACGAATTCCTGTATCTCGCCACCCAGCGCCCCCGTCTTTTTTTGCCAGGTGTTTGTCGGTTATATTGATGCTGCCTAGGTAAGCGATACGGTTATCAATGATAATGATTTTTCGATGATTGCGTCTGCGTATCATTAATAGTAGGTACAGCCATTTTAGGATGAGGGGTAACTTGACGACGGATTTTGACCAGTGCCAAAAATTCCACGGAAATGGATGGTAAACTTTAGTTTGTACATTAGCTTTTTTGATTTTTTTTGAGTTGCTAGGGAAAAACGGGCTGCCACAGCCATCAACAAGAATTTTTACTTCGACACCTTTGCGTGCCTGTAGAATGAGAGCGTCTGTTATTTTTTTACCGATGATGTCATGTTTGAAAATATAGGTTTCTATTTTTATTGAGTGCTTAGCATGACTGATGTCTTGAAGTGCATCTTGAAAGTAAGTAGAGCCATTGTCGTATATTTTTTCAGTTACTTGAGCTGGGTGTTTTGATTGTTTGGTACTGTTGGGCTTTCTGTGGGCCAGGGATTTCGAAATCATGGTAGTGTATCACTTTTTATCAAAATGGTTGAGCCTACTGTTGTTTAAATAATATCATTAGTTAGGCATAATAACAAAGTTTTGTGATTAATTGACCGTTTATGCCTTGATATGCTGTTTAGAATATAGGTAATTGCGTGTATTTTATTATCAAGGTTGGTTTTATGGCTAGATAAGCTGTAGAATGAGGCTATTAAATTTGTGCTTTGCTTGTCGTGATATAGGTGAACTTTATGAGCGTTAAAAACAAAAGAAAAAGATTGCGCAGAGGGATTTTTTTACTACCATCATTGTTGACTCTATCGGCAATGATGGCTGGTTTTTATTCAATAATTCAATCTGTTAAATACCATGAAACGGGTGACCTGTTGTCATTACGATACGCTTGTTTGGTGATTCTTTTAGCCATGATCCTGGATGGTTTAGACGGTAGGGTGGCTAGGCTCACACAAACTCAAAGCGATTTTGGTGCCCAGCTAGACAGTTTGTCAGATATGGTCAGTTTCGGTTTTGCACCTGGCTTCTTGATATATTATTCGTGTTTGAATGAAGTCTCCCTCGGTCGTTTGACTTGGTTGGTGTGTTTTGCTTTGCCTGCTTGTGTTGCGTTACGCTTAGCTCGTTTTAATTCTCAGGACGAGAATATCAATAAAGTGTATTTTAGGGGCTTGCCATCGCCGATAGGCGCGGGCGTGGTTGCGTGTTACTTTTGGTTGATTTCGATTGAGCCATGGATGCAGCATCAGTTTTATTTTTGGATTGGTTTGCTTGTTTCGTTACCAATAGCGTTGTTGGAAGTGAGTCGGTTACGCTACAGAAGTTTCAAAGACTTTGATGTAAGGGAGAGAGTATCTTTCGTTGTTTTGCTATCTTTACTAGCGCTGCTCGTTCTTGTTGTTTTATTTCCATCACTGGTTTTGTTGATTATTTTCCTGGTATACGTCCTGTCAGGCCCAATGTCGTACTGTTTTTCTCGTTTAGCTACTAAACGTAAGAATAATTAATTGGTGAGGTGTTATGCGAGATGAACGAAATTCTAAACATTGACAGCCAGAGGCTTGTGAAAGATGTCTATGAATCTTTGCAAGATGATTTGGGCTCAGGTGATATTACATCCGATTTAGTTAGTGTCGATGCGACCATGATGGCTCGATTGATAACACGCGAGCCAGGGATTGTTTGTGGTATTCCTTGGTTTAATGAAGTTTTTAATCAGGTTGATTCACAGGTGTCATTGAAATGGTGTGTGGTTGAGGGTGAACGAGTTACAGCAAATCAGGTTTTGGTTGAGGTGGCAGGTTTAGCTCGATCTATATTGTCAGCCGAAAGAGAAGCGCTGAACTGGCTGCAAACGCTCTCGGGAGTGGCCACTAGGTCGAGTCAGTACGTTGATAAAGTAAGAGGCTTTTCAGTACATGTTTTGGATACGCGTAAAACACTACCTGGAATGCGCTATCCGCAAAAATACGCGACGTCGATTGGCGGTGTAAAAAATCACCGTATGGGATTGTATGATGCGTTTTTAATTAAAGAAAATCATATTGCAAGCTGCGGTTCAATTGAAAATGCGATAGCACAAGCGAAGTACTTATACCCGGGAAAGACGGTTGAAGTTGAAGTTGAGAATGAATATCAACTGGTTGAGGCGTTAAATAATGGTGCTGATATTATTATGCTGGATAATTTTACGCTGGAGGGTATGCGACACGCTGTTAAGCGTGTGAATAAAAAAGCACTTTTAGAAGTGTCGGGTAATGTGTCTTTGGAAACAATAAAAGATATCGCTCAGACCGGCGTGGACTTTATTTCTGTAGGTTCAATTACCAAACATGTGACGGCAATGGACTTGTCGCTTAGATTTGTTTCTAAGGACACTTGATTGAATAGCTTGTCTACTAAAATAAAACGGTCTCGCATGCTGGTAATTATATTGATAAGCTTTGCGTCAGGTTTGCCGCTGATGTTGTCTACACAGACGTTACAGCTTTGTTTTACTAGCCAGGGATTTGATGTCAAGATGATGAAGTGGTTTGCGGTGATCGTTCTGCCTTACTCACTTAAATTTTTATGGGCACCCTTGTTTGATCGGTATTCATTGGCGGGTGGTGAGCGGCGTCGAGTTTGGATTATGTTTTTTCAGGCTTTAATGATTGTACTGATACTGTTGATGGGTTGTCTAAGCCAGTTACATGGTGTTCTTAGTTTTGGATTGCAATCGGTGTTTTCATTGAAATTGTACCACTATCAAATTATCTTGGTTCTGGGTTTCTGTCTTGCTGTGGCTTCTGCTTCTCAAGATATCGTTATAGACGCATACAGAGCAGACTATCTGGTTGAAGAGGAAAGAAAAGCAGGCGCGACCTTCACTCAATTAAGTTATCGTGTGGCGGTATTGATAGGTTGTTCGGTTGTGTCTGTCATAGGCGGTGAGCTTGGTTGGATGACGGCTTATTGTTTTGCTGCAGTTTTGATGTTGGGATGTTTTTTATACACGACTTTTGTGTTACCGAATATGTATTCTAAATTTATACCGAAAAACATGAAGCAAGCACTCATTCCGCCTTTGATGCTCGTTCTAAAGCGTAAAAAATCATGGGTAATTATCTCATTTTTATTGACCTACAAGTTTGCTTATTACATGGCTATGGCTCCCATATCATTTTTTTTGAATAAGCACCTTGGTTTTACTGTGAGTGCGATAGCAGCGGTTAGTAAGCCGGCAACATTAACAGGCGTGTTTTTGGGGAGTGTGGTTGTGAGTGTCATCATGCCTAAGTTGCCTTTGTATCGATCCTTGTTTATTTTTGGTTTGCTAGAGTTGCTGTCAAACTTGGTTTATGTAGTTTTGTACTTTGTTGGGAAAAGTATAACCATGATGGCGGTTTCGTTTTTTGTTGTTAATTTTATCGGTTCAATGGGTACCGTTTTTTTTACTGCTTTTATGCTTGGTTTGTGTAATACAGGTTATACTATCACTCAGTATGCTTTTTTTAGTGCTTTAATGACCTTGTCATCTGTCATAACAGCGCTGTTCTCAGCTTGGTACATTCCGAAGTTTGGTTATCTTGACTACTATATTTTATCTTGTGTTGCTGGAGTACCGTGTTTGGTTCTCTTGTCTGGAATGAAGAAAACGTGGTCATGCTATGTTGTTTCTGCTAATGGCTAACGTTATTCGATTTAGTTTGTGTTGCTATAAATTAGGTTGAAACCTGTGCTGTTTTCATTAAGTGCTGTAATTTTTTCGGATAGTTGGAAAGAGAACAGTCGGTTTAAAAGCAAGCGCAGTTGAAATATCTGTGCAGGGTTGTTGTCTGTTGTAATATCTTGTGTGTATCTAACATAGGCGTGTTTGTTAATGTATCTTCCTATCACGAAGCTCGGGGTTTCATTTTCGGTTGTTGTATTTCCAAGTGCGTCCGTTTTGTTTTCCTCTGCTATGCCGAATTCAGTTAGTTGTAGTTTTTTTCTAATAAAATTGGTGATCCCACCGCTATCTTCGAAACCTGATTGTGCTAGCTGAAGAGCCGTTAATGCATTCATAATGCTGGGTGTGGATTCGTTCGTGTTATAAGTGTAGCCAAATAAAAGTAACGATAAGATTTGTTGGTCTGATAAATCGCTTGGTGTTGAGTAAAGGTTGATATGTTTTTGCTGTAGTGTGCCAGATAAGTTGATGCCGACAATGATGCTGCTGGGAGTTGAGCTATCGTTGATATTTGAAGGATGAATAACTTGAGTAGCCTTGATGTTAATGGTTGGGTTATTTGACGAGCCATTAAATTTAACCCATGAGGTTTTGTCGATAGCCAAAGTGTGCCCATAAGCTTTGAAAGTTCCGCGTACTTGGTTGTTATCAGATGATATCAGCTGGATTTTCTCTTTGGGAGGATGAATTAGTTCCAGACTGCCATTGACTGTTCCGTCAAGGCCGTAGCCAGTTACTTGAACGTTGTTGTTTATATTTAAACCTATGTTGATATCAAAGTTATTATACCAAACGGTAGGCCTTGAAAGCGTGCCGTTAGTGAATGTGATGTCGTTATAGGGTAGCCAGTATGAGCTATCGAATGCGCTAAGTTTTAATTTAGAGTCAGAAATGCCAACCTGCCCAGAAATTGATAGGTGCTTGTTGGTATACGAAATATTGAGAGGTGATGGTGAAGCAACGATGCGATATTTGGTTGTGTTTGCCACCAGTATATGTTGACCTATTATTTCAGTTTGAGTTTGGATTTTACTATTTTCAATTTTGATTTTGGTTTTTGCATTAACATTATCGCCGTTTATATTTGCGGTTGTATTCACAACCGCGACCTTGTTTTTAATTGTAATTTGGTTTTTAATACCTTGAACATCAATCCCGAGAGAAGGGATGAAGATTTTTCCTTTTGACAAAGACACGTTTCCTTGCCCTGTTGGCATATCTGCTGACCCGCTGAGTTTTATGGTTGAATGAACTGTGCCAGATTGAATTATAAAAAACGGTGATGCAGCTTGAAATGCTTTTAGGTTATTGAAGTTTAGGTTAAGAGTTCCGGACAGTTTGGCTGTTTTAAGGCTGGCTTTGTTGAGTGTGCTTGTGTTTAGTGTAACGGTTGAAGTTAGTGTATTTTTCTCGGTTAAATCAAGGTCAGTTGATAGCTTTAGCTTGTCAATTGGATTAAAGGTTACATTGGAGTCAATTTTCTGAATATTGGTTGAGTACGTGGCTCCCTGATACACATAGCTTAGCGTACCTTTGTTAATTTGGATATGAGAGGTAACTGATGTTGGTGTTGTTTTTTTTCCTTGTGCTGATAATGATAAGTTGATTGATGAGTTTAACTTGATGGAGTCTGTGATGTTTTTGAGTATGTCATTTGTATTGATGTTGAAACCCCTTATTGAAGTTTTCCATGTATGCGTTGGGGTTGTCTGGAAAGAAAGGTTGATAAATTTCTTGCCATGGTTCATGAGGCTTAATTGTGGAATTTTAACATAACCATTTTCATAGTTGATGGAGATTGGTTTTGAGTTTTTTATATCAAGATCTTGCTGTTGTATATGTAAGTCGGTTACGCTCTCATTCCATTCCTGAGGGTGCGCGTGAGTTCCTTTTCCCTGCAGTGAAATAGCTGTGTTTTGGTAATTAAATTTCAATGCGGTTTGGTGTTTTTTTTCATCTCCTGTTAATTTGGCTGTGATATTTGTGAATGTCGTTTTCCCTACACTAATAAGATTACTTTTTGTTTGTATCTCGCCTTTGTTGTTATTGATTTTCCAGTATGAATCTAATTTTTTTACCGCGTAGTTGCCATAGTTTGCATTTCCAGTGATGCTGCCTGATCCGGTGAATGTGTTGTTGTCTCTTTTAAGCTGTCCTGTTGAGATGATGTTGCCTTTTACTAGGTTTGAGACAGTGCTTAGCTTTTTTAATTTGGCAGTCCATTTTGCGTCAAAGTGCTTGGTTCCGTTGTATTGAATATTAAAATTCATATTATTTTCGGTGTTGGATAATGACCCTGATAAGGATGCGTTGATGGGGTTGTGGTTATTCAGCTTTCCGCTTGAGTTTGTTCTGAATGAAATGGAGTTAGGGAGTGATGGTGATAATATTTTTAAATCTAACTTTCTTCCATCAGCGGACACATACCATTTTCTTTGGTCAAAAATATAGTAGCCATTTGCCGTTAAATTTCCATCGAAGAGCCGGCTGTCGGCTGTTGTGAATCTGATTTCTTTCTGATTTCCGTTTCCTTTTACTATCCAGTGTGACCGTGAGCTTTTAAGTTGAGCTTCAACTTGATAGTCGTCGGTGGTTCCCTTGATGTTAGCCTCTAAATATGATTGTCTGGGAGTGTTGATTTTGGTGGAGAAGTTAAGGGATACTTTATTTTTGTTTTTTTCACCGGATAGGCTCAGTTGATGGAGTTCAGTAATTGGTTTTTTGTTATAGCTAAGGCTGAATGTCTGAGCTGATACTTTTTTTAGTAATAGTTTTATGCCGTTTGATTTAGTGTTATTACTACTGTCTTTTGTTTTATTTATATTTAGTTTTGTATTGTCTGTATCAAGATTCTCTATTTCAAGCTGTTTTTTTATCAGTGAAAATGGTTTCCAGTGCATGGTTAAGCTGTCGCTTTCTAGTGATATCTCTTTAGACGAATAATGCAGTTGTGTAAAGTGAATCTTGTTAAGGATAGAACCTGTTGCAGACCCGTATTGCAGTTCTCCGGGAATAAAGTGCTTGGCTATGTTTAAGGTTGTTTTTAGTCCCAAAGGAGACACTAGAAATGCGCCTACTAGTAATAGAGCAATAATGAAAGAAGAGGTTATGATGCGTAGCTTTTTTTTCATAGTAGTGGCTCCATTGAGAATTGAATGAGCCAGTCTCTATCTTTATTGATTGGTTTTGCTGCCGTGAGCTCAAATGTGCCAATGAGGCTGACAACGGCAAAACCCAACCCTGCTGCTGATTTCATGTCTGTGAAAAGTGTTTGTGAGTTTGTAACATTTCCTGTATCAATGAAGCCCGCTAGATATATTTGACCATACAAGCGTTGCTGTAGTTCGATACTGGCTGTGATCATGTTACGACCTAATGTGTTATTTTCCGGTAGCTCATGAAAGTGGTATCCACGAATTGACCCTGGTCCACCGGCAAAAAGCTGCATTGACAAAGGCAAGTTATCCATTTCGTTTATGTATGTCGTTGCGGCTGATGTTCTGGCTAACAGTCGGGTGTTTTGATTAAAAAAGGTTTTCAAAAATCGAGCTGAAAAGCTGGCTTGTATGAAATCAGATTGTTGTGACAGTGCTTTGATTGTGCCCGCAACGTTAGCATTGATATTGAACCCTTGTGACGGAAATGAGTTAGAAAAGGGCTGGCTCTTATAGCTCCAGTGAATACTGGGGTATAGCATGTTAGAGGTGGTGTTGCCTCTTGCGGTGAGGTTATATCGTTCTTTGAGAGCATTAAGGGACGTGGTTACAGTGGAATTAAAATTACGTAATTTGTGACTGATTGTGATTTTGATGGCATTACTTTTCTGGTTATGATTTTCTTTTAAATTAGTGTAACCAAGAGCAAAACTGTTTGAGGTTGTCCCGGGATTTCTGCCAGGGATTTCGTACGATGCTATAATATTCTTTTCTGTGGTTGAGATTTGAGCTTTTGCTCTCATTCGATGGCCGTAATTATTAACGTAGTTATTTGAATAATCTCCTAGGATTTGCCACTCGTTGCTAGTGTCATAACCAAGACCCATGGTATAGATATTTTTTCTGGTTGGTGCCAAGTTGATTTTAATCGGTACTACGTTCTCGTTTTTATTATTTTGATATTTTTCGCTCAGGTCTGGTATGGCGGCTGCTTGACTAAAATAGTGGCTGCTTGTGTAGTTGAGCTGTGTTTGGTCCAGCAAATTGAAATCAAATGGCTGTCCTTTTTTGTAGCTGATGAACCGACCTAAAAAGCTTTTTGAGAAATAGGTATTATTAGGGAGGCTTGTTGATCCAATAACGTAGCGTTTTCCTGTGTCGATATTAATTATAATTTCAGCAGAGTGTTTTTCTTGATTAATAATGATTCGTTTTTTATTGGTGATTTCTTTATTAAAGTAACCTTGCCTTGCTGTTGTTGTTTGAATTTGTAAAAGGAACTTGGCGTAGCTTTCTGTTGAGAAAATTTTTCCTGGTTGAAGGTCGTGGTATTTTTTGAGTTTTTGAATATGGGTATTGTTCTTGCCATCGCCGCTTATGTTGATAGTGAATTTCTTGATTATTGTAGGGCGACCCAGGTCAATCTTGTAGTTGATTGTGATGTTGTTATTTAGATTATTTATACTGTAGGTTAATTTCGGTTCAAGGTAACCGTATGCCTTGATGGGTTCAATTAACCTTTTTTTAGATAAAATAAGCGCATATTGTAAAACGTCTTGATTGATTTGACTCATGGGGGTGTCGGGGTTTTGCTTTTCTCTTTGCTCAATTTTTAATGCAATGTCCTCGTTTACAAGTTGTTTTTCGAATTCTAGATTTTCTTTTATCGCACTGGGTAGCCACCTGGGAGTTTGCACGCGGATGCTAGCCTGTGTATTTTGTATCACAATACAGGCCAGTAGCAGTGGTGTGCAATTTTTAAATAGTTGTTTCATCTCAGTATTATATGATAATACGGCGCGTACTGGTAAAATTATTTTAATTCTATATCATTATGTTAGTGAAAAGACAGTAGGGATATTAATATGCTTTTAAACCAAAATGACAGGCAGTATATTGACATTTACTTTCGTTTTTGTCGTGATGAATGGGCTCGCTATAAAGGTGAGCAAACATTACACTTGTCCCAGGCTGAGCTGAACGCTCTGAGAGGCGTAAATGATCCCATTTCTATCGGTGAAGTTGAAGAAGTGTATCTGCCTTTAGCCCGATTTTTGTTGTTACTAAATGACCAGTCTTCTTTACTTTATACCACTAAACAGCGCTTTCTGGATATTAAAGAGAAAAAAGTGCCTTTTGTTATTGGGGTTTCTGGTAGTGTTGCTGTTGGTAAAAGCACCATTGCTCGGCTACTGGTGAAACTGTTGTCGACTGGAGGGCGTAAGGTTGATCTTGTGACGACCGATGGTTTCCTGATGTCGACGCAGGAGCTTGAGTCTGTGAATTTAATGAACAGGAAGGGCTTCCCAGAGAGTTATCATATTGATATGCTGCTGCGCTTTTTGTATCAATTAAAATCAGGCTGCGATGGTTTGCGTGTCCCTGTTTACTCGCATGCGAGTTACGATGTTGTTCCTGACCAATGGCAGGAGGTGTCCAGCCCGGATATAGTAATTGTTGAAGGCTTAAATATCCTTCGAACCGGTTCGGTTGGCGGGATGCAAGTACCCGCTTTTGTCTCGGATTTCATTGATTGGAATATTTTTGTGCATGCAGATGAGGATGATATTCGGCAGTGGTACATTGATCGCGTGATGCAGTTTCGTTCAGGTCCTTTTATGGATCCTTCAGCCTATTTTCATTATTTGACGAAGATGTCGGAACAGGATGTGTTGAGCTTTGCTGAGACAACCTGGGACACTATCAATGCGGTGAACTTGCATGAGAATATCTTGCCGTTCAAAGATCGCTCTAATTTGATTTTAAACAAAAAGGCCGATCACTCTGTGGCCACGGTTCAGCTTCGAAAATGATGTTTTCCCGACTTGGGCGTTTGGCGTTGTCTGCCATGGTGGCATTTTTTAAGCTTTTTTGTCTGGCTTGCATATTTGATCAACTTTACTATAATCGTTTCTTGGATAATTTAGAGCGCTATGCATGCATCAGTATTTTTAGGGCGGACTCTTGACTGCTTTATTTATGAGGCGGTTGTTTACTGTGATAGCAATGGTGCTGCATCGGTATTTGCAAATAAAATAATCAAACTTCTGCCTTGAGTCATGTAGGCAAGTCGAATCAAAAAAGAGGCAGTTATGACAGATAAAATAAAAAAAGTCCGTACCCGTTTTGCCCCGTCACCAACGGGTTATTTGCACGTCGGAGGGGCGCGAACAGCGTTGTTTAGTTATTTATTCGCACGTCACCATGGTGGTGATTTTATTTTGCGTATCGAAGATACGGATCGTGAGCGATCGACGGATGAGTCCGTGCAAGTTATTTTAGATGGTATGGCTTGGCTTGGGTTGGAGTGCGATGAGGGGCCTTTTTATCAAACAAAGCGCTTTGATCGTTATCTTGAGTTGGCAAACCAGTTGCTTGAATCTGGCTTGGCGTACAAATGTTATTGCACGAAGGAGAGGTTGGCGAATTTGCGTGAACAGCAAAAAGCAAATAACGAGAAGCTGGGTTACGATGGTTATTGTCGTGACCGAAATACTGCTGATAACGAAGGCGAATACGTGATTCGGTTTAAAAATCCCAAGGAAGGCGAGGTGACTTTTACGGATCTGGTTCGTGGTCCTATTACGGTCTCGAATGCGCAGCTTGACGATTTGATTTTGGTTCGCTCAGATGGAACTCCGACCTATAATTTTACTGTTGTGGTTGATGATGCGGATATGAATATTACCCATGTTATTCGTGGGGACGATCACATTAATAATACGCATCGTCAGATTAATTTATTTAAAGCGTTGAATTATGATATCCCGCATTTTGCGCATGTCCCTATGATTTTAGGCCATGATGGCAAACGTTTGTCAAAGAGACATGGTGCTGTGAGTGTGATGCAATATCGAGATGAGGGCATCCTGCCGCAAGCGTTGTTAAACTATTTAGTGCGATTAGGCTGGTCTCATGGTGATCAGGAAGTTTTTTCCATGGATGAGATGGTTGCCTTGTTTAACTTTGATTCCGCGAACAAATCTTCTGCTACTTTTAACCCGCAGAAGTTACATTCGTTAAATAAGCACTACATGAATATTGCATCGAATGATCAGCTTATACCGGCTCTCGAGCGTCTTTTTTCTGAAAAAGGCATTGATATTACAGCGGGGCCTAGTTTGGCTGCCATTATTTCTATGCAGTGCGAGCGTTGTGAAACCTTGCTTGAAGTGGTTGATAAAAGTGTGTATTTTTTTCAGGATTATCAATGTTTTGACGAAAAAGCGGCCAGAAAGAATTTCAAGGGCGAAGCAAAATCGGTGTTGGTGGACTTGTTACAGCGATTTTCGGAGCAGGAAGCTTGGCAAGCTGGCCCGCTACATAACGTCATTTTAGCCGTGTCAGAGCAGCGGCAAATGAAGTTAGGTAAAGTCGCTCAGCCGCTGAGAGTGGCTTTAACTGGGGGTGCGGTTTCCCCGCCGCTGGATCAAACTTTATTTCACTTGGGGCGTGATAAAGTTCTTAGACGATTGCAGAAAGCAATTGACTTTATTCAATAGCATCGCTTTGGTTGGTTTTTTCATAAGTGCTTGACATGGCTCTGTTTGGTCCCTAGAATTTGGCATTACGGGGCTATAGCTCAGCTGGGAGAGCGCTTGCATGGCATGCAAGAGGTCGGCGGTTCGATCCCGCCTAGCTCCATTTTAGACGAAAATAGTTCATTTAATTCTGGACATCAGAAATTGAATTTACTATATTTGTCGGACTTAGATGCGCCCATCGTCTAGAGGCCTAGGACTCCAGGTTTTCATCCTGGCAACAGGGGTTCGACTCCCCTTGGGCGTACCATTTTTTTTACGCAATTATGGTTGTGCTAAATTTGTTTTAAGTCACTCCTGATGTCCCCATCGTCTAGAGGCCTAGGACTCCAGGTTTTCATCCTGGCAACAGGGGTTCGACTCCCCTTGGGGATGCCATTTTCTCGATTATTTTTTTAAGAGGTTACTTCCCTACCTACTATCTGGTTTTTTTATGAACAAAATATCGCCATGACTGTTTGTTTTATCTCTGTTCCGGTATACAATCATACTTTGATTTATGATTGAATGGTCTTGTGGCGCAATTGAAGAGAGAATTTTGTATGAAACTATATTGTATAAGGCACTGTGAAGCATTGACCTCTGTGGTTGATCCGGAGCGGCCGTTGTCAGAAAAAGGTTTGAGCGATGCTAATGCGCTAGCTCACTATCTTCAGCAAAAAGAGATTAAGATACCGCGAATTGTGCACAGTGGAATTAACAGGGCAAAGCAGACTGCGGAAATTTTAGCATCTTCTTTTGAGGGTGTTCAGCTGATTGAAGACGGGGCGTTGTTAGACGAAAGTGCGGAAGTGTTATCAGTGGTCCAGCGTATAAAAACCTGGACTGAAGATACCGCATTGGTTGGTCACATGCCGTACATGTCCAAGTTGGTGCAACTGTTAATCATGGAATACATGAATGAGGAAGAGACAGAAAAAGCGCGAATTTTGAATTACGTTCCAGGCACCATGGTTTGTTTGACTTATCATCCTGATGGTCACTGGATGATTGATTGGATTCATAAACCGTAGTCTTAATGCCTTTGTATTATTGAGCTGTTATCATGGATGATGATTTTTTTGCCGTTACTTCATTGACGGTGTTTCGGTTTTTTTTTTCGCTAAGCACACTGGTCAGTGTTCAATGTGTCTTGCAAAGTCATGTTGCTTTGTTGTTTCAATGTGGGGCTGTTATCCTTCTTCTGTTTAATTTTTTTTTTCTTTGGCGATCGCCTAAATTCACGGTAGGTTATATTGCCCATGTGGACAAGTTGGAATGGGAGTTGGTTGGCGGTGAAAGAAAGATCAAAGTGACCCTTTGTCCGACTAGTGTTGTGACTCGTTATTTATTGATTTTACATTTTGTTGATGAGAATAATCGTGGTCATGTGGCTATTCTAGTCGGTGGTATTTTTGAAAGCTATTGTCAGCGTCGTCTTAGGTTTATACTCAGAACGCAATCATATGAGATGAGAGCGTCGTAAAGGTAATGTTTGGGATTTGGTGCTCACGGTTTGATAATGATGTGGTTGGTATTTTAAGGTGGGTTGTAGGTAATTTTGACGCGGGTTATGCTGTTGAAAGCATAACCCGCCTTATCGAGTTAGTCGATAGTGATTTCATGGGGACGTATGATGTTCAGCCTGGTTGAAATGTGGTTGGTTTAGGTATGGGGTATGAGGCTGGAAAAATTGAGGATGAAAAAAATGGGGCGGATATGGCTGCCCGGGGTACATTGGTTGGGGTGGGTATGGATGGTTGTTTGGTGTGGGTGATGTCAGCCAGGGGGCATTAAAATACGGGGCAGGTATTACCGTAATAAGCTCGGCTTGCGTGCTTTGTGATTGCGTTGGTCTTTGTTTTGAGCTATTTATTTTATTTTGTTTTAGTGTTTCTATTTCTTTTTTTAATGCGTTTATTTTATGTTCTAGATCTTTGTTTTCTGTTTGAAGCGTTGAGTGGTTTTTAGACGCGTTTTTTATTTCAGTTTTTAAATCTGCTAGTGCTTTTGATTGGCTCTGATTTTTTTGTTTTTCCTTGGTCAGGTTGTTTTTAAGGCAAGCGTTCTCTTGGCGAAACTGTTTAAGAGTTTGTTCTACCTTTTTTTTCGCGCCGGATAAGGATTGTTTTTGTGCGTCTCTTTCTTTTAGTTTCTTTTCAAGTATACTGTGGTTGGTTTTGTTTGTTTTAAGTTTTTCTTGTTGCTTTTTTAGCTGGTGGGAAATCTTTTGGTTTTGCTCTTTGAGTGCCTTTGTTTTTTTACGTTCAGAGCTTAACTGTGATTTTGTATCAGATAATGCTGATTCGCACATTTCAATGGCTTGTTGGCCTTCTTGTATTTTTTGAAGCAGTAATTTTTCGTCTTTTTCATAGGCTTTAGCAAGCTCTTGTGCTTGACTTTTGTATGTTATGAGTGTGTATGCCATTGTGTTTTTTACGGTTCTTATTTTTGATTGTAAATAAAGAGAACTGAACAACTTTAGCTCTTGCTGCATTTCAGCTTTGCGTCGTTTGCATTGCTTAGATGGTGTTGGAAAGACAGCGGGACTTGTTGGTTTAATTTTGGTGGCTTTGGGTTTTTGTAGGTTGGTATCAGTTGGTTGTCTCGTTTTGATTTCTAGAGTATCAATGAACGATAAATCCGGTTTTTCTGCTTGCTTTAGTTCCAGTAATTTCTGTGATGCTCGTGCACACCGATAAAGTTGCATAGTTATCATGAATACGGTTTCAGTTTCAGTGACATTAGTTGTTGCACCTGACGTTGTGGTGCTTTGAAGTTCTTTGAGTGCTTCGCTCCTTTTTTTCAGTGGCAAGGCAGTTTTGATCAGCTCATGTATGGCTTGAGTTTCTAATTTAGTCTGGCTTGTTAACCAGGGGATTGTCTTTAATGATGCCTTATTGTTTTTCTTTGCTTTCTTCTTTCTTTTTTTATGTTGTTTTTTTGTTGTGTTTGGCTTGATAAGGTCGTTCCAAGTGTCGATTACATCATTGATAACCAAGTCTGATTGATCGCTTCCGATTATGTGCTGAAGTGGTTGCAGTAATCCTTTGAAAAAAACCTCGTTTTTATAAAGTGCTTTGAGTTTTTCAGTGTTGTCATGTATGTTACTTGCAAGTTCGTATGCTGCACCTGAGATATCGTGAAAATTAGATGCAAGTGTGAGAGGGAATGCAATTTTTGTTGCGTCTTCCGTTATAATCTTGCCCGAATGAGTTACTATCTTTGTCTGTGGTTTTTTGGAAATGGTAATATAATAACCTTGGTTGTTAAAGGTCGCAATATAATGTGCTTCTTCGTCAATAATTTTTTCGCATGGTGTTTTTATGGTCTGACAGTTTGTAATCATGTTGATAATTTTTTCTGAAAGACTTGAGTAGAGTTGCGACCAAGGTCTTAGCCATTGGATCTGTTGACAGGTTATGCTAGTTTCTTCGTAACGTGACTCAAGGTCGAGCATACTGCTGATTAGATCCTCTTTTTCGGGTAGCTCTTTTATGAGTGAGCAAAGTGTAGCCATTGGGTTTTCTTGAGGGGACAAGGTTTGAGTTAAGTAGTGTAGGTACATAACTCTGTTTTCTGAATCTGGTTCGCTTGCTATTATTTCTCTTATGATTTCTTGTGATGATAAGATTTTTTTAGGGGTTTTTTCTGTTATTCTTGCTTCATTTGTGGGGCTGCAAGTTTTGTTTTCTGAAAATAAGGCGGGTTCTGCTGTTGTATTGGGGCTGCTCTCTTTTTTTTCTCTTGTAATGCTGGGATTTTTTAAGAGTGTGTTTTCTGGTAGGAGGATTTGGTTTATGAATTTAATAATATTTGCATTAACATGTCTGGATTGGGCGAAAAGATCAAGGTACTTTTGCGTGCTTAGCTTTAGATTGTGATCCGTTTGCTGTTCTACTTCAGTATTTAGCCAGTCAATAATTATGTAGTCAGGTACTTTGCATATGTTTTCTGCGTAATTAAGAATTTGCAGATAAATATCGGTGGTTTTTTTGTCAAATTCAAGGCTTGTTTTATCTGTTTGCTTGCTCTCAAGTCTTGGTGTTTTGTATGCTTTAATGAGTGGCTTGAGAAATTGGTCTTGTAGGTGCTGTTTGATTTCTTTGAGCTTAATAATAGCTTCGGCATGTACCGGTTTTCCATCAAGAAGTTGGGTTTCAATGTCTTTTGCTTGTTTGATGAGTGATTTGTAGTCTTGGGATTGATAAATTTTACAGATGCCATTTTCTTTTGAGTCTTCTTTTACTTGGGTTGAAACTTTACCTAACTTATCCCTGATGCTCTCTGCTTGTGAAATTGATTCGCTAAGTTCCTGCTGAATGAACCCAAGAATGTTGTTTTTAATGGTGATATTACTAATTTTGGCTAAGTGGCGTTTGATCTCATTTTCATCAAGCCAATGGAGTCGATCTACAATGTAAGCATAGGGGTTGTTATAGTCCAGTAGTACCCATTTTTCTTTTGAGCTTGTTTTTGTTTTGTTTTTTTCGATACTAAAGAAAAGGGCGTCTTCGAGTAAGTTGCCGTTGGAAATAAGTTGTAAAGTGATTTTGTGATGTTTTCCATATGTGATTATTTGTGAGGTGGAAGAAGGTGAGTTGATTTCAATGTTATCAAGTTGGTAGAGTAATAAAAATAACGGAAACGTCAGTGTGATGTCCTTGGGGACATTTTTATCGAGTTTTTTTTGAAAATTACTCCAGCTGTCGAGTGTTTTTTGGTCGAAGTTTGATGGTTGCATTAGGTCTGTGATGTTTTCTTTTTTCACTCTTGGCCTCCTTTATTTACGCGCTATCATATATGAAATTCGTATTAAAGGGAAATGGCATTATTTATGGTGAGCACAATTTTGCTAATAGTTCTTGCTTTAATACTTTTATAATCTTACTGGTTTGCGTTTGTGCTGATTGCATGTATTGAGTCAAGTTTGATTTGTAATTGATTTGGGTGGTCGCTGTTGAAGTGCAATCCTCGGCTTTCTTTTCGTTGAAGCGCGCATTGAATGGTGAGGAATGCATTATCGAGTAAATTGCGTGTTTCAATAGTATCTTTGCTTGTGAGTGGGGTTGGAAAATGTGCATTGAATTCAGATTTAAGTTTATTTATTTCGCTTCGTGCGTCATTTAAACCTTGGTCGTTTCGAACTATGCCAACGTGTTTCCACATGACTTGGCGAATCATGGATTGAATATGGAGTGCTTTAGAATCATCCGTTGTTTTGCTTATGCGGTGTATGGCATGTTTCATCGTTGTTTTTTGAGCGACTTTAATATCATTTTGAATTGATTTAGCGCAGCTTTCAGCAAACACTAAGCACTCCAGTAGCGAATTACTTGCCATGCGATTTGCCCCGTGAAGGCCAGTGTGAGCTGTTTCACCTATTGCATAAAGGTGGTTGAGATCAGTTTGTGCTGATAGGTTGGTGATCACTCCGCCGCATGTATAATGAGAAGCTGGTACCACTGGTATGAGCTGTTTTGATATATCGATATTATGTTTTTGACAATGTTGATAAATGGTCGGAAATAATTTTTTCACGCGTTCACCATTAATTTGTCTTGCGTCTAAATAAATATGATCAAGGTTGTTTTTTGTCATTTCTTGATGAATGGCTCGTGCGACTATATCGCGTGGTGCTAGATCGGCACTAGCATGGTAGCGCGACATAAACGGTTGTTCATCTGGTAGAGCCAGTGTGGCCCCTTCTCCTCTTAGCGCTTCTGTTATTAGAAAAGGTGAATGCCCTGGGTTGTATAATGCAGTGGGGTGAAATTGATGGAATTCCATGTTTGCGAT